>CANQBI010000011.1 GCA_947589435.1 uncultured Bacilli bacterium
GAATATTAATTACAAAATAAAAAATATTCTTTTACGTTACATTTAAATAATATAATATTTATTTTATTTAGTCAATATTAAGTTTTTCAATGTACATTTTGATAACGAAATCCGAAATGATATAAAATTTTGATTTGGAAATCCGAATATGTTTTTCTTATTATAATTAGGACAATTTTTATTGATTATAGGCAATGATATGATAGGCTTATTAGCAAACGGCTTATAATATAGAGTTGTTTGCAAGCCGAATAAATCATATCATTGGGTTCCTGTTATCAATTAAAAATTGATTTTTTATTACCTTATATTTCAATAATAATCACAATTCGGATTTCCAATTCGGATTTCCTCTCCAAAATTCACCATTAAGTTTTTCAATCGACATAGTTCGACAAATTATTTAAATACTCAGTGTTATAATACGTCCTCAAAGGAGAGATTACACATGCAAGAAGAAAAATATTTGCAAGAAATAAGAAGTCTAATTATAAATAGTAATGCCCGATATAATAGTTAGAAATTTTAAAAATAACTATGAAGACTTATTAACTAAATGGAATATTGGCAAGATATTAGTGAAAGCTCAAGGGGGAGAAAAAAGAGCTAAATATGGAAGTGAACTTATTAAAAAATGGGGTATTATTTTAGAAAAAAATTTGGTAAAAGTTATTGTAAAAGAAATTTAGAAATAATAAGAAGATTTTATATATCTTTTCCAATTGCGAATGCACTGCGTTCGCAATTAACTTGGACACATTATAAAACTATATTACCTATTAAAAATGAGAATGAGAGAAATTATTACATTAACCAAGTTATACTTAATAATTTATCAAGTAGAGAGTTAATAAAAGAAATTAAAAATAAATCATTTGATAGATTATCTTATGCAGATAAAAATAATATTAAGTTAATAGTATGATAAAACCTATAAAATAGATTTATTATTCTTTAATTATAAACTTAATTGTTTTGTCGTAGTGGAAGTTAAAAACAAAGAAGTATTGCCTAAAGATATTGGCCAAATAGAATTTTATACTAAATTAATAGATGATGAAATAAAAGAAGAATACAATAATAAAACAGTTGGTATAATTATAGTTAAAAAGAAAAATAAATTAGTAGTGGATTATTGTACCAGTAAAGATAATATCTATCTTACTACTTTTAAAATAATAAATACTAATGATAAGATATTAATATAAAATCTTGAAATTTTTCAATATGAGGTTTATCTACAATCTGACAAATAGTTTTTTTCTATTTGTTTTTTTTTATCATATCTTTAATTATATTTTCTAAGTATTTAACTTTATCTTCACTATCTACTTTATCTAAGTAAATGGGTTTTCCAATCACTATTTTAGGATGACTTCTAAATTTAAATTTACCAATTATGACAAAAGGAACAATGGGAGTATTAAACTCTTCACTATAAGCAATAACTCCGGGTTTAAAAGGCAAGATTATATCCTTCTTATGAAATGTACCTTCCGGAAATATTACTACAATTTTATCTTCTTGAAGAAGTTTTCCTACTTCTTCTTTAACATTATGCCTTTTATTTTGTCTATCTACTCTAATTAAATGCATTCTTTTAAAAATAAAACCTAAAGGACCATCAAATAATTCTTTTTTGGCTAAAATATGAAGAGGTCTTTTACTTGCTTTAAACAAAAGATAAGAATCAAAAATACTGGTATGATTACCCGCTAAAAGACATTTACCCTCTATTATGTTTTCTTTACCTATTACTTTACCACCAAAATAAATATTTCCTAAAAAAACAATTAATTTAGAGATAATATTATAAAATAAATAACTATCACTTTTCTTTGACTTCTTCATTGATACTTCTTTCTAATAACTCAGGATTATTTAAAATATATTGCATTAATTTAATAGATTTAATAAAGTAAAAACCATCAGCAATTCTCTCATCCATTGATATTCCTAACTCACAAAAATATTTACTGCCCTCTTTTTTAATTTCGCCAATCGTAATAATACCAGAACAGGTCCCAAAATCCGTAACATTATGGTAAATACCATCCGTTTTAAATGTTCCTAAATTAGAGACAATCATACTACTATAATATAAATTATCTTTAACTAAGAAACTAGGTAATATTCCCCATTTATCAAACAACTTAAATAAAGCTACAATAGGAACTCTTAAAATGTTTGGAAGTTTTCCTAAAATTAATATGGCTTTATTAGCTCCATCTCCACAATCTTTTTTACTTCGAATATCACTAACTTTATCTCTAACTTTTTTACTAATAGTATTTAAATTATCATTTTCTTCTAAAGGCATTAATACCATTATTTCTTCAGACTTATCATCAAAATCAACTTTCATTACAAAAGATAAGGTTATATCATTATGTTCATAAACATGTCTATTTGAAACAAAACGATTTAAAAGAGGTCTATTATACATAGTCTTTCCAAAAAGAGTTAAGAAGGCATGAAAATAAGTTAGTTTTTCATCTTTTTTATCCTTCATGTATTCAACTAAAGATGTAACATCCAACTTTTGACAAATATATAATTCTCCTAAACTTCTTCTTGGTTTTAAATCAATTAATATCTGACTCATCCCATTAACATCGCGGCATCTTCTAGCCCCTTTTCGGTCCCCAAATCTTCTTTTTTCCATAAATTTTCTCCTTTATTAAACTTTTTTTATTGAATTATTTTAATAATGTGTTATAATTAATTTACGTGTGCAGATGTAGTTTAATGGTAGAACTATAGCCTTCCAAGCTATTAACGTGGGTTCGATTCCCATCATCTGCTCCATTGTTTAGTTAATTGCAATCTTAAACGATTGTTTTTTTTATGACCAAATCCCACGTTAATAGTTTGGAATGGCCTTAATTATTTCTAACTCTCCATTCTTATCTTATAACATTTTTCTAATTAATGCAATTTTTTTAAATAAAAAATAGTAAGATTATTTTATCTTACTATAATTGATTCAAAAAATCTTTCTTGAAATTCGGTTAACGCCCTAATAGCTTCATCACTATAATTTTTATCCATTGGGACCACTACTAATTTATCATCATTATCATTAGTTCTATGAATGATAGCAATAACTTTACCTTCAAATTTATCTAAAGGTTCAAAAACTCCTAAAACATAGGCATCTAATTCTTCTCCATCCCCACTTATAGTATTCGGTATAAACCCATAATTTACCATATAAGTAAATCCATGTTTTGGATGTTTAGATCCTAACGGTCTATCCATTTGCACTAAAACTTTTTTCCCTAAATAATCTTTGGCCACTACTGTTTTCATAAATTCCTCCTAAATAATTAATTAATTTTTTTGCTTTTAATATTATAATAAATAAAATAACCTATCCCACCTAAAATTAAAATATTTTCAAAAGATGAACTATCATCGCTAGTTGATAAATTTTCATCTTCTTTCATTTTGATTGTTTCATCTGATAAGTTACTTTCGTTTAACTTAAAATCATAATTACTTAAACAACCTCCATGGTGTGAGCAACATCCTTGATGACAATCTACACAACTAGGGCTTGTTGTACCGTCATTGCAGACAATATTTGCTTTTACAACTAACGGAAAAAACAATATGACTATAAATGTTAAGATGTATTTTTTCATTAAACACCCTCAATCTAAAAATATTGTATCATAAAGATACAATATTCGCCTTATTTTTTAATCTTTTCAATTTTTAAAGTATATCCAAGAGGCTCTAAAATTTGAAGCATTGTTTTAATTTGCGGTGAATTCATTTGATTTTCAATTCTCGCAATAGTTGTTCTAATAACGTTAGATCTATCTGCTAGAGCTTGTTGGGATAATTTTGCTTCTTTTCTAATTCTTACTAAATCAGAAATTAACTCATATTCCATTTCACTAACGGTTTTAGATAATTCCATATACCTTTCTACTTTTTTCATTTTTTACTCCTTTCTTTTATCTTATCACTAATCTCTTAACTTTACTTTTATCTTTACCGGCTTCATCCCACATTTCACTTGGCTTAAAAACAATTTCTTCGGGGCAAAAATATTCAATATTACCTTTACTGTTGGAATAAATGTCTAAGAAGTAGGCCCCAACAACATTGAGTAAGCCTTGCTTTTGTTGGAATTGCGTTTTATCACAGAATGATGGAACCAACACCCCGTGAACATTCCGATAAACAAAATAATAGCTTTTGTGATAATGTCCAATTAATAATATTTTAGGTTTATATTGGGATTCCAATATTTCAATTCTCTTTTGGGGTTTATAAGATAAACTTTGGGCAGAACCTCCACCTGGATGGTCCATAAATATCTTAACTCCATTAATATCTAAAGAGGCATAATCTTGACCTAAAAATTCCATATCCCTTCGGCATCTTGATACCCAAGAATTAACGGTTGCTTGCCCATTTTTATAATGGGTTTCATCATGACTACCTAAAATGTATTTGGTAGTTATTCCTCTAACCCTGGGATACATATCGACAACATAACCTACTTGTTCATCAAAACCATGTAAGAATTGTTGCCGAGGTTGCTCTGGTCTATTTAAATAATTGCCATCAACAACATCTCCGACATGCAAAACAGTTTTAATTCCACGGTTGTAAGCCTCTCTATAAACTTTGTTTAGTAAATGAAGTTGTTGATGAATATTCCCAAAGTGGGTATCTGATACCACACATATTTCCGTATGAATTAAGTCTTTAGGATCTAAACTAGGCTTTTTAGGGTCTAAGTTTCTTACCAATGGTTTATCAAATACTAAGACACCATCTTTATTGATAATTTCCACATTTTTGCCATAAATCCGACATAACTCTAATAAACCATACAGCTCATTACTATTCATATGGAATTTCACCATATAATCTTCAACGGAGGCTCCATTTCGCATATAACGATATTGCTTTTCGGCATATTCTTTACTTGTATCCATCATTTACCCCCTTTTTTCCAATTTCAATACTTTTGGTTTAACATAATCATCTTTATTAGTCTTATAATAAACTGAATTAATCGCCTTGATATCTTTTAAATTACCATTATAATCGGTAATTACCGTAATATACCAAGCCCCAATAGTATTGGAATATCTTTTGTCATTCATTTCTCTTGTGGTTGCACACACACTAGGAACTGAAATACATTTAACATTACGATAAGTAAACTCTTCCATTTGAAGAAGTCCACCATAAAGAAATATTTGGGGTTTATCTTCACTTCTAAAAGAGTCTACATGTTGTTGCATTCTATATGATGCCGTATAAGTTTTAATTAACTTCGGATTAGATATCGCCATTTTAACTTTATCAATCGTGGCATGACAAGAACTATTTCCTAAATAATGCATATCACTTCTGACTTCGGAAATTCTTTTCCCAATGTTGATTTTCTTACTTTGTAAGTGTTTTTCATCTTTAGGCCCCGTAATAAAATGTGTTTCCATTCCGGAAATGTTTGGATAATATTCACAAATATAATCTACTTGTCTTAGGGAATCATCCAAAAAATTGCTTTCGGAATAAATGCTTGTTAAGGGATACAAGCCTTCTGTTATATTACCACATAAAATAACATTTTTAAACCCCATTTCATAGGCTTTTAGATAAATATCGTTTAAAATCGATAATTGTTGGGATTTAGAACCAAAACGGGTATCGGAAATAGCCACAAAGTTAAATGTGTGATGTTCATCAGTTTGAAATTGATAAGTATTTTCATCAGTTAACTCTCTTTCCCCTTGATTAAAGAAATAAATACCATCATCTCTATTTTGACTAATTATATTGATGCCTTCTAATCTTAAGGAACGAATAAGATTTAATACTTCAAATTCATTTAATTCTAATATTTCACAAGCATCTTCAAGTTTTACTTCCCTCGTTGTTATATCTTTAAGTAATTCAAACTTTTCCCTTTCCATAATTCCTCCCACAAAAAAGAGTGTCTTACTTTAAGGCACTCTTACAATTTCTTTTAATTTACCTAGAGTGACAATTTTAAAAAAATTATTTTGCATTTTTACCACTCCCTACTCTAAATTTAGTATAGCATTTTTTGATACTAAAAATCAATACAAGTTTACTTAATTTTGACTAATTTTTTTGACTTATCTTTATCCAATATTTTATCTATTTCATCCCAACCAGTTTGCCAATCAAATCCAGCCCTTATAATTCCTTTGTTTTTAAGCTCTTTACCACTAATACCTAAATTAAAATTAGCCGGATACAAAATTTTTAAAGGATTATTATTTTTCATTTGATTTATATCATCATCTATTTGTAAATAACCATTTAAGACATTTTTATCATTTAAAAAGATAAACTTTGAAGGATGAATAAAAGGTAAGATACTGATTAAGTAGTCATATTTATAAGAAAAAAGCATACCCGAATCCTCGACCATGTTAGGATTAATACAAGATGATGCAATATAAAAATCATAGTCATCTTGATATTTTTCTAAAGTTTCAATAGCATTAGGAATTATTATAGCATGTTCATATATATTTTGATATTTAAGATATTCATTAAATTCTTTTAAAGCATCTTCATCCATTACTTCTTTTTCTTTAATATATTCTTTAAAATCATCAATCCGGTAACTCGCAGTTAAAAACTTATTTATAAAATATAAATAACCCGGTATACAAATAACATTATCGACATCCACAAAGGCTTTTTTCTTTTTCATAGTAACCTCTTTTATCTTACTTTTTTTAAACCATTATTTATAACATAATCGGAAACATCTTTAAAATTAGCATCATATGGATAGACTGTTTGACTAAATTTAAGCCACATATCAGACCAACTATAGCCCTCATTTAATAATCTTTCTACAATGGCATTATGCATTACCGCATTACCTTCTTGATTCTTTAAATCAACACATCCTTCTTCATCATATATTTTACTTTGAATATCACATTCTAACTTATCACATTCAAAAGCAAAGAAGGCTTCTTTAGTTTTTCTTTCATCAAATTCTAAGAATAATTTTTCAACGTATTCACCCTCAAGTAAACCACTTAAGATTTGATGAACGGCTTGATGTTCTATTTTTTCTTTATTTTTTTCATCAATTTGAAATTGGGTTAAATCCCCAATGATGGCTTCACCTAGTTCATGAATAGCAAGCATATAAATTACTTTTAAAATATCAATATCATATTTATACTCGGAATACATAGCAATAGCGAGCATTTGCACCCCAAAAACATGTTCAGCGACACTTTCAATCCGATTTCTTTCCACATTCCAAGTTGTCCAACCTGTTCTAATAACATTTTTAAGTTTATTACAAATTAAATAATAATTTAATACTTTAGCCGCTCTTTCCAAAATTCCCATCTCCTTTATTAGTTAAATAGTATAATACAATGCTTTCTTTTAGTCAAATTAAATAGACTCATATGAGTCTATTTAACCACAATATTAACAATTCTATTTTTAATAACGATTGTTTTAATAATTTCTTTACCTTCTAAATGTTTTTGAACATTTTCTTCCGCCATGGCAATTTCTTTAACTTTTTCATCATCTTCGTCTTTTTTTATCTTAATAGAAGAACGAAGTTTACCATTTACTTGAACGCCAATTTCAATTTCATCATCAATTGTTTTGGCTTCATCATATTCAGGCCAAGGCATTTCTAAAATCATTTGGCTATTTCCTAATCTCTCATTTAATTCTTCGGTAATATGCGGAGCAATTGGATTTAAAAGTTTAAGTAAAACCATATAATCATCTTTCGTTATACTTTGACATTTTTCATAGAAGCCCGCTAGAATCATTAAAGAAGAGACAACCGTATTATATTTCATGTTCGCTAAATCATAAGTAACTTTCTTAATTGTTTTATTAACGATTACTTCATCAGTATAGCCATCTTTGTTATTTACTTTATCTTTTAATCTTTCCACTTTATCTAAGAATCTTTTACATCCTCTTAAGGATTCGGTACTCCATGAGGCATCTTTTTCATAATCTCCAATAAACATTTCATAACATCTTAAAGTATCAGCACCATATTCATTAACAATATCATCTGGATTAATAACATTACCTTTACTCTTACTCATTTTTTCATTATTTGAACCCAAAATCATCCCATGAGACACTCTTATATCGATTGGTTCACTATTCGGAACTAAACCAATGTTATGTAAGAATTGATTCCAGAATCTTGCATATAGTAAGTGTCTAGTGGTATGTTCCATTCCCCCATTATACCAATCAACTTTACCCCAATATTTTAAGGCTTCAGGAGATGCAAAACACTTATCATTATGGGGATCCATATATCTTAAGAAATACCAACTTGAACCAGCCCAGTTAGGCATTGTATCGGTTTCTCTTCGCGCTTTACCGCCACATTTTGGACAAGTAGTATTTACCCAATCGTTAATTTTCGCAAGTGGACTTTCCCCATCATCAGTTGGCTCATATTCGGTAACATCTGGAAGTAAAACAGGTAGTTCACTTTCCGGAACTGGCACCCAACCACATTTATCACAATGAACTAAAGGAATTGGTTCACCCCAGAATCTTTGTCTTGAGAAAACCCAATCTTGTAAACGATAATTTACTTTTTTCTTACCTAAGTTATTTTCTCCTAAAAATTCTAACATTTTATTAATGGCATCTTCTTTATTTAAACCATCTAAGAATTCGGAGTTAATATGAATACCATCTTCGGTGTAAGCTTTATCTAAATTAAGAGTTTCTTTCCCATCCTTACTAATAACTTGAATAATTGGTATATTGTACTTTTTCGCAAATTCAAAGTCTCTATCATCATGAGCTGGAACGGCCATAATAGCTCCTGTTCCATAACCCATCATAACATAGTCACCAATCCAGATTTCGACATCTTTTCCATTAACCGGATTTATACCTACGACTCCTTCAAGTTTAACTCCCGTTTTTTCTTTAACAAGTTCGGTTCTTTCAAAAGTAGTCTTCTCTTTAGCATAAGTTTGATATTCTCGCACCTCATCCATATTTTGAATTTTATCTTTTAATTTTTCAATTATTGGATGTTCTGGCGCTAAAACCATAAAGGTTGCTCCAAATAAAGTATCACATCTCGTTGTATAAACTACAATATCTTCCTCTGTATCCTTTACTTTAAATAAAACTTCGGCTCCAATACTTTTGCCAATCCAATTTATTTGACCAAGTTTAATTTTATCAGCAAAATGGGTATCATTTAAACCATCAAGTAAACTCTCGGCATAATCACTCATCCGAAGCATCCATTGTTCTTTTTCTTTTTGAACAACTTTACTACCACATCTTTCACAAACACCACCAGAAGAATCTTCATTAGATAAACCAATCTTACAATTTGGACACCAGTTAATGTCTTTTTTAGCTTTATAAGCCATTCCATGTTCGTAAAATTTTAAAAATTGCCATTGAGTCCATTTATAATATTCGGGATCCGTTGTCGAAAATTCTCTTGACCAGTCAAAAGAAATACCTAAAGACTGAATTTGTCCTTTAAAGGTTTTAATATTTTCTTCCACCGCTTTAGATGGATGAATATGATTTTTAATGGCATATTGTTCTGCGGGAGCTCCAAAAGCATCCCATCCCATTGGAAATAATACATTATATCCTTGCATTCTTTTCATTCTCGCATAAGCATCTAAAGCCGTATAACTTCTTACATGTCCTACATGTAGTCCTTGTCCTGATGGATAAGGAAACTCTACTAAAATATAATATTTTTCTTTATCACTATTATTGGAAGCATGAAAGTATCCCCCATCTTCCCATCTTTTTTGCCATTTCTTTTCTATTTTATTCATTTCCATATTTACTAAATCCTCGTCTTTCTAAAATTCTTCCTAATATTTCATATAAGGAATAGATAAGTCCCATTAAAAGAACAAACCCCACTAATAATCTTACAATGGTATAAGTATCAAGTAATAATACAGTTACTGATACAATGCTTATAATAAAAGCATTTATGAGTGATATAATAACTAACAGTTTATTTAAAGGTAGTTTACTTTTATCTAATTTAAATTTTATTATTAAATAAGATAATTCCATTAATTCATTATCTTTTTTCTTCTTTTTCTTTTTGCCATTTAATCTTTTTAAATATCTTCTTTTAATAAAGAGATAATCTACAGTAAAGATTATGAGAAAAAGAATTAAAAAAGCATAAACACCAGCTTCTAATCTACTCATAATAACCACCTAAATAAATCTTTCAAAAATATTTTATCATATTTTTATCCTTTTAGATATTTCTTTTCATATTTTTAGAGTAATTTTTAGAATTTATAAATATCATTGAATATTTATTATCTTAAATGCCCCACCATAATTTTTATATAAATCATAAGCCTCTAAAGTTTTTACTATATTACTTTTACTATGAGTTCTTAAACTCTTAATATAATTATTTAATACTTTTATATTTTTAGGATAGGCAAATAAAGTTGAAGTAAAATTTATACCATCAACACTAAATATTCTTGAATATAAATAACATTCATTTTTTGATAAGGGATTACTCATACCTACATCAATTACTCGATAAACTTTATCAGTTACTAAATCAACTAAATCTACATACCCATCTCTACTTTTATTATCAATTTTAAAGAAAGAAACAAAAGAATCATTCATGGCATTTAAAAGTTTTATTTTCTCTTCACTTTTTAATTTCTTTTTACTTAAATATTCTTCAGTAAGCGATGCCATTTTAGGATGATTTTTATAAGCACAAAGTTCCACAAAAAGAAGATTATCTATCTCATTACGGGTATCTAAATCAAAATTTAACCTTTCAGGATGATTTTTAACTTCTTTTAGGATATCTTCTTTTATATTTGTTAATTCATTTACTAAATCATAATTACCATTATCAATATATTTTCCCATACTTGAAAGAATTTCACTATGAACTTTGCGCCATTTATAATATTTCTTTATATGGGGATATTGTTTTAATAAATACTCATGCATATTTTGAAGTCCATCTGTTAATATTTCTTTATCTTCTTCATTAAAATTCATTATCTATAACTCCTAAAATTATATATTTCTTTTAAGTCCTCTAGTATTTGATAAACTACAGGACATACTTTACTATTATTAACTACTGTAAGTAAACTAAATAATCTTTCTTCTTTATTTGTATAAGGATATTCTTTACAACTTTTTGGTAAACACTCATCAATTCTACAACTATTATCTTCCTCTAAAAAAGGACAAGGAGAAGCAATATATTCTCCATAACTTTCTTTTAATTTATTTTTTACTTCATTTATATTCCAACTATAATGTTCACATATTCGCTTTAATTCATCTTCACTCATAGATATTCCTAATTTTTTACAACAATTACGACATTTACGACAATCCATATCTTTAAAATATTTATTATGCAATTCTTTAAATTGCTCATCTAATAATTTTTCATCAGCATGTCCTTTTAAAAAGGTTCTAAAGCGATAATTTTCATCTATTTTTTTCTCACTAACTTCTTTAACTTCTAACATAACTATTCTCCTTACTTTTTTGTGATTTAGGCACTTTAATTATAAGATAATTTTTCTATTTTTACTAGCATTTATCTATCTAGTATATAGCAAAAAATTATTTTAAAAATCGAGTAATTTTTTAATATCTTTTTCGGTTAAATTTGCCAAATTAATGTTACCTTCTTCACCTTTCTCAATTAACTTATCTGCTAAAAGTTGTTTTTTCTTTTGAAGTTCTAATATTCTTTCCTCAATTGTTCCATTAGCAATTAACTTAATAACTTCCACTTTTTTCGTTTGACCAATACGATGAGCTCGATCAGTGGCTTGATTTTCCACTTGGGGATTCCACCATAAATCTAGATGAATAACAACATCAGCACTCGTTAAATTAAGCCCTGTTCCCCCACTTTTTAAGGTTATCAAAAAGACATTGGTATCATCATTATTAAATTTATCAACTAATTCTTGTCTTACTTTTCCCGTAACACTTCCATCAATTTGATAAAATGTTATTTTATTTTTCTTAAATTCTTCTCTTACAATATCTAAAGCTTTTTTAAAACTCGTAAATAATAATATTTTATGACCATTAGATACATACATAAGCACAGTTTTGACAAGTTCTTCAATTTTAGAACTTTCCCCACTATAATTCTCATAAATTAAATGCGGATCAATACATATTTGTCTTAAACGCATTAAAAGAGTTATAATTTCAATTTTTTTACTATTAAAACTTCCCGTTTGTAAAAGTTCTTCTATTTTTTTCTTTACCGATTCAACTTCAACAGCATATATTTTCTTTTGCATATCATTTAAATCTATAAATATATTATTTTCAATTTTGTCAGGCAGTTCTTTCGTAACATCGCTTTTCTTTCTTCTTAAAATAAACGGCGATGTTATATTCTTAAGTAAGGCTATTTTATTTTGCGCCTCTTCATTCATATCTTTAAAATTATATTTTTCTTTAAATTTAATGGAACTATTTAAATATCCTGGCATTATAAAATCAAAAATACTCCATAATTCTAAAATAGAATTTTCTAAAGGTGTTCCCGTTAAAGCAATCTTAGTATCGGCCTTAATTTTCTTTACGGCTCTTGTAATTAAAGCATTAGGATTTTTAATATTTTGGGCTTCATCTATAACACATACTTTAAACTTTTTATCTTGATAAAATTCAATATCTTCTCGTAAAGTTCCATAGGATGTTATATATACTTGAATATCTTTATTATCTAAATTATTTATTCTTAAATCTTTATTACCATTTAATATACAAACTTTAAATAATTTATCATACATTTCAAATTCTTTTAACCAGTTATAACAAAGAGAAGTAGGACAAACTACTAAAAACTTACTTTCTTTATCATCTTTAAATAATTTTCTAAAAAAGTAAATTGTTTGAATTGTTTTTCCTAGTCCCATTTCATCTGCTAGAATTCCCCCTAAATCACATTTATGAATATTGTATAACCATTCTACTCCTTCAAGTTGATATTTTCTTAATAACTTCTTTTCTGCATCATTAAAATCTACAGTATTATTTTTATACTCATTAAAATTTTTAATAAAATTATCAAATAAATTATTCGTTTTAATACTTGGATATTTTTTCCTTTTTAAATAATCTAAATAAATTGCTTGATATTTAGGTATTTCTCCTTCAGTGTCTTTAGCATCGATATCTAAATCTTCTAATAAATTACTTAAATCACTTAAAGAATTATCTTCCAAAGAAACAATATCCCCATTTTTTAGTTTATAATACTTTTTCTTATTTTTTAACGACTTAATTAAATTATTAATTTCGGCATCATTTATATCATCAATACTAAAAGAATAACGCATTATATTATCTTCACCAATAGAGAAATTACTACTCACATTAATTTTCTTTTTAATATTAAGACTTTTTAATTTTTCGGATGTAAATATTTCATACTTAGTAGTAAGTTCATTTAATCCATTTTCCATAAAATTAACGATTAATTCCAAATCATCTAAATAAATAGTATTATTTTCAATTTTAAAATAATAACTCTTTAAATCATTAATAACCTCTTGTTCATAGGAAAAGTCTCTTAATAATTCCTCAGTTGTATCAAAGTAATCTATTTCGTTTTCAGTATATAATAATTTAAAATTACAAATAATATTATCATCATTAAGTTCAAAGTATAATCTTACTGTTGGTTTTACGGAAGATATTATATTTTTTAAATTATTACTTACTTTAAGATTATTTTTAATAATAGGCATAATACCTACATTAAATTTATTTAATTCTTCTTTTGTAAATTCCAAAGTAGTTAATTCATTTTCTTCTAAAGATTGTATTAACTTTTGATATCCTTTATTTAAATGATACATATTATTTTTATAAAAAACATACTCATAATCTTCAGTAACTTTTTCTAAATTAGAATAATCTACTTTTAATTTGTATAAATCATCTTTTTTACTTAAATTTATATCAAATGGTAAATCACTTTTTATACCCTCAATTAAAATATCATTATAATAAAATGTCTTATCCCTTAATTTATCTAATAATTTAGATAATCCTCTTTGCGAAAAACCAACATTATCATAATTATATGAACCATTTTCAAAAATAATATCTAAAATATCTTGGTCTTCAGAGGAAAAATATGATTCTTCGGGATTAAATGTAAAATTAACTCCAAAATAAACCTTTCCCTCACCATCTTCAACAGTTCTTTTAAAAGCATTATATTTTTGTCCTAAAGTATATAATTTATCATAGCCCATTTTCATTTTAAGAGATATAGTTCGGTAACTATAATTATAATAACTATACTCATTATTAGTTAAATATAAAACAAGATTAACTTTTTTTCTAACAATATTTTGATTATGAGAAAAAAGTTCAAGAATTTGTTTAGAAATACTTTTATTATCCATATGATAATCATCAAATACCATTGAATTCATTATAGATGCCGGTATATGACAACATGAATGATACCTTTTAAAATCCGAACAATTACAATAAAACGTTCTTAATTTATCTTTAAATAAAGTAATTTTAACCGTGGCATTTTCTCTATAATAATTTTGAACTTTAAAAGTATAACCTTTTACCATACCTTCTTGACTTTCAGCGATTAAAGAAACATCTTCAAAATCAATGAATCTTGCTTCATTGAAATGTCTTTCTAATATATATCCTTTTAATTGTTCTATTAAATCACTTCTCATTTTTGCTCCTTAATGAGTTATATTATAACAATTGTTTGCTGTGATGTAAAGAAAATTTGTTAATTTGTACATTTTAACCCAAAAAATTTTTAGCCATTTCTTTTAGTTCATTTAATTGATTCATAAACATTAAACCTACCAATAGGAAAAGTAAGCCATTACTTTACTATTTTCTTTTTTATAATAACATAAGGACTTTCCTGAGGCTCCCTTTTTAATTTTATTTTTTTCCTCTTCAGTTTTATATCTTTTAGCCCAGATGATATCGCCAACACTGAACAAAAGTAAAACTCAATAAATAAATTTATTTCGTTTCACCTTGATAAGCCTCACGGCTTATCTTTCCCGCTTCATTGGATGTTACTCCTCCACAGGCCATATTTCCGACAGTCGCTGCCGTACTTGTTTTTTATTTATTATTTTATTTCCCTAGGTACATTTTAATTATATGATACAAACTAATGATTGTCAATACAAAAATTAACTTTTTGTATTACTTTCCTAGTATAAAAAAGATAAGTCATTACCTCTTACCTCAATTAATTTTCTTATAAATTCCCTTAACATATCAAAACCCCCTTGTTATTTTAACTATATCATAAATGATATACATAATCAACCATATTAGGTAAACTTTACATAAACTTTTTAATGATACGTGTTATAATATTTATGTATTAGGGAGGATATATGAATAAAATATATTATTATAAATCTTTTGATGATGAATTTATTACCTCAAAAAAGCAAGATTATAAATTAAAAGATAATTATAAATGGATTCATCATAATTTATTTTATAAAATACTATCCTATATTCTTTATTATTTGGTTTTATTATTTTCTCTTATTTATACCAAATTATTTTTACACGTTACGATTAAAAATAAAAAGATTTTAAAAAAAGATAAAGGTTATTTTATCTATTCTAATCATACTCAAATGCTCGGAGATGTTTTTAATCCCTTCTTAGTAAATTTTCCTCATCACCCCTTTATCATATGCAGTCCTTCAAACTTAGGAATACCCATTATAGGTAAAATTCTTCCGATGGCGGGAGCCCTACCTATTCCAGATAATATTCATGATATGGTTAAATTTAAAGAAGCTATTAACTATCACAATAGAAAAGGACATCCAATCGTGATATACCCCGAAGCTCATCTTTGGCCATATGCGACATTTATTAGAGAATACCCTGCTACTTCTTTTCATTTTCCAGTTGAGGCAAAAAGTAATGTTTATGTTTCAACCACTTCTTACACTAAGTCTAAATTTTATAAAAAGCCCAAGATAACTATTTATATTGATGGTCCATTTAAAATAGATGAAAATAAAACTAAAAAAGAAAATATGAAAAATCTTCATGATGAAGTCTATAAGACCATGGTTAAAAGAAGTAAGTTAAATAACTATGCTTATGTTAAATATAAAAAGAAAGATAATTAGTCTTTCTTGTATCCCGCAATATCTTCATAAGAGAAAGTATAATCTAATTTTTTATGATAGCACTTTTCATAGGCTTCTTTTTTTTGCTTATAATCAGTCTCGGCCATTATCTTACTATTTTCTCTTACCGATTTATTTTTATCAGGATATATTGGATTTAATACATGCACAATATATTTAACCTCTTTAAATTCATCATTATCATCTTTATCGGTATCTCTTATTTCTGTAAAACAAGAAATAATAGGTTTACCAGCTTCCGCTGCAAATTGATATGCTCCTCTTTTACAAGGACGAGGTTTCCGATAATTAAACCACATTTCTTCTTCCGGATAGATTAAAACATAATTATTTTTATTTAATACTCTTTTTAACTCCGGAATAAAAGTCTTAATAATATAATTTGGTCCCTTACATAAAGGAATAATATTAATACTATTCATCAAATAACCAATAATACCTGGCATAGCTAAATTAGTTTCTTGACTAACAACATAGAAATTTTTTCGATATCTTTTTTTAATTAATTTTCTAATAGCCATATTATCTAAAGGATTAAAGTGATTACTTGTTACAATTGCTCCCTCATTAATATTTTTAATATTATCAAGGCCTTCAATCTCTATCGATTTATTTAATTTAAGACCAATGATATCCACAAAAAGATAGGCAAAACGGCTTTCAAAAAAGTAGGCTATCTTATGTTTTCTAATGCCATAAAATCTATCTAAGGCTTTATTAACTTCTTCTTCACTTAGATGAGGATCATTAACTTCAACTTTTTTGTTAAGTTCACCTTCCTTAACATTTTTCTTAATATTTTCAATTACGGCCTTTTTACTACCACCAATAACCATAAGTACCTCTATATTCTTCTTTCTAATTTCTTTTCGAATACTGTTTTAAAAGTAACTTCATTATGCATTATTTCCCTAGCTCTATTGACTAGATTTTGAAGCATTCTTTCATCTTCTTCTTGCATTTCTTTGGTAAAGTTTTCTTTTTCTTTTAAAATATCTTCTTTAAATAAAGACTTATTCGCATATTTCCAAAAATATTCTTCATAATCAATATTATCATAATGCCAAGGTTTAAAAAATAAATTATAATGAATTATTTTAGGGTTATCAAATACTAACGCTCCATTTGTAGGCATGGCATCCCATTCATTAGATAAATGGAGGATTTTACCATAGGCCATCGCATTAATATAATCTTGATCCGGACAAACATTATCAAAATGATATTTATTAAGTAAATATAAGAAATGATTTTCAAAGTCTACTTCTCTTAACTTTTTCATGTTCATAAGTAATACTCCAGAATTAATATATTCCTTAATATTTACGCCCGCATTAAGACGGAAATATTCACATAATATTTCATTATCTTGACAAGATATATCCGTACATCCTCCAAATAAGTTGTCTTTTAAATCAATGTTATATAATTCAGAAATATCTCCAGGAATACAAGTATCACTATCAATATAAATAGCTTTATCATATTCCGGAAACATAGAGGGAATAAAAATTCTAAAATAAATAGTTAAAGTAAATATATCTGTTCTAAGTAAATTTTCTTTTCGATTGGTAATACTTTCTAAACTATTGGCCATTTCCGTAAAAATTATTTTGGCATAATCCGTTTCTAAAGTTTTTAGTTTATTTATAGCATCTTCTGTAATTGATTCATAAACAACGTGAATATGATAATTATAATCTTTGGAAGCATTCTCAATTAAAGAAGCTATGGCTACCGATAAATAAGGAGCATATCCCGCATCTATTGTAAAAAATATAGGTATTATTGGTTTCATTTATTTCATCCTTTCCATTACTTTTTGATACTTCTCTAAAACATCATCAAAGACATGTATTTTTAAAGTGTTATGTACCTCTTCTATATGCCAAGGTTTAATTGTTTGCGTTCTAAATCTGGGCCAAAATTTAAATGTTGTACTAAAATGTCTAAAGACCGTATCATTAGTAAGTTCAATTTGTTCATTATATATTCTATCTACTATAAGTTTATCTCTAACATACCAGTTAAGGGCTGATTGATCAGGTAAAAGCATTTTATTATTACTACATAACTCCCGACACTTTTTAAATAATTCTCTTTCTTTAATTAAAGGCATATTTAAAAGTAAAACACCAGAATTCATATAATCTCTTTTTAGTAAATTCTTTTTATAAACATGACAGCCATAATAATCTAAGGCTCCAATGAGTTCATAAGAAGAATTATCCATATCGTATAAACTATGAGGATCTTTTAAACATACCACATCATTATCTAAATATAAAATCTTATCAGGCATTTCCGGAACTAAATCAGCATATAAACGAAGCATACAATAAGGAGTAAAATGCGTATTATTGTTAGCTTTAGGAATGTTTTTATTAAATATATCGGTAATATCAATTAATTTAATAAAACTTTTTTTGTTTTTTTCTTTAATTATTTTTTCTAATACTTTGATATTTTCTTCCTTTAAAGGTTCATAAGTTTTTTTCTTGTTTTTATATTTCATCGTAAAAATATAAATATGTAAACTATCTTTGGTATTTTTTAAAATTGATAATACGGATATAACTAAACCATCTAATATATTAGCATCCCCACAGTACAATATATTCATTTTAAACCTCCTTTACTTCATCTCCATATATGGCTATATAATAATCTTGATATTTTTTTATCTTGTATTTTTTAAGTTTTAAAGTATCAACATTCTTAAGACCATAAGATAAACCCATTCCTAAGTATTTAACATAACTTTCTTTTTTAACCCAAAGTTTTGTAAAATCTTCCGCATTTTTAACAAGCTTCTTTTCTTCATCATTTGCTATTTTATTTAAAACACGTTTCCTAAAAGTTATTTTTTCAATATCAACACCAATTTCCTTTTTAGAAGTTACTAACACCGTATAATTATCTTTATGACTGATATTAAAATAGATTTTATTATTTTTTAAATAAGGTTTACCATACTCATTATAGATTATTTTCTCATCTATATCATTTTCCTTTAAAACTTTTTTAAGTAAATTTCTTGAAGATACACCTTCTTCAATATATAATTTAATCATTTCTACTTTCAATATAGTTAACGATATCTTCCACTGTTTGTAAGTTTTTAATATCTTTATCTAAAATTTCCACCTTAAATTCATCTTCAAAAGCGGCGACTAAATCCACTAAATCTAAAGACTCTAACTCTAAATCTTTAACTAAATTAGTTTTATCATTTATCTTACTTTCTGGTATTTCTAAAGTCCTTGAAATTAAACTTTTTACTTTCTCATTCATCTTTATTCTTCCTCTCTTACTTTACTTCTTAATATTTTTCGATTATTATTTTTGGGAAATTCTTCCATTCTTAATTTAACAAAAGCAATTTGATGATTTTTCGGTTTATTACGATTATATTTATAAATTAAATTATCAAAATATTCTTGATTACCTAAATATTCTTCGGAAGGATAAATACTAGCCACTAGTTTATTTCCTTCTTCATAAACTATAACTTCCATAATGCCTTTATCTTTTAATAATTCACTTTCAATTTCTTCCGGACTAATATTTTCCCCATTACTTAAAATGATGATATTCTTTTTTCTTCCCGTAATAAATAGAAATCCATCTTTATCTAAATAACCCAAATCACCTGTATAAAAGTAACCATCTTTTAAAACTTCTTTGGTAGCTTTTTTATCTTTATAATAACCAAGCATTACGACATCACCTTTAACACAGACTTCGCCATCAATAATTTTAACTTCGACATCTCGGCATATTTGCCCAACACTGCCATCTCGGTAATATAGATTCCTATTAACAGAAACAACTGGAGAACATTCCGTAATACCGTAACCATTTAAGATTTCAATACCAAGACCTCTAAACCATTTAACATATTTTTTATCGAGGTAAGCTCCACCACAAATGATATAATGAAGATTACCCCCAAATTCCTCTAAGATTTCTTTAAATAAAATCTTTCTTAAATCAATATTAATCTTTAATAAAGAATTACTAATTTTTAAACTATATTTGAGTAAATTATCTTTATGTCTACTTCTTACTGTCTTCCATATTTGACGATAGAAAGTTTCCACAAAAGCCGGAACAACAAAGAGAGTATCCGGTTTATTTTCTTTTAAATCTCTTAAAACATATTTTAAACTACTATTTAAGAATATTTCTTTTCCATAATAGAAAGGTTTTAAAATACTTGTGATAAGGCCAAAAGCATGATGAAAAGGAAGAACACTCACAACTAGCCCATCTGGTTTAAATAAAGATGAAGCGGCATATATGTCTCGTGCCATATTCTTTTGGGATAACACCACCGCTTTATTCGCGCCCGTTGTTCCCGAAGTAAAGAATATCGCCGCCTCTTTATCATCATCAATTTTTAAATCTATCTTTTCCTCTTTTTTAGTTTCTAATATTTTATATAATTCTTCTAAAGAAATACTTTTATAACTCATCTTTTCTATAAAAGAATTATAATACTTAGAATAACAAATAGCTTTACTATCGCTTAATTTAAGAAGTTTAACTAAAGTCTCTTCATCAACATCTTTATCCATAACCACACAAACATTACCACTTAAAATAATGGCTAAAAAAGTGATTATCCAAATATAACTATTCTCCCCAATTAAAGCAATATGTTTATTTTTATAATTATTTTTAAAATAATTACTTAAAGCAAAAACGTCATGATATACATCATTAAAAGTTTTTTCTATTCTTATATTATTTTGATAAAAACTAAAAGCAATATCATTTTGATAATTATTCTTCGTTAAATCTAATAATTCTTTTAAATTATTTATTTTAGTATGTTTATAATAATCGTAATTTCTATTTAATGACTTCATAATAACACCTAATTCTTATACTCAATAAATATTATAACACATTTATCCTCTATAGTCTTTATATATAGTTCCAAAAAAAGAAAAAAACTAATAAATAGTTATCTATTCACTAGTTTTTTCAAATTGACTATTATAAAGTTCCGCATACTTACCATTAAGTTTTAATAACTCTTCATGCGTACCTTGTTCAATAATATTACCATTATCCATCATTAAGATTAAATCGGCATTTTTAATCGTAGATAACCGGTGCGCAATAATAAATGACGTTCTTCCTACCATAAGTTTATCCATCGCCTTTTGAACTAACTCTTCTGTTCTCGTATCCACACTAGAAGTTGCTTCATCTAAAATTAAGAATGGTGCATCTTCAATCATACCTCGAGCAATCGTTAAAAGTTGTTTTTGGCCACTGGATAAAGTATCATTATCAGTTAAATAAGTATCATATCCATTAGGCAGACTTTTAATAAAATGATGAAGTCCCACTATTTTACAAACTTCTTCAACTCTACTATCTGAAACATCTTCTTTATTATACTTAATGTTCTCTTTAATTGTTCCTTCAAATACCCAAGTATCTTGTAAAACCATAATAAATAAGTTATGAATATTTTCACGAGTAAGTTCCCGAACTGGAATACCATCAATTAAAATCTCCCCATCATTAACTTCATAGAATTTCATAAGAAGATTAACTAAGGTAGTTTTACCAGCTCCCGTTGGACCGACAATAGCAATTTTTTCTCCCGGTTTTACTGAAACATTAAAGTCTTTGATGATGGTTTTATCTTCATCATAACCAAACTTAACGTGTTTAAATTCGATAGCTCCTTTGACTTCTTTTCTTTCTAACTTTTTAGTGAATTTACTTTCATCAGTCATTTCTTCTTCACCTAAAAATTCAAATACTCTTTCACTTGCCGCTGCGGTTGATTGTAAGTTCGAAAATGCTTGAGCAATTTGCGTTAAAGGTTGAGTAAATAATCTTACATATAACATGAAAGCCACAATTACGCCAAAGTCAATGACATTATTCATTGTAAGTAAGGCTCCCACTATACAAACACAAACATAACCAAAGTTACCAATGAAAGCCATAAATGGATGCATTAATCCTGATAAGAATTGACCTCTTCTTAAATGTTCATATATTTTATCATTAATTTCTTCAAATTTTTGATTAGCTTCATCAGTTCCGTTATAGCTTTTGACCACATTATGACCCGAATACATTTCTTCAATATGACCATCTAAATCGCCAATTTCATTTTGAAGCATTAAGAAATATTTTTGACTATGACTTATAACAATAAGCATAAAAGCAAAACCGATAATACTCGAGATGATAGCCACAATGGCCATAATACCATTAGTAATAAACATCATAAATAAAGAACCAATAAATAATGTTATAGAAGATACCAATGTACCCAAACTTTGATTTAAAGTATTACTTAAAGTATCAACATCGTTAGTTACTCTCGATAAGATATCTCCATAACTATGCTTATCAAAATACTTAAGAGGCATTCTATTTATTTTCTCTGTTATTTCTTTTCTTAAATCTTTCGAAAAACGATTGGTTACAACAGCCATAATAAATTGTTCAAGATAACCAAAAATAGCACTTATAACATAGATAATTAAAAGAGTTAAGGAAATACTTTTAACTTTATCTAAATCGATACCAGTTAAAAGGCCATTTGTTATGGTATTTGTAATATCTCTTAATTTATCCGGTCCAATAATGGATAAAATAGAACTAAACATTGCTAAAATAACCGCGATTAAAATAAGAATAAAGTAAGGATGACAATACTTAATTAAAGACTTCATTGATTTTTTAAAATCTTTAGCCTTACCATTATTGTTATTCATTCTTCTTCCATTATGCATGAGCTTCACCCCCTAAATCTTTTTCTATTTCAGAGGCACTTAATTGCGATAACGCAATTTCTTTATAAATAGGACAATTTTGAAGTAACTCTTTATGAGTTCCATACCCTACTACTTTACCTTCATCCAAAACCATTATTTTATCGGCATCTTTAATTGTTCCAATTCTTTGGGCCACAATTAAATTAGTAGCGTTCTTCGTATATTTCTTTAAAGCCTTTCTTAAAGAAATATCCGTTTTATAATCAAGGGCGGAAAAACTATCATCAAAAATATAGATTTCGGGATCTTTAGCAATGGCTCTAGCGATAGCTAATCTTTGTTTTTGACCACCTGAAAGGTTTGTTCCACCTCTTGCTACTTCAGCATCATATTTACCTTCCATCTTTAAGACAAAATCTTCGCCTTGAGCTACTTTAACAGCTTCTTTAATTTTATCTTTACTTGGTTTTCCTTTACCATTATCTCCGTATGTTACATTGGATGAAATACTTCCACTAAAGATAACGGCCCTTTGGGGAATATAACCAATTATATTATTTAAACTAGCAAGTTTATAATCTTTAACATTTATGCCATCCACTAATATTTCACCTTCGGTAGCATCATAAAATCTTGGCACTAAATTTATAAGTGTTGATTTACCACTTCCAGTAGAACCTATAAAAGCAATAGTTTCACCCATATTAACTTTAAATGAGACATTTTCTAAAATATATTCTTCGGCATCCGGATATTTAAAAGAAACATTTTTAAATTCAACCGTACCTACTTCCTTACCTTTTTCTAAACTTCCATCTTTAATATGTTCTTCACATTCTAAAACTTCTAAAATTCTTTTGGCGGATACTGATGCTCTTGGATACATAATAAAAATCATAATAAGCATCATGAATGACATTAGAACTTGCATTGCATAAGATGAGAATACTACCATGTCTCCAAATAAATTGATTTTATCCATCATTCCGGCTTTTTCAATAAGAATTGCTCCGACAAAATAAATGGCTAGAGAAAGTCCAGATGAAACCAAAGTCATAACTGGAGATAATACTCCTAAAGTCTTTTGATTAAATAATTGAAGATTCTTTAATTCTTCATTAGCTTTTTCAAATTTTTCTTGTTGATAATCTTCGGCATTAAAGGCTCTGATAACTCTTATGCCAAGTAAATTTTCTCTGGTAATTCTATTTAAGTTATCGGTTAATTTTTGAACAATTTTAAATTTTGGAAAGACTAAAATCATTAAAATAATAATCGTAATAATTAATATTACTACCCCTAAAGCTGTAATCATTGTCCAAGTAAAGTTCTTTCCCGCAATCTTTAAAATTGCCCAAACAGCCATAATTGGAGCCTTAATCATTGCTTGAAGGCCCATGGCAATAAGCATTTGCACTTGGGTAACATCATTTGTGGTTCTTGTAATTAAACTACTAGTTGAAAACTCTTTAATTTCTTCCGTACCAAATGAACCCACTTTCTCAAAAATATCTTTTCTAGTAATCTTACCAAAATAAGCCGCAACCCGAGAAGCAAAGTAACCCACCACAAAAGAAGCAATTAAACTACCGAAGGCACATAACATCATATATCCGCCTTCTTTTAGAATACTTGCCATTTCGCTCCCTTCAGTTTGGACTAATACTGTAATATTAGACATATAATCAGGTATTTTTAATTCCAAATAAACATTTATGGATACAAAAATTACACATATAAAAGCATATAAAAAATGCCTTTTACCTAATTTTTTAAATAATTTAAACATATAAACATTCCTTTCTAGTTGTTTAATTAACAAACATTTAATATTTTATATTAAGATTGTGATAATATTATGAAATAAGTTTACTTTCTCCTGTTTCATAATTTATTTCTATGCCCTTTTGGACATTATAGATATAAACGTGAAATTTTATACCTTCGCCTTTATCTTCTACCGATAAAGCTTCCATTTCAATTCCTTTGGCTACTAAATCAGTACCCTCAAAAATTGGCGTAACCCGGTACATAACATGATTATTTGTTTCTTTAATATACCTAGCTACTTCATTTTCAAAGTCAAGCATGGTTCCCGTATTTGTCTCTCTTGTACAGGTAATTAAGTTTTTAGGATTTGCATTTTCTCCCGATAATTGAAAACCAATTAAATGACATCTATTATATAAATATTTACCATCAACAATATCATATTTAATTGTATGCCAACCACTCGGTTTAATCATCCCAATACTGCCTCTTTCTTCTGTTGGCATTAAATCTTTACCCAAAATAGCAAAGGCAGAACCACATCTTCCTAAAAAGTCTAGTTCACTATAATCTTCTCTACTTTTAGTACTTATCTCTTCTTCCGTGAAAGATGGAATATTTTCATTTACATAAACAAAACTTTTACCATTATACTCAGGAATCTCACCAAGATTATAAGATGGCGTTGGAAAAGCATAGGTATAAATAAACTTCTTAATCTCATCCGAAAAATTTAAGGCTGTTGTAAATAATATACCTAAGATTAAGAACACTATTAGACCTTTGGGATTTTCTTTTACTCTCCTTCTTCGCATTATAACCTCCTGGACAATATAATTATATCACACGAACAAAGGTATCTACAACTAATTTTGAACTTTTTTAGAACTTTTTTCTTCTTTTCCCCATAAACACTTAGGAAACAGCTGTTACCACTTTCTTGCTTTTCTTACTTTTAGAGGACTTTTTCAATTTATTTTTCACTATAAATTTATCTAAACAAGCAAGCATTGGTGGAAGAACAAAAATAATTAAGATGGCCGCACAAATAGTTCCTTCAGATAATGTTTTACATATTTTGGCAGCCACTTCGGATGCAAAATAACCTACAATAAGCGTTACAATAATTAATATGGAAGCACTTGTTAAAATAGTATGGATAGAATTATTATAAGCTTTAATTAAAGATGTTTCAATATCATTATCTTTTCTTGCTTCCAAGTAATATGATGTATAAAGAATCGCATAATCAATCGTAGCGCCCATCAAAATACTTTGAACGATTAAAATAGAAATGAAATAAACGGATCCTCCAAAGGATAAAATACCCATAATAAGGAAGATGGCACTTTGAATAAGTAATACTAACATTGTAGATATCTTTAATGATTTAAAAGTGAAAGCCACTACCACTAAGATAAAGGCCATAGTTAAAACGGTAATTAAATTTAACTCATTATCAAAAGTATTATTCATTTCTTTGGCCATTGCGGAATTACCCACAATATAATACTCCCCTTTATCTTTTAGGGCATCCTCTATTTTATCTAAGAAAGCAAAAGTTTCCTCACTTTCAAATTCCATATAAGTATTAAATACCGCTCTATTATACTTATCACTTGTTAAATTAACCTTCGCATCTTTAATAGTATCATAACCTTTAATAATATCTTCTTCCATATCTTTATCAATATAGTCAGCAAATCTTTTATCATTTAAAATATCTTCATATAAATAGGTAATAAATTCTTCTATGGTCATTTGATATTTTTTATCATAACTTTTAACGCTACCATAATAGATATAAACTAAATCAATTAAATCTTTATCTAAGTCTTTACTTAATGGTTTTAATAAATTATAAACTTCTTTACTCGTATATTTTTTATTATTTAAAGAATTATCCATTACTTTTTTAATATTCTTTAAATCACTTACATCTTTACTACTTAACTTACTACTATATTCTTTATTTGGTACAACATCACTTAGTAAAAATTCTACAAATTCTTTATAACTAAAACTAGGTTTAATGGTATCTGTTTTATAGATTCCATAAATTAACTTAATTTTTTCTTCATCTAAACTTAGGAATTTCGCTAATTCTTTATCACTATATTTTTTACCATTATTAGTACTTTCCATAACATCTTTAATTAATGTTAAATTATCTATTTCTTCTACACTTAAGTTTTCTTTTAACATATCGGTATCTAATATTAAATTCACAAACTTTAAAGGATCTAATCTAACACTATCTTGATAATATAAGGTATAGATATTTTTTAAATCATCTTTTGGAATGACTAACATACTACTTGCTTCATTATAGGTATATACTTTATTATTCATAGCGCTATCCATAAAAGTATAGACTGTTTCTAATAAAGCTAATTTTTCTTTAACACCAGGAAATGCGGAAAATGATGCCATTCTCTCATCACTTAAGATTGTCTTGGCAAATTCATAAGGAGTATATTCTTCAGTTTTATTTATAATTCTAGATATCTCTAATTGAGAAATAGTTCCATCATCAATCCCAAACAATTTTCCTAATTCTTCAACACTCATTTTCTTATCAATAATACTTTTATCTGTAAACTTAATTACATTATTAAGTTTAGCTATATCTCCTTCAGATAAATTACTTTTTACAGTACTATTATTAACCATAAAAGTGGCTAAATTATGTAGGGATAAAGTATAACTATTTATTTTAGTGCTTAAATAGTATAAATATATTTGACTAGTGGTATCTTCATCTATTCCAAAAAGTTTAGCCATATCATCACTATCTACTTTTTTATTAATTGTATCTTTAGTGGAAAATTTTTCTAACATATCTAATTCATTTTTTACATCATCATTAAAATTATCTTGATATTTAGGATTAGTTAGAAGATTATTCTTAGTATATTTACTAAATTCATTTAAAGATAAAGTAGTCTCATTATCTTTTGTATTATATAAAATAATTAAATCATCATAAGTATCTTTATTAATATTTAAAATATTTGTTATTTCTTCCGAAGTTCTTTTCTTATTAATATTGCTTGTACTCGTAAAATTCTTTAACTTCGTAATATCTTCTTTCATACTTTTACTAACATGACTATTCATTTTCTTATTTTTATAAACATTACTTTCAATAAAATTAAGGAAATTATTTAAACTTATTTTATTATTTTCTTTCGGATTGTGATAATGATAATAAACAATTTTTAATAAGTAATCTTCAATTTTCGTATCGTTATCTAATTCCTCTAATTTAGGATTTACTTCACTATAAAGTAAAGGTTCATCAATCGTTACCCCATAACACAAAGTATCATTAACATATTTATTATCTTTAATGGTGTTACATAGAGTGGTAACTTCTTCCTCTAGGCTTTTTTCATAGACAATCGCCATTTGATTATTAACGGGAAAATATTTCTCAACTTCACTAACTTCAGATGAGGTATAAAAAATTCCTAAGTTTCCTTTTAAAAAATAACTACCAACTAGAATAACTAAGAATAAAACTAAATAAATATAACGAAATTTATAAGCAAAATGGCCTAATTTATCTAATTTTATAGTAAAACTTTTCTTATGAGTTTTCGTAATTAATTTATCAAAAGCTAAAATTAAAAATGGTAACATCGTAAAAATACTTAATAAACTAAATAAAACTCCTTTAGCTAAAACAAAACCTAAATCTTTCCCAATGGTAAAACTCATAAATACTAAGGCCAGTAAACCTACAATGGTGGTTACTGAACTACTCGAAATAGATTTAAAAGAATAGTATAAAGCATTTTTCATGGCTTTAACTTTATCACTTTCTTTTTCTTTCTCTTGGCGATATCTATTCATAAGCATAATAGAATAATCCATTGATAAAGCCATTTGTAAAATTGCGGCGATGGAATTAGTAATATTGGAAACACTACCAAAAATAAAGTTGGTTCCTTTATTTAAGAAAACAGCCACTAGGATAGCAAATAAGAATAAAAATGGTTCCGTATAAGAAGAGGAAGCAATAATCAAAATAACTAAAGCACTTAAAACCGCAATGACAACAATATAAAATGGTAAAACAACTTTGTTTTCATCAGAAACCGTTCCACTGGTATCAACTAAATTTTCTTTAAAATAAGTTGTGACATCTTGATATATTTTCTTAGCTTCTTTAGAAGATGAGGCATAATCTAAATTTAAAGTAAATAAAGTATAATTATCTTTATTAAAGTTTTTATTATTTTCATATTCCAAAGAAACATTTTTTATACTTTCTAAATATTTTAAAGCCTTACTTTTATCTTCCTCATCTAAATCTTTAACCATTACATTTAAAGTACTTACTTCTTCTTTAAAATTAGCATTCATGATATCTAGACCAATTCGAACATTGGAAGTCTTAGGTAAATACTCCATAATATCATAATTTATATCTGTATATTTAACCATGAAAAAAGATGCAATTGTTAAAATTAGCATTAAAATAAAAATTAATAATCTTTTTTCGACAATAAAATCTGTTATTTTTTGCAAATTAATGGCCTCTTTTCTTTAAAGACAAGATAGATTATATCTTAAAACAAATAAAAAATGAATAACAAATTATTAGATAGTGTCTAAATTTTAACACTGTCTTTATTTATGTCTAAATATATGGTAAAATAATCTTGGTGGTTTAAATGAAAGTTAAAATGCTTAACTCTTCTTCTTTAAAAACTAAAGATAAAATTAGAAGTGCTTTTGCCTCTTTAGTTAAGGAAAAGAAAGAATTTAGTAAAATTACCGTTACGGATATTACGAAACTTGCTGACATTACCAGAGGAACGTTTTATACCCACTACGATAATATTTATGATGTAGCAAGAGAATTTCAAGAAGAAACTTTAAATATTTTAACGAGTAATTTAAATGATTTAAATAATAAAAATAATATTGATTTATTCTTTGATACGATGTTTGCTTATTTAAAGAGTCATGAAGATATTTATAGTATGCTTTTATCTAGTAATGATCCCTTACTTTTTACAGGGAACTTAAATAAAATTATTTTAAACAACTTATATCAAGTTATTGAACCTAGTAAAATTAAGCAAAAAGAATTACAAATATCGATATTTATTGATGGAAGTACGGCTTTAGTTATTAAACACTTTAGGAAAGAAGTTCCTTATACTTTAGATGAGATAAATACCGCGATTAAGCAAACTTTCAAGAAATTATTTTAATATAAATGCCCTATATATTTATATGTTTTAAAAATTAAAATGAAACAAAAATAACGAAGTAAATAGGTTATTTCGTAAAATAAACCATCTTCGTTTTTGTTTTGGATAAAATCCCAGATAATCTTTGTCTTCTATCTTCCCTAGTATATAACCTTAATCATATAATCATTCAAGTTATAGAAGGCTTTGGCGAACCGCATTCGTATTGTTCACATTGTTGTTGCTCAAGGAGCCGCTCGTATTCACATTCCACGCATTGTAATTGCCGTTATTGCTGTTGTAGCCATACCTAACACTATTTCAAGATTACCTATCTATATTATACACCAATTAATAATTATAAGGTTATTTTTCTAAATTTAAGTATATTATAAATAGAAAACGCTAGAAAGCGCATTGCTTAGGTTTATCTTACTTTGGCATTACTTAAATATTTTTATATCTTTAAGTACTAGCAAGTACAAAAGTACAAAAAAAATGAATATTAATACTTTAATCAAAGTCTGTTAAGCATTGTTCTTTGTTGTAATTCTAAATGGGTCATCTGATTTTCCTGTACCTGTTAAATTTATTTCGGATTGCAGATAGAATACTGGGCGAACCGCAAACTTAGCGCCCACACCGTAACCGCTGCTCAAGATGCCGTTATCATACACAGCCCACGCAAGGTAAGTGCCATAGTAGCCAGCACTACTTATTGTCCATTCATATAAAGCGTAACCACTTAATGTTGAACTTGTACTCCATCCATTTTTTACATATAACCAATTATTGGTATTTTGATCTCCCGAATTTTTATAATCTGTTCCATACATTAAAGCAACCTTACTTACTGCGCTTTGGCTTGTTGTTGGTTCTACTGTTCCTGGTGTGCTTGTTTGAGTTACATTATACCATTTTTGCTCTGTTACTATTGAATCCCAATATGTTCCATTTGGCTGTTTGCCACTAATGTTTGTATTATACCATGTTGTTACGTGACTTTTTGCACTTGATGAGTCCCATGTTTGATCACTGCTAGCCCATGCTTGACTTTCTGATGATGGTGTTGCCTTTATTACCTTTAATTGACCTTTTTTCCACATTACGTCTTGTCCATTATTTTCTATTCTTTCTTCACTTGTTATTCCTATTATTCTAAACATGTATGTATCGGGATTTGCAAGGCATTCTGTTTTATCGCTTGTTCCAAAACATATATAATTATTATTTACTGCTGTTGTTGTCCCTTTATATCTATACATTCCATCTACTGCTGTGGTATGGTCTCCTCCTCCTGCAAATACTTCTCCTCCAGTTTCTTGTAATTTTTGTAACGCTGGTTCTCCTTTTGCAAAGTACAAAGTACAATAAATACTATTTTTAGTATCTATTGTAGCATGATAAGTTGATAAATCAAATTTTAATATATCATACGCATTTATTTCTTTTCCATCACTATCTGTGCATTCTGCTCCTACATAACCATGAGTTGTGGGGTTTGGCCACGAATCTCTATTATCTGCTTCATGCCATTCATCACCTTCACTATCTTGTACCATTATGGCTATTGATTTATTGTTACTCAATAAATCTTTAGTATTTACTTCTTCTAATCTTTTACTATCGTCTGGTTTTGCCAATAAATATATTACAAAACTATTTATGATTATTAATGTAACAATTACACTATTTAAGATTAATTTCTTTTTCATTTTTCTTTTACTCCTTTAACTTTTACTAAAGTATGCATAACATGTATCTGGTCCAATGGTATCTATATGAAATCCATTAGTATCATACGTAAATGTTGTTTTAGCGGTTTTACTTTTACATTCATAAGTAGTCATTGAATAACCACTTTGTACTGAATTATTTAGTTTATAAGTTTTATCACCATATTTTCTATCTCCTGTTTCATCTTCTATATAAGCATATATAATTACATCAGACAATTTATCTCTATCATAATATAATCTACACACTACTTGAGTTGGTTTTATTTCATTGTATTCTATATGAACTGTTCCATCTTCTTTAATGGTATAGTATTTGTTATCTTGATATGTGACATCTCCTCCATATGCTGGATAACAATTTGACTTTTCATGATTTATTTTATATCCACTTGCAGGTACATATTTACTTTCTTTATATTTATCTGCATTATCGGGCATTTGAGTATAAAAGATTATATTAACATCGGTATCTTTATCTGTAAGTGGCCCAGTTTTAACACTTTCTCCTTCACCAGCAAAGTTTCCTACCTTAGAAGTAAATATAGGCACCGGAGCCATTTCATAATTATAATAAGCATGGGTATCTTTTATAACAAGCATTGATAAAGAAATAACTAATACTACTAAAAGAATAGCTATTGCAAAATAACTTCTTTTATTTTCCCTTTTAAGTTTGTTTTTTAAATATTTTATTTTTTCTTTTATCATATAATCATTCCCTTATATGTTGCATATACCGATTTAGATATTCAAAATAAAAATATAATAACAAAATATAATTGTTATACTATATATGAATATATACGTTATACGCATATTCTTAAATTAATTATATACGCAAAACGTATATTAGTCAATATTTAGAAAAGCAATAATGTAAAATTATATTAGGTGACATATAATGTATATGAATAGATTAAAAGAAATTAGAGAAGACAAAGATATGTCTCAAATAGAAATTGCTAAATTTTTAAAAGTTACCCAACCGCAATATAGCCGTTACGAATCAGGTGTTAATGAAATACCCTTACATAAATTAAGTAAACTTGCGGATTTATATAATACAAGTACAGACTATTTACTATATAGAACTGATGAAAGGAAACCTTATAAAAAATCCATAGTTAAATAAACAGGGGATTTTATGTTTAAAGAATATCGTTTATTAAGAAAATTAACGCAAGAAAAGCTTGCTGAACTAACAGAACTTGATACAAGAACTATTCAAAGAAATGAAAATAATGAAAGATAACCTTCCATGGAAAGTTTTAGAAAATTAATTAAAATATTAAATATAAAAGATAAAGATGTTTTATAGTATTTAAAAAAGGTATAATTATTTAAATACCTTTTTTTAATTACTCTATCCATATTATACATCAATTAATCATTTATTTATTAAATAATTCACTATGACTACCAGTAGCTACTAATAAAAGATTATTCATGTTTTCTTCATATTGATAAATTAATAACCAATCAGATTCTATATGACACTCCCGACAATTCTTATAATATTTATCATCTATTAATTTATGGTCTTTATAGTTTGGTTCTAATATTTTTTTATTTGCTAATTTATCAATAACCATTTTTAATTTTTTTAAGTCTTTGCCTTGTCTTCCAACTTTCTTATATTGTTTTTTAAAATTAGAAGATAATACAATTTTTAACATTAGTTATCTAAATAATCAAATAGTTCCTTAGTTGTTTCAAAACTAGGAAGTTCTTTCTTTCCTTTTTTGTAATCTTCTATTTCTTGTAAAGATTCTAATAATTCTTTACTAGGCTTTGGAGCCATAGTTGGCTTAAATGCCAAACCTTGTTCCCTCTCACATTGTCTTAAAAACATATTAATTGCGGAGTTAGTAGTAGTTCCAAGTTTTTTAAATAATTCATCAACACTTTTCTTTAAATCTTTATCAATTCTAATAGTCATATTAGTTGTATTAGATATCGTACTCATAAATATCACTTCCCTTTTAATAATACTATATTTGTTGCTATAAATCAAGTGCAATATATTTGCAATGTATTTGCAATTATATTGTATGTAGTATTTTTAAAATTATACATTATTAATAAACAAAGTGTTGGATAAATAATTAAATTTTATATAATATAGATAGGAAACACAGAAATAACTTCCTGTGTTAGTCATTTATTTTAAACTAACATTTAACAAAAAGTCCATAGGAAGTTTTGTCGAATTTTGTCGTATTTTGTCGAATAACTTTATATATAATACCAATTTTAAATATTTGGCATTTTAAGTTCAAAAAAAGAGAGATAATCATCTCTAATTTCTCTTTTATTAAGCATTGTTCTTAGTTGTAATTCTAAATGGATCAGTTGTTGAGCCATCTCCTGTTAAATTTATATCAGACTGTAGATACATGATTGGGCGAACTGCATACGAAGGGTTTACACCGCCCCAGGCTAAGATGCCGCTCGAAATCACACGCCACGCACCAAAACCGCTGGTGTCGAAGCTGTAGCCATACCTAGTCATTGTCCATTCATATAAAGAGTTTCCAGTTAGTGATGAACTTGTGCTCCATCCGTTTTTTACATATAACCAACTACTTGTTCCAGTACTTGCATTATTAAAATCTGTTGCATACATTAAGGCAACCTTACTTACTGCACTTTGACTTCCTGTTGGTTCTGTTGTTCCTGGTGCACTTGTTTGATCTGCATTATACCATCTTTGCTCTGTTACTATTGAATCCCAATATGTTCCGTTTGGTTGTTTGTTTTTTATATTTGTATTATACCATGATGTTACGTGGCTTTTTGCTTGTGATGAGTCCCATGGTGAACTATCACTAGAACTGCTTCCCCATTTTTGCTCTTTTGCCGATGGTGTTGCCTTGATTATCTTTAATTGCCCCTTTTTCCACATTACGTACTGTCCATTATTTGCTGTTCTTTCTTCGCTTGTTATTCCTATTATTCTAAACATGTATGTATCGGGATTTGCAAGGCATTCTATTTTATCACTTGTTCCAAAACATATATAATTATTATTTACTGCTGTTGTTGTCCCTTTATATCTATACATCCCATCTACTGCTGATGATAAGTTTAATGTTGAACCCTTAGTTTCTTCTAATGCTTGAGAAACTGGTCTTCCTTTAGCAAAATATAATGTGCAATAAATACTATTTTTAGTATCTATTGTGGCATGATATGTTGATAAATTAAATTGTAATATGTTATGGTAATCTATTTCTGCTCCATCACTATCTGTACATTCTGCTCCAACAAATCCATGGGTTGTTGGACTTGGCCATGAATCTCTATTCGATGCTTCGTGCCATTCTTCTTCCTCTGCATCTTGTACCCATACGGCTATTGATTTATCGCTACTAAATATATTTTTAATATATACTTTTTCTAATCTCTTACTATCATTTGGCACCACTAATAAATATATTACAAAACTATTTATAATTATTAATGTAACTATAACACTATTTAATATTATTTTCTTTTTCATTATTTCAACTCCTAACTTTTACTAAAATATCCATAACAAGTATTTGGTCCAGTGGTATCTATATGAAAACCTGTTGATGCATCATATGTGAATGTTGTTTGTACTGTTTTACTGTTACACTTATAACTTGTCATTGAATAACCACTTGGTACTTGATTATTTAATTTATAAGTTTTTTCTTCATATTCTCTATCACCAGTACTATCTTCTATATAAGCATAAATAATGACATCAGAAAGTTTATCTCTATCATAATATAACCTACATACCACTGGTGTTGGTTTTGTTTCATCATATTCTATATGCACTGTTCCATCTTCTTTTATAGTATAGTAATTACTATCTTGATTACCTTGATATGTTGCTTCTCCTCCAATTGCTGGATAACAATTAGATTTTTTATGATTCAATTCATAGCCATTTGCTGGTACATATTTGCTTTCTTTATATTTATTAGCATTATCTGGCATTTGCGTATAAAAAATTATATTTACATCAGTATCTTTATCAGTAAGTGGTCCAGTTTTAACACTTTCTCCTTCTCCAGCAAAATTTCCTACTTTAGAAGTAAATATAGGAACTGGTGCCATTTCGTAATTATAATAAGCATGGGTATCTTTTATCACAAGTAATGATAAAGAAATAAATAATACCACTAAAAGGAAAGCTATTACATAATAACTTCTTTTATTTTCACTTTTAAATTTTTCTTTAAAATAATTAATTTTTTCTTTTATCATCCTAACCTCTTTTTGTTAAAAATCCCATATATACGGACAATTCCAAAGATTTTAACACGGCTATTATGTCGTATTTTAAATATATCAAACATTTAAATTGTTGTCAATATAAAATACGGCTTTTTAGCCGTTTATAGTAAATCATAAATATGACATAATTGCCGTAGGTGGTTATATGTTTAAAGAATATCGTTTATTAAGAAAATTAACGCAAGAAAAGCTTGCGGAACTAACAGAACTTGATACAAGAACTATTCAAAGAATTGAAAATAATGAAAGAGAACCTTCCATGGAAAGTTTTCGAAAGTTAATTAAAATATTAAATATAAAAGATAAAGATGTTTTAGAGTATTTAAAAAAGGTATAACTAAACTTTCAGCTATATCTTTTTATTTTAATTATTGATTTTGATAATATTACTTACGGCATTAACGGCATCACTCGCCGCCGTTACTAATTGGTAAATATCTTTTTTAACAACATCCCCAATGGCATATATTCCATCAATCTCCGTCATAAAATGTTCATCTACTTTAACATAACCTTGTTCATCTAAAATATTTAAACTTTGTAAGTAATCTGTATTAGGTTTATATCCAATATAAATGAATACTCCGGATACTTCTAGAACTTTTTCATTATCTAAAGTAATACTCTCTATTTTACCATCATTCTCATGATATTCTTTAATATTAACATTATAGATAATTTCCATATTCTCTTTTTCTTTAACTTTTTTCTCGAGTATCTTTTCCCCTTTAAATTTATCTTTTCTATTTAAAAGATATACTTTATGACAAACATTAGCTAAATACAAAGACTCTTGTAAAGCACTACTACCAGATCCTACTACAGCAACATCTTTATCTTTATAGAATGCTCCATCACAAGTCGCACAAGTACTTATTCCTCTTCCAAGTAAATCTTTTTCATTATCAAGCCCTAAATATTTAGGTTTAGTACCGGTCGCAATAATTACTTTTTGAGCCTCATATTCATCCTTATCGGTAACTACTATTTTTTTAGCATTTTCCACTCTTATTTCACTTACTGTTTCAAATTTATAAGGAATTTCTAAATCTTTAACTTGATCAAATAAAAGATTAGCAAATTCTCCTCCTTTAATATTTATAAGTCCGGGATAATTACTAACTTTTTCAATATTATTAAGCATACCTCCTGGCATTCCTTTATCTAATATTAAAACATTTAAATTACCTCTTTTAGCATAGATACCAGCAGTAACTCCGCCAATACCCATTCCTACTATTATTAAATCGTACATAAAAATCCTCCTTTAAAACATTATAGGTTTATTTTCCCCTTCATTATATAAATCTTCAAACTTACCTTTTCTTGATAACACAATAAATATTATTAATCCTACTAAGAATAAAATAATCGAAACTATTTGGGCCGCTCTAAAACCTCCAAGCATTAAAGAATCTGTTCTTAAAGCCTCAATAAAGAAACGCCCTACTGAATAATACATCATATAGATACAAGTAAGTTGCCCTCTTTTTATATATTTTATTCTTCTTACAAAAAGTAAAATAATAAAACCAATTAAACAATAAATACTTTCATATAAAAAGGTAGGATGATAATAAACATTACCAATTTTCATGCCTTCAATTATCTTTTCGGGAATATGTAATTCTTTTAAATGATAATAAGTCGTGGCTACTCCATGAGCTTCTCCATTAAAGAAGTTACCCCATCTTCCAATGGCTTGCGCCAAAAGTAAAGGAACAACAGTCATATCCGTTACTTTAAAGGGATTAATATTATATCTCTTACAATAAATGATAAGAGTAATAAGACCCCCAATTAAACCACCATGAATGGCAAGTCCACCTTCCCATATTTTAAAGACATCGAGTAGATTATCTTTATATAAAGAAAAATTAAAGACACAATAATAAATTCTTGCCGAAATTAAACCAAAGATAATAACCCAAAAAGCTAAATTAAATAAAAAGTCTTTAGGCATATTAAATCTTCTACCCTCTTTTATTAATAGTAATATGGCTACAAGCATGGCTACTAATAATAAAAGAGAATACCATCTAACTTCAAAACTACCAATTGTAAATGCTACTGGATTCATATTTCCACTCTCCAATATTAATTTTATCACAAAAAAGATTCTATTACTAGAAATCTTTTACATATTAAACATAACACCCAACACAAATCAAATTAGTGTGGTACATTATGCTTAATATTATTTATACACTTATAACTTCATTTGCTAAACTATCTATATAATTTAACACATTATTAATTGCATCATCAATATTGATATCTAACCAATTATCTTTTGGGTTATTTAAATTATTTTTAAATAATCTAGAATTAAATATTTTAGATAATCTTTCCCCTATATCATGAATATTATTTTCCTTCATATTTTGATCATTATAAATGTATGTAACAAAAGATTTAATTAATTTCATTCTATCTAAATTACAAAAATTAATTAAATAATAAAAATCAAATAAATCTTTGTATCTTGTTGACCTTACTCCCATTTTTAATAAAGATTTTAATTTTTCTGTAAATATTTGTTCTTTAGAATTAATTAATAAACAAATATTTTCATTTAACGCATTCAAATTAAAATAATACTCATCTTGTTCTATTTCAAATAACTTATGAACTCCTATATCAAGTTTAATATTTAAAATATTATTATAATTATCAGTTAGATTAATATAAACCCTTTTTCCATCATAGTCTTGATGATGTAATGGCACAATTTTACCAACAATTTCAATTTTAATACCATCATCTACTTTATCTAAAATATTAATAAAATCAATAATCGATTTATCACTTAAAGAGTATTTTATAAAATCTAAATCTAAATCTCTGGTTGCTCTCCGTTTGTCATTAGAAATGGAGTGCATTACCACTCCACCTTTAATCGTAATATGTTCTTTAAATTTACTTTTAAATATTTTTGATAAAATAACATCTTGAGCCGCTTTAGCTTCGGCATCAACTACTTCATAACCTATATTTCTATACTCTCTAACTATATCTTTTATATTCACTAAAAAACCTCCCTTTGCAATATATCAAATAGACCTACTTCATTTTTAAACAAAGACAAATATTCTTCAATTTTATACATATCTAGCTCATCACTTATCAAACGATAATTATTAATAATTTCTTTATAATAATCAAAAGGTATTGAGGCCCTTTTTCTTACTAATTCAATTAATAATCTTTCCTTATCATACATCTTTACTATGTTACCATTTATATTAACTTCTGTTTTTCCATAATTTAAGATACTATCTTTTTGATAATATTGCACAACATCTAAATCATTTATTTTTCTAGCATTTCTACTAGTAGCCACATAAATTTTTTGTGGAATAACATCAGTTAAATCATAATAATAAAAAGCCGAATCCATAGTAATAATCGCCCCTTTATACTTTTTCGAAATTACTATCATTGGATTAACTATATCACTACTAGAATAAACCCCTTTCTTTAATCTATAAATCTTTTTACTCTTTATTGCTTTTTCAATTTTTAATCGTGAACCATATTTTTTTAAAATTTCTTGATATGAATAAACCATATTTCATCACCAATTAAATAATAACACAATGTACCACATAAGTCAAGTTTGTGTGGTACATTGTGTTAAAATCTTTTTTACAATTAGTTTTCTATTTATTAGCGTCAAATATCTTCTTTAAGAATTCTCCTGTAAACGAACCTTTTATTTTACTTACTTCTTCAGGAGTACCAGTAGCAATTACATTACCTCCAAATTTACCACCTTCCGGTCCTAAATCAATAACATAATCGGCTTGTTTAATAACATCTAAGTTATGTTCAATAACAATTACAGTATCGCCATTATCGACAATCCGATTTAAAACTTCCAGAAGTTTTTTAATGTCAGCAGAATGAAGTCCCGTTGTTGGTTCATCTAAGATAAATACGGATTTACCTGTAGCTTTCTTTTGTAATTCTTTGGCTAGTTTTACTCTTCCGGCTTCGCCACCCGATAATGTTGGAGCTCCTTGACCTAACTTAATATAAGAAAGTCCTACTTCATTCATAACTTTTAATTTATCATAAACTTTAGGAATGTTTTCAAAGAAAGGTAAGGCTTCACTTACTCGCATATCTAGAACATCAGCAATACTTTTACCTTTAAATTTAACATCCAAAGTTTCTTTATTATATCTTTTACCACCACAAACATCACAAGGAACGTATACATCTGGTAAGAAGTGCATTTCAATTTTCTTAACACCATCTCCCCAACAGGCTTCACATCTTCCACCCTTAACATTGAAGGAGAATCTTCCTTTATCATATCCCCGCATTTTGGATTCTTTCATGTTAGCAAAGACATCTCTAATATCATCAAATACGCCCACATAAGTAGCCGGGTTACTTCTTGGAGTTCTCCCAATGGCATCTTGACTAATATTGACTACTTTATCAACGTTTTCAATTCCTTTAACACCTTTGCATTTACCAGGAATATCTTTCGAACGATATATTTCTTTATGTAAAGTCTTATAAAGTATTTCATTAACTAAAGTTGATTTACCGCTTCCGGAAACACCTGTTACCACAATGAACTTATTTAAAGGAAATTTAACATTAATTTTATTTAAATTGTTTTCTTCAGCTCCTCTTACTTCTAAGAATAAGCCATTACCTTTTCGATGTTTTTTAGGAATCTCAATTTTTTCTTTGCCACTTAAATAACGACCTGTAATACTTTTATCATTTTGCATTACTTCTTCAGGAGTACCAGCCGCCACAACATAACCACCAGCATCTCCGGCTCCTGGACCAATATCGACTAAATAATCGGCAGCGAGCATTGTATCGGTATCATGTTCAACAACAATTAAAGTATTCCCTAAATCCCGCATTTCTTTTAAAGAATTAATTAGTTTTTCATTATCTCTTTGATGTAGACCAATCGATGGCTCATCTAAAACATATAAGACACCCGAAAGTTTACTACCAATTTGGGTAGCAAGTCTTATTCTTTGGGCTTCTCCTCCTGATAAGGTCGCGGCACTTCTCGCTAAAGTTAAATAACTTAAACCAACATTCATTAAGAATTCTAATCTCGCTAAAATCTCTTTAATAAGAAGGCCACTTATCTCTTTTTCTTCATTAGTTAGTTTTAAATTTTCTAGAAATTCTTTTAATTCATCAATGGCCATTTCCGTAAGTTCATAAATATTTTTCTTGTTAATTTTAACCGCTAAAATCTCGTCTTTTAATCTTGTCCCATGACATTCATTACAAACGGATTCCACCATAAAACCTTCAATCCATTCTCTAATCCAAGAAGAATTGGTCTCTAAATAACGTCTTTCTAAATTATTAACAATACCTTCATATTTACTTTTAGTATCTCTGGTACTACCATTCTTCGCTACATAATGAAAATCCATTATATCATTGGTTCCATATAAAATAATATCTAAATCTTTTTTAGGCATATCTTTAACTGGAATATCTAAATTGATATGGTAATGTTCGGATACTGTATATAAACTACTCATATACATATTGTTATCTAAGTTGATTGCTACAATAGCACCTTTATTAATACTTTTATTTTTATCCGGAATTAATAAATCTTCACTAATTTTAAGTTTTGTACCAAGTCCCTTACATTCATCACAAGCTCCATATGGTGAGTTAAATGAAAACATCCGAGGTTCTAACTCACTTAAAGAAAAATTACAATAAGGGCAAGCATAGTTTTCACTCATTAAAAGTTCTTCTTCATCATTTATCTTAATAAGGACTAAACCATGAGCCATTTTAGCACTTACTTCTAAGGCTTCAAAAATCCTACTTCTCTCGTCATTACTTACTCTTAATTTATCAATTAAAACATAAATATCATCTTTAATATTTTTTTCTAAAGTAATTTCATCCGTACTATTATATAAGGTTCCATTAACTAAAATTCTTGTGAATCCCTTACTACGTAGATCCTCAATTAAATCTTTATGAGTTCCTTTTTCCCCTCTTACAATTGGCGAATATATTTCAATCTTCGTTCCTTCTTCAAAATTTAAAACTTTATTGGTCATTTCTTCTATACTTTGACTTTTTATTGGTATTTTATGCGTAGGACAATAAGGAACTCCAATTCTCGCAAATAATAGTCTTAAATAATCGTATAATTCGGTGATAGTTCCCACAGTTGAACGGGGATTTTTATTGGTGGTTTTTTGGTCAATCGAAATACTTGGCGAAAGCCCTTCAATAGAATCTACATCAGGTTTATCCCCCGAACCAATAAATTGCCGAGCATAAGCTGATAAGCTTTCCACATATCTTCTTTCTCCTTCAGCATAAATCGTATCAAAAGCTAAACTACTTTTCCCACTTCCAGAAACTCCTGTCATAACAATTAATTTGTTTTTAGGTAGTTCCAAATCAACATTTTTTAAATTATTTTCTCTTGCTCCTCTTATAACAATTTTATCCATTTTCCATCACCACAATATTCCCTATATATTTTAAACTTTTTCTAATAATTTTCAAGCATAATTAATATATCAAACAATTGTATTATTTGCAAGTCTAAATTAACAATTTATACGAAAAAGGCACCATTACCCAAGTGCCTTTTATGGTAGAGATAACTCCTCTACAGTAGTATTATGACCAAATTAATTTATTTTATACTTATTTTTTTAATAATTTATAAGACATACTTCCTAATTTATCATCACATTTATTTTGCATACTACCATTATAAGTATTTTCTATTTCTCCTTCCGGAGTAAAATAATATATTTGACAAGTAAGCATATCTTTATAAACCCGAATAGGAAGAGTTGTTCTTATTCCTAAATGAAAGTATCCTTTATAACCAATTGAGCCCATTCCTCCCGAACAATGCACGTGATATCCTAATCTTCCTAAAGAACTACGCCCACTAATCATCGGAATTAAATTATTGGTCTCGGTCCACTCATTAGTTCTTCCTAAATAAGTTTTATCGGGATACAAAATAGTTCCTTCTTCCCCAATATTAAAATATTCTACTTTATTCTCTTTTTTGATATCTAAAATCGGATCCGTATAATAACCCATTTTCGGATTTAAACTTAAATTAACGGAATTAGGATTAATTAAAATTTTATTATCGGGATTAATAACGATATCACCAGTAGTCATTCTTTTCTTTATTTCATCGCCACTAAGCATCCCAATATATTTACTAGTCTCATCTAAACTTTTAAAAAATGTTAAATTACCAACTTCAATATTAGGATAAATTATTGTGGGTTTCGTACAAATGATACTAAGTAAAAATGGGCCATCATAATTATCGGTACCATAACCACTAGTAAGCTCTATACTAAGTCCTAGCAAAGATAAAGAAGTTCTTCCATGCATAACCGGAATATAACCTTTAGTTTTAATATTCTCATTAGTCTTAGCTAAATAAACTTTATGAGGTTCTAAAAGCATACCTGATGCAGGTATTCTTGTTTTTCTTAATTTATTAATAACCCCTTTAAATACTTCCTCTTGATACTCATAACTTTCTTTAGTATCTACCACCATATAATCATAAAAGTATAACTCATCACTTAAAGTAATCCGACAACTATTGGGTTTATCTAAAGCATTATGAAGCATATTATCTATTTGAATATTTCCTAAATCTATTTGTTTTTTTATTTCTTTATTTGTGAGCATGATGATCTTCCTTTTCTAATACTTTTACCCTTTTATATTCTTTAGCCATCCTTGACTCCGTAGCTTCAACTTGACCAAAGTATTTACCCCGATAAACATTTTCGCTATTACCTATTAAAGGATAATAATAAATTCTTCCGATTGGAATATTAGGATATACTATCGTCGGATTAGCACAAATAATCTCTAAAGTCCATGTTCCCTCAAAACCATTATCGCCAAAACCCGCTGTTATATGAATTTCCACTCCTAAACTAGCCAGTTCCGTAATTCCTGATAAAAGAGGAACAAAACCATAAGTTTTAGTATATTCATTAGTTCTTCCTAAATATAATTTGTTAGGTTCTAACATAAGACCTTCAGGGGGTATCTTAATAACTTTAGTAGGACTTGGATTTTGCACATCTAAAAAAGGGGTATCATAGACTTTTAAAGTATCCCCTAAAGTGACTTCAATATAATTTTCTCCTAGTTTGTCTTCACAATTAGATACATATATATTATTTGGTATTTCTTTTTTTACACCTTCTTTATTTAACATAAAACCCTCCTTACTTTTCTTTAATTAATTTTTTATCTTTTTCGATAAAATCACTATAATCATTATTATAAATTACTTTTTTGACTTTCTTACCTATTTCCGTATTTTGATATTTAGTTAAAATTCTATCTATAACAATATCTTTAGTTAATAGATAATAAGTTGCTATATACATTAATTTTTTTAAAATATAATCATGAGCGTACCCCTCTAGAATCTCTACTAAAAAGGTTCTAGCAATCATATAGAAGTCTTCAAAATCATCTTTGGTAAATTTATCTAAGGAAACACTTTTTAATACTTTAAGGAAATTCTTTTCTTCAGTTAAACTTTCACCATAACTATCTAATAAAAATAATAATCTAGCTTTAACATTTTCTAAATCTTCACTCTCTCCATATTTATTTATAAGATAATGCGCTAAAATGATATATCTTAAATAAAAGGCTCGATTAATATTTTGATTATCTAAATAAAACTTAAATAATTCGGTGGCGGCTTCTTTTTCGCTTATTTCTTCCTCTTCCTCATCTTCGTCATCATCTTCTACTTCATCTTCAAAATCATCATGATAAGCCGCCATTTTGTCTTCTATTTCTTCCATTTCTTCTAAAAATTTATCAGGAAAAACAGGTTCTGCTAAACAAGAGCCATAATCTTCTTCGGATAATTCTTCATCATCATTACTGTTTTGGGCTTTTGCAAATTTTTTATATTCAAATAAGCCTTGTATATCCATAAGTAACTTATCACAAGCAATAGATTTAGTACCAAAAATAGCATCATAAAAACTATTTTCTAATAAATACTCTAATTTTTTCTCATGTAACTCACAAAATTTATCTTTTATAATATCTTCACTAAGTAAGTCATAATCGTCATCATCATTTAACAATTCTAAACATCTAATAATAGTATCATAACATCTGATTTTGGTATAAGAAGAATTTCCTATTTTAGTTAAAGTGTTAATGATAAACTTAGAAATAGCTTCTATATTAGGACTATTTTTAATAATTTTATATTCATAGTATTTTTTTTCTAAAGTTTTTTCAACTTCCACAAGTTTTAAAACTTCCTTTTTAATTTTCGTGGCATGCAAAGCATCCATTGGTTTTAAAGCTCCACTAAAAGTTATTAATTTTCCACAAATTAAACGATTATAAGGATCTTCATGAAAAGGTAAATCAAATTTCACATCCTCAAATGATTCCATATCCACATCTTCTTTTAAATAAATTCTTTCATTATCATAAGTAAAATATTCGTCATAATTAATTAAAAAATTTTCAAAGTTTTTTCTTTCTTCTTCTAAAGATATATTAAGTCCATAATTATGAAATTCTTTAAGTAATTCTGGGAAATATTCATCATCATATTCCTTAAAACGACTGTGATAATCAATATGTTCTTGAATTAGAGCAAGACGATAATTATGTAATTCTTCATAAGTTAAAGACCTTTTATCTTCATAATCATAATAACTTTCAAATGCTAAAAAGATTATAAAATCAAAATAATTCTCCATAAACCATCCTTATTTTTCTTTAATTAATTTTTTATCTTTTTCGATAAAATCACTATAATCATTATTATAAATTACTTTTTTAACTTTTTTACCTATTTCCGTATTTTGATATTTAGTTATAATTCTATCTATAACGATATCTTTAGTTAATAGATAGTAAGTTGCTACATACATTAATTTCTTTAAAATATTTACCTCAGCATATCCTTTTAAGATTTCTATTAAAAATACTCTTGCTACCATATAGAAATCCTCAAAATCCTCTTTAGTAAATTTATCTAAAGGAACACTTTCTAATACTTTAAGGAAATTTTTTTCTTCAGTTAAACTTTCGCCATAGTTATCTAATAAAAATAATAATCTAACTTTAACATTTTCTAAATCTTCATTATTTCCATATTTATTTATAAGATAATGCGCTAAAATGATATATCTTAAATAAAAGGCTCGATTAATATTTTGATTATCTA
>CANQBI010000012.1 GCA_947589435.1 uncultured Bacilli bacterium
TAAGGCTCATTTAAAAATGTTGGTTTTCCTACATAATTATATGGACCAAATATTACATTTTTATATTGACTTTAACATTATTATTTATAAGTTTCTCTTTCATCAGTCATATAAAGTAAATAATCGGTACTAGTTTGATAAAATTTGGCTAACTTTATTAATTTCTTATTAGATATTTCACTATAATTAGTTTCATAATGCGAATAACCTTTTTTACTCATATTTAAAAGTTTTGCTATATCATCTTGTAATAAATCTTTATCTTCTCTTATTTCTTTTAATCTATGTAATTCCTTAGTATTAATAACACTAGAAGTTCTATATGGTTTATTTATATCACTAATACCTAAAATATAATCAATAGAAGTATTAAAAAAGATGGCAAATTTCTTTAAAGTTTCAATAGAGATATTTCTAACATTTCTTTCATATTGGGAATATCCTGTTTGACTCATATTAACTATTTTAGCCATTTCTATTTGACTTAAATTTTTCTTTTTTCTTAATTCTTTTAATCTATTCATAACCATCAAATAAAATTTATCACAATTATAAAATTATATTGACTAAGTCTCATATTTGAATTATAATTTATTTAAACCAAACAAATCCCAAATATTACAAGATATTAAAAGAGTAGATATATTTGAAAATAAAGATAAAGCATTATCTATAATGATTCAACAACCGGATTATACTTATAAAGAAGACACAAGTAGAACAGCATGGCCAAGCACAACAGAATATTTATATTCAGGGTCTAAATGTACAGATAAAGATGGAGTAGATATAGGAGATACATCATCCTATATAAGTTTTGAAGAAAAAAGTCATACAGCTACAATTACAACAAAAAAGACAATATATTGTACATTATACTTTGCCAATGGGCGTCCAGCTTTAGAAGTATTAAAAGCCACAACTGATAATACATATGCCGGAGGAGGAGAACATACAACAGCAGTAGAAGGATTATATAGATTTAAAGGAACATATAGTGAAGTAAAGAATAACTATATATGTTTAGGAGCAGATGAAAATCCCGAAAAATGCAAAACGAACCCAGATAATATGTATCGAATAATCGGAGTAACCGACGGAAGTGAAGAAAGTACGCTAGGATTAAAAGCAGGAATGTTAAAGGTAATCAAGGCAACACCTTCAAATACAAGTCAAGCATGGTCCGCTTATGGTAATTACGATTGGGATAGTACATATGCAACAGCAAGAACATATTTAAATAGTACATTCTACAATGGAAATACAATAGATTCAAGAATAAAACCATACATAGCAAATGTATATTGGTGGAAAGGAGATAACACGACAGAAAATGCAACATCAGAAACAACTACAAAAACAACAGGCCAATATCAAATAGGATTAATGTACAAAAGTGATTATTACAATGTATGGACATACTCATCACCATATACAAATAATTGGCTTCATATCACACATGGATTAAGTAGTAGTTCAACAACATATAGTAGTACCTCCGAATGGACTATGACAAAGGATGGCCCCCGTATTGCATGGCGTGTGTTTTCGGACGGCCGTTTGGACAGTGAGAGTGTGACCGGTCCGTATGCGGTTCGCCCAGTCTTCTATCTAACATCCAATGTAGGATTAGTAGGATTAGGAAGTGAATCAAGTCCGTACACGATAACAACTATTAAATAAAACTTAAAATTATATAATTTATCGACATAATATAACTTTATTCAACAAAATATGACAAATGTTGTCAAAATCTCCTATGGACTTTTTATTGACTAATAGTTTAAAATATATAGCTATTGAAGGAAGAAGTAGTAAAAAATATACTTTTTCCTTTTTCATTTCAATAGGAGGAAATAAAATTATGGATATTAAAGAATTAATTAAAAAAGGTGAAAGTATTAATGTGGAATTTAAAACCGCAAATAGTATTTTACCTAAAAGTTTATTTGAAACAGTATGTGCTTTTTTAAATACCAATGGTGGTTATATTATTTTAGGAGTAAATGATAAAAATGAAATTATTGGTGTTGATGAATATTATGTAGATAAATTAAAGAAGGATTTTACAAGTAAATGTAATAATGAAGAAGTAATAAATCCCACTATTTATTGTGAATTAAAAGAAATAGAAGTAAATGGCAAAATATTACTTTATACTTATATTGAAGAATCAAAAACTGTTCATAAAACTAAAAATAAAGTATTTATTAGAAATTATGAAGGGGATTTTGATATTACCAATAATATGAATTTAATTGTGCAAATTCATAATCAAAAAAGTAAAATTTATGATGAAGATAAAATTTATCCTTATATAGACATAGAAAATGATTTAAATCATGAACTTATTAATAAATCACGAAGACTTGCAGATGCCAATATTAACAAAAGACATCCTTGGTTAGATATGAGTGATTTAGAACTTTTAAAAAGTGCGGGTTTATATAAGAAAGACCCTATAACTAAAGAAGAAGGCATAACTCTTGCCGGTATTATGTTGTTTGGTAAAGATAGAGTAATACTTAATGCCAATCCTTATTGTAGGACGGATGCTATCTTAAGAGTAGATGATTTAGATAGATATGATGATCGAGATTTTGTCGAAACTAATCTTTTAGATATGTATGATAGATTACTTGATTTTATTAAAAAATATACTAAAGATAGATTTACTTTAAATGATAAAAATATAAGAGTAAGTGCTATGAGTATTATTGCTAGAGAAATGGTTTTAAATAGTTTAATTCATCGTTCCATACTTGATGGACATACTAGTAGAGTAATAATTTATGAAGACAAAATGATTATGGAAAATCCTAATTCATTTAGTACGATGAGATATTTAACTATTCATAATTATTTTCCATTTCCTAAAAATCCAACTTTAGCTAAGTTTTTCAGAGAAATTGGCTATGCTGATGAACTAGGAAGTGGTATAAAAAGAATAACAGAGAATTCTCTTCTTTATTCAGGAAAACTTCCCATCATTGAAGATAAAGAAATGTTTAGAATAACTATTCCTTTAGTTAAAGATAAAATGTATAGTGATGAAGAATTAAAGAAGTTATCAAATAAAGATGAAAATAACGAACTAAATTCTGATGAAAAAATAATATTATCAATGTTGGTAAATAATCCATTTATAACAGCAGAAGAAATGAGTGAAAAAACAAATTTTTCAAAAAGAAAAATATATAGAATCTATGATAAACTAAAAGAAAGTAATTATATAGAAAGGAACGGCTCAGATAAAAATGGTTCTTGGAAAATAATTAAGAAACAAGATTAAATACACTAAATATTAAAAAATAAAAAATAATACTTTAAAATTGGTAATTTAAATTAAAGTGTGAATGACTCCAAAAAATGACCCTAAAAAAATTATTAATTTGGCAGTGTAAATGGCAGTGTATATTTTAAAGAAAAAAACATCAAAACCCCTAATATATGGACATTTTAATGACATTATAGTTTTTATAAAATCATATTTGGCAGTGTAAATGGCAGTGTATTTGGCAGTGTAAATTAAAATAAGATTGACCCCAAAAAATAATTTTTAAAAAAGAAGATTTTATTATTAATCTTCTTCTAATAAAACAGCATGAATAACTAATCTATTTTTACCATTGTTTGAACAAGTAGATAGAGTTAGTATTTTATCACTACTTGATACAGGAGTATTAAAATTATAAATACTTCTATCGATTATTAAATCTAAGAATTCTTGAAATTTATTTTGACTACTAAAATCCGCAATTAAATAATCATTAGTATTAGGTACTACATAAATAGAGAATATTTTCCATTTTAATTTATCATATAAAGTATCAAATTCAATTATTTGGTTTTCTTCATTTTTATACCAATTAGAATATTTAGTTTTATATAAAGTTCCAAACATAACGCCACTGTAATACATATTATGACCAAATATAATAGTATTTTGACTTAAATCAACAGCATTGGCTCTGTAGTCCATAAATATCCAGCCACTGGGATCTTTTTTCTTTTTAAAGTTTTTATCCAAATAATAATCATTATCACTTGCTTGAACAACTGGATAGTCTACGTTGGTATTATTAACCTTTAGCCAACCTACGGTATCTTCATTAATTTCAAGTAAACTATAAACATCTTCATTAATGGTTTTTTCTTCATCTTCAGTTACTAAATTATCGGGGATAATGCTTTCATCAATTACCACATCTTCATTTTTAGCAATATTACTGTCAATGTCTTTTTTAATTTCTTCAACTTTTTGCATGGAAGAATAGTTTGAGAAGAATACATAAAAGACTAAAGATGAAACTAAAATAAGTGAAACATATATACAAGCTTTAATCGTATTAATATTCATTTGATTCATTAAATTATCTTGTAAATATTCTTTTGAATAATCAATTTTAAATAATATATGATTAGTTTTACTATTTTTCTTATTAATCTTTTTTAAATATTCAATTAATTCTAAATCATTAATATTTTGTTCTAAGTGAATTTTAATATTTTTAAGTTTTAAAGCATAAAGGATTTTTAAAATATTTTCTAAATCATTTTTATTTAAATTATGAACATAAATATTTTTTAAGTATTTATTAATCTTCATAAATGATAAGAAGTCTTCTTCATCTTCTTTAGAAAAAGGGAAGTTTAAATAAATACTTGTTTTATAATATAAAGAAGAGAAGTTTTCCATATTATTTTCTTTCATAAAATTACTTAAGAAAAGAATTTCACTTCGACTAGATACTTCAATACCTTCTTTATCCAGCATCTCTAAAAGATAAGTTGGTAAATTATAAATAGATACATACTTGATAGTTTTAGCCTTTATTATACTTTCCGTTATTTTATAAGTAAGAATAGATTCTTCTAAAATTTGTAAATTATAAAGATGGGGAATATTTTTAACTATTCCTAAGATAAGGGGAGCAATTTCCATTTCTTTAATGACTAAAGTATTAATATTATAAGAAATAGTTAATTCTTTTAAAAAGTTATGAACTATTTTTTCATTAGTTAAAAGATATTCATCACTAAATACTAGTTCATTTTGACTAATTACATTGGTATTAATTAAACTTTTTTGTTCTTGTTTTAATCTTTTTTTCTCTAAAACAAATAGTTTATTATTCTTTATTTGAAATAATACTTTTATCATATTTATTATACTCCTATTAATATAATAACACAATTTGACACATTTTAATAAAAAAATTTTCAAAAAATGTAGATTTTTGTATTTTTATGGTATAATAATGACATAATAAAGAGTAGGAGAGGATTAAAAAGTATGAAAAAAGGTTTAAGTTTATTATTAATGACTATGATGGTATTTTTACCATTAAGAACTAAAGCCGCAGTTGCTTTAGATAATCAATGTAGTGAAGCAGATAGTAATGGAATTATTAATTGTACAGTTACTTATAATATTGTTGGAGATGCTGCCAGTGAACTTACAGTTAATTTAACTGAAGGTGGCGGTGCGCAAGTTACCGATATTTTAACAGCATCTGGTTCTGAATGGAGTGTAGCAAGTAGAAACGAAGTTGGAAATGTTTGGACTGTTAATCTAGAATCAATTGGAGTTACAGGAGAAGGAACATTATTTAGATTTAGTTATCGTCCAAGTGGAAGTGATGATTGTAAAATCACAATTGAACTTGGAGAAACTCAAATTACCGTTGCCCCTCCAACAACACCAGATGAACCTACAGATAACAAACAAACAGGAGCAACACTTCCATATATTGCTTTAGGAACTATGGCTGTTGTAGCCGTTGGAGCTTACATTGCTGTAAAAAATAAAGCTAAAATGTATAGAATATAATAAAGTTTTAAAGTTAAAATAGTCTTTCTCTAGGAAAGATTATTTTTTTATGGTATAATCTTGGTGAAAGCGGTGAAGTTTATGCGTGAGTTTACAGAACAAGAATTAGTAAGAAGAGAAAAATTAAAAAATTTAAGAGAACTAGGAATGGATCCTTTTGGTTCTAAATTTAAAAGAACGAGTAATTCGAAATTAATTAGAGAAAATTTTGAAACTATTTCCAAAGAAGATTTAGAAGAGCAAAAGAATGAAGTAATTGTGGCAGGACGCATTATGAGCAAAAGAAGAAGTGGTAAAGCCGGATTTATGGATATTCAAGATAAATATGGTAGTATTCAAATTTATATAAGTATTAATGATGTAGGGGAAAGTGAATACGAGTTATATAAAGCTTGTGATATAGGAGATATCATTGGTATTAATGGTTGGGTATGTAAAACAAATACTGGTGCTTTAACTATTCATGCCACTAAATATACGCATTTAGTAAAAGCCTTAAGACCCCTTCCTGAAAAATTCCATGGTTTAACGGATATTGAAGAAAGATATAGAAGACGTTATGTTGATTTAATAATGAATGAGGATGCCAAAAATATTGCTTTTATAAGACCAAAGATTATCCGCTGTATTCAAAACTTTATGGATAATCAGGGTTTTGTAGAAGTAGAAACTCCAGTTTTAACTAGTTTATTAACCGGAGCAGCCGCAAGACCATTTAAAACGCATCATAATGCTCAAGATTTAGATATGTATTTAAGAATTGCTTTGGAACTACCTTTAAAAAGATTACTGGTTGGAGGTATGGAAGCTGTTTATGAAATAGGTAGAACATTTAGAAATGAAGGAATGGACCCAAAACATAATCCTGAATTTACAATGATGGAAGCCTACCTTGCGTATTCGGATTTAGAAGGTATGATGGATTTAACCGAAAAGATGTATCAAACTATAGCAAGAGAAGTCTTTGGTAAAATGGTTTATAATTGGTGTGGCAATGAAATAAACCTAGAAGGGCCTTGGAAAAGAGTTAGTATGACGGAGGCCATCAAAGATAAAACGGGTATTGATTTTACCAAGGAAATGAGTTTAGATGAAGCCTTAAAATTATGTGAAGAACATGAAATAGAGGTAGAAGAACATCAAAAATCAATAGGACATATTATTAATTTATTCTTTGAGAAATATGTGGAAGAAACTCTAATTGAACCAACTTTCCTTTATGGGCATCCAATTGAGATTTCCCCTCTTACAAAAAAAGATCCTAAAGATTCAAGATTTACCGAACGGTTTGAATTATTCATTGGTGGTAAAGAATTTGCTAATGCTTATACCGAATTAAATGATCCTGATGACCAACTTGCTCGTTTTGAAGACCAATTAAAAGAAAAAGATTTAGGAAACGAAGAGGCTAACGATATTGATATGGACTTTATTGAAGCTTTGGAATATGGAATGCCTCCTGCTGGTGGTATTGGCTATGGTATTGACCGTTTAGTAATGTTATTTACGGAAAGCGATTCCATTAGAGATGTTATTTTATTCCCAACGATGAAACCAAGAGATTAAAATTACAAAAGCCTAAGTTTAGGCTTTTTCTTAAATTTAAGGAGGTAAAATATGCAAGCTATGATTTGTTTAGGAAATGGTAAATATTATTTCTCTACAGTTTATGGTTATTATAAAGATATAAATGGTCAAGATGAATATGATAAATACCTTCAAGAAATTTATAATCCTTATTGGATAGTTTGGGATGAAAAGAAAGAACATTTAATTAAATGGTATGATGTTGACCAAAATTCTAAATATATTATTTATAAAATAATTATCATTGATTCTGACCAAACGAATTGGAATATAAATGCTGATGGGGAAGGATGTGTTAATTTTCTTTCTAAAGAAATTATCACATCTCTATTAAATCAAGATATTAATTCTAACCCTCTTCTTTCTAAATGCTTAGAAATTGATAAAAAATATGTTTATAAAGATAAATATGAAATAAAGAATTTAAAAGATATTGAAGATTTAAAATGGGCTACTAGAGAATTTCATGATGCGGAAATTATTAAAGAAAAATTAAATAGTGATGGGTCTCTTTATTTAAAATTTTCTTTGCCATATGATGCCGAAATTGAAATTTGGTTTTGGGGTAATTTAGAATATAATACTAAAATTAAAAACATAGATCCTTATTTTATGGGAGTAACAATAACTATTCAAGATGGCTTTATCTATTTCATTGATGATTTTAATATGAAACCTGAATATTTAAAACCTGAACATTTCTATGTTAAAGCCCGAAATATGCAATATAGAATTATTCCTGTCTAAAGCCTTTTTCGTTAGAGATAAACTACCAAAAATATCTAGTTTTACTTGTCTGTTTATTTTTCTAGTGTTATAATTTTTATAGGAGGTAGAAAAATATGTCAATAATACAAATTATTGGTCTTGTAGTTGTCTTAATTTTAGCAGTACTTGGTGGCATTCTTATTTGGAAGAAGTCAAAAGAACATAGTTTAGTAAAATGGGTTGGCCTATTTGTTGTAGTTGCTGTTTTATTAACTTGGATTTTTGGCTATGGTTATTATAGTACGGAATTTGTTGATGCTGGTATGGATTACCGACAAGGACTTACCGATATTCCTTACTTATTATACCAAGCTATAAGATTTTCACCTGATAAGATTATATTCTTATTAGCGCTTGGGGCATTCTATGCCGTATTAACAAGATGCAATGGCTATAAAAAATTAGTTCATGGCGTCGCTGAAAAATTAAAAGGAAAGGAAATATTAGCTGTTATCTTAACTTCACTTATATTTACCGCAATGGCATCATTATATAGTCAAAGTTTTGTATGCTTAATCTTTGTACCATTTATGATTTCGGTATTATTAGAAATGAAGTTAGATAAAATAACTGCCTTTGCCGTAACTTTTGGTTCCATTTTAATTGGTACTTTAGGAGTTACTTATGGTAATGAAGGATTATACTATTTTGATTACTATACAAGTTTATCAGTAACAACTGGTCTTTTATATCGTTTAATCATTTTAGTAGTGGCTTTTGTTCTATTTAATTTCTTTACTGTTTTACATGTTAAAAAGATAAGAAATGAAAAAGTAGATGAAGAAAAAGCTGATTTATTCTTAGTGGAAAAACCATCTAAGAAAGCGAAGAGTTGGCCATATGCTTTATTATTTATTATTCTATTCATTTTTGTAACCTTAGGTTATATAAGATGGGAAGAAAGTTTTGGTATTACCGTATTCAATGATTTCAATAATTGGTTAACTGGTTTAAGTATTGGATCATTCCCAGTATTTAAAGCTATTCTTGGATCATTTGGTAATGCCGCGAATAATAATGGAGCTTTTGGTTATTGGAACTTATTCAATGTTGTTACTTTAATGTTAGTTATAACAATTCTTCTTGGCTTATTTAATAGAATTAAATTCAATGAATTTATTACTTCATTTAAAGAAGGATTCAAGAAGATGGGAGCTCCAATTGCCTTATACCTACTTTCATATATGGTAATGTTTGCTGTATATTCTGGTGGTACAATGACAACAGTTACTAATGACATTCTAAAATTAAGTGATGGTTTCAATCCATATTTAACATCATTAAGTGCATTTATTACTAATATATTCCATGCCGACTTTGGTCTAACTGGTTATAATATTGCGGCTTATTTAGTTAGTACATATTCTGCTAATGTAGAATTAATTCATACAATCTATACAACTTTATATGGTTTTGTTGGATTATTTGTACCAACTAGTGGTATGTTATTAATTGGACTATCATATTTAAAAATTGACTATAAGGCATGGCTAAAATATATTTGGTTATTCTTAGTAGGTATACTAGTAATTTTACTCGTATTATTTACGGTAATGGCTTATATTTAATGAAAGGTAAAGGAGGTTTAAAAAAACCTTCTTTTTTCTTGGCTTAAATTTAAAATTAGACCAATAAATAAATAATTAATTAAAGTGTTGGTTCCGCCATAAGATAAAAAGGGAAGTGGTATTCCCATAATGGGAAGAAGACCTAAATTCATCCCAATATTATATACTTGATGAAATATAAGCATTCCAAGATAACTTGAGGCAAATATTTTTAAAATTATTTTATTGGTTTTACCAATTTTATTAATAAAATAAATGTCCATTAGAAAGAAACATAAAATAATGATAATCCCTGAGATTAAACCATAATTCCCAATGGAAAAGGCAAAGATAAAATCCGTTGGAGCCTCCGGTATATAAAGTAAAATACTTTGGAGGTTAAACCGCCATAGGGAAGAGGAACCAATCGTAATTAAAGCATTTTCTAATTGATACCCGGAACCATTCGTAAAATTAATAAGTCTATCCATTCGATAAAAAAAAGAAGGACCAATTAATTTGATTAAGGTATCTTGAAAATAGAAATACATAATAAAAATACTTCCTAAGAAAATAAGAGCAAGGGTTGTAAAAGTAATATACCACCATTTATTTAAATGAAGAAAGAGAATAGCCACAAAAAGAATAATTAAAAAATTAATAATGGCTCCGGTATCAGGTTCTAAAAAAACTAAAATACTTGGAATAAATGTTAAAACAATTAATTTAAGTAAAATAATGACTTCATCTTTAAAAGATTTAATGTGGGTGTTTTTAATTATTTGAGAAAACAATATGGCTAAAGAAAGTTTCGATAGTTCACTCGGTTGAAAAGAAAGGCCAAAGATATTAAACCAACATTTAGCTCCATTAGTAGAGTCTCCCATAAACAAAACTAAAATAAGTAAAAAACAAGAAAAAAGATAAAGATAAAAAGAATATTTAAATACTTTTTTAAAGTTTATTTTCGAGGAAACAAAAATAATTAAGTAACCTAAGAAAAACCATATTAATTGTTTATAAAAAGCATAATTATAGACAGAATTAATTAATTTAGCATTAACCATATTAAAAAGGCTTATTACATTTAAAATAAGAAGAGGAATAAATAAAAGTAAATTATATTTTTTTATTGTTTTCATATTTATAGTATGGTTCAAAATATAGTTATTTATCATAAAATATATAAGGAGTGATAAGATGAAAGATTTACCAAGAGTTTTTCCTGGAAAAGTATTAGATAATTTACAAAATACCCAAGATATATTTTATGGAAGTGATAGAGTAGCAAGTACTGATAAAGGAAGTATCATAAAAAAAATAAATGATATTTTTGCCTCTAAAGACCACGTTTATAAAAGTAAGGTCGAAATTAAATTAAAAAATGGTACAGGAATAGAAACTATTGTCGGAAAAACAAGTACTGATTTAATTACCATAGAGGGTAAAAAAATTAAAATAATTGATATAGAAGATATTAAAAAAATATAATAAAAAAAATATATTAGACTATTTCGTCAATATATTTTTTTAATTGTTTCGCATTTTTATCAAATATTATTTTTAATTGATTATCAATCTCCACAATTCCTTTAGCGCCAAGTCTTTGAATAGCATCTTTATCTGCTAGTGAGACATCTCTTAAGATTACTTTAAATCTACTCATATTGCACTCAGCATTAATTATATTATCTTCGCCACCTAAATAACCGATTAGTTTATTTTCTTTTATCGCAAAATCTTTTCTGGTTAATTTGAAGGCCACTGCTAAAATAATTAAGATTACTATAGCAATGATAATATATTGAATAGCAGTATTCAAAATTAATCACCCAATATAATTATACTACAAATAGTCTAATTTTAAAAGAAGTTACTCACTATTTTAAAAATTAAACATAAATTAATAATGAGAATACATGAAAGGGTGAAAAGATGAATAACAATAATAATTCAGGAAATTCTGGTAACTGTATTAATGAAATTTTAAGCATCATTTTAGTATTACAAGAAAATGCTTGTCCAGATAATTGTTTAGATACTTGTGATAGACCAATGCTTGGTGGTGGAAGTAATTGTCTTGTATGCAACACAAGACCAGTAATGCTTTATACGTGTTGCGGAAATGGAACTCCTTGGAGTATGCCTATAAGTAAAGATGTAACAACTAATTGTAGTGAACAACCACTTGGAGGTACTTGCTCAACAGTATTTAGAGTTGAAAAAATAGAAGGTAATTGCTGTACATTTAGAGTTCTTGCCGAAAATACTGATCCAACAAGTTTATATCCTTATACATCAACTAACTCATTCTTTACTATGGATTGTAGTTGTTTATGTAGTATTAGATGTTTATCAGATACTTATGTAGATTGTGTATGTTAATTTAATTCTTAAAATAAAGGCCATAAGAAATTATGGCTTTTTTAAAAAAATTGCGTTATAATCATAGTAAAGAGAGGAAGATACTTTTGAACGCAATTGAAAAAGAGACGGATAAAAAATATTTTATTAAAAGATTAAATATTATTAAAGGACAAATAAGTGGAGTTTCTAAAATGATTGATGAAGGAAGAAGTTATGAAGAAGTTTTAATTCAACTTGGAGCTTTAACTAATTCTCTAAGAGGACTAGGAAAAAATGTTTTAGAAAATTACATGCAAAATAATATCGATAAGAAAAATAAAAAAGAAGTTGAAGAAATTTTAAATTTAATTAACAAATTAGTGTAGTAAAACATGGATTTATTTAAAATAAGATGTTTCATTTTGAAGCATCTTTTACATTTGTAAAAAAACTTGATATTGACTAACTAAAATAAATATTATATTATTTAAATGTAAAGTAAAAAAGAATATTATTTTTATTTGTATTAAGTATTCGGTATTTACAACATTTGTATAAAATTAATATAAATCATAAATAATAAAAAAGAGGAAAGAGTATGAAGAAGAATAGAAAAAACTTAGTACTATATGTAACAATACTTACATTAGCAGTTTTAATAAGTAGCATCGGGGGGGGGTTATTGTAGCACCCTAACATCTTTAGTATTCATACCATTTAATAATTTAAAAGATAAACTTTATAATATAAAAAATAAAATAATAAATTTTAAATATAAACGAGAAATATTATATATAGGTCTCGGTCTTTTTGTTGTGTTTTTATTTAATTTAATAACAGGAACCCATGCTTTTTATAATTATAACAGTGAATGGATACCAATATTTACAGGTAAAGTAGGAAACTTTAGTGGTAAGGGAGATACTTCTCCTTTAACTGATAGAACAACAGATGTTAATTTACTTTATTATGTTCAAAACTTAACTAATCCTAAAGAATATGTTGTTTCAAGTAATAAACCAGTATGGACTATGGGATATAAATTAGATGAAGAAAAGAGTAATTGTATTCCAACAAGTGCAAAATACTCAGATTATTCTATACAAGAAGATGGAACAGTTACATTTAGTGCCATCCTTTCAAAACCAAGTCAAGTAGTATGTCGAATATATTATAGTCTAGTTGGAGCAGATAATGATGTAGTTATATATGCCTTACAAGAAAATACAAATGGTGGAGTAACATTCGAAGATAAGAAATATGATGTTGTAAGTACAATGCCTATAAGTGGATATACATATTATAAAGCAACTTGTTCAAATAGTACTTCTGCTACTGATATAGGCTATACAACATCAACAGGATTTAAAGTAACAACCAGTGGACCAAATATATGTAATGCTTATTTTAAGAAAAGTTAAGGAGGGAATAATATATGAGAAAGAAAATAGATATAATAATATTTTTATCAGTAGTAATAATTGGAATAATAATTAGCTACAATAACAACATAAAAAATAATAATGAAGTAAAAGAATTAACCGAAATAAATGTTAATGAACTTAAAGATAATAAGAACTTAGCCATAATGGTTAAGGGAACTAGTGAAGAAGAATATACTCAAATGGAAAGTAGAGATTCATGGCCAGAATATCCAAAATATATTTATATCAAAGCAGAATGTGACGATGGCAACGGTTCAAAATTAGTAGGAACCAATGTCATAAATTATGATGAAAAAACAAATAAACTAACAATGACAACCAAAACAACATTGTATTGTACACTATACTTTGCTGAACCAGGAGATGCCTATAGTCTAATAGTAAAACAAGGAGGAGATACATTTAAACAAGCAGAGAATGATAATACAATGCATAGATTTATAGGAACATATGAAGAAGTATTAAATAACTATATATGTTTTGGAACAACAAATCAAGGAGATTGTGTACAAAATCCAGACGAATACATGTATCGAATAATCGGAGTAGTAACAGGGGAGAATGATTTAAATTTAAAAGTGGGACAAATAAAAGTAATAAAAGCAACGTCAATAAAGGGAGATGATGGTAACGTAAAAACCATGAAATGGGCAAGCAGTTCAAATTCAAGTTATTATAATTTCACATGGGATTATTCGGATTCAACTTCCGATAAAGGCGCAACATTAAGATACTATTTAAATAATGACTTTTATAATGATTTACAGGAACCATGGAAAAGTAAAATAACAACACAACAATGGTATAAAGGAGACGATACAGCTGCAAATTCAGCAACAGGGATAACAAATGAAAGAACATCCATAACAAACGACACAAGCAATCCAAATGGTTATCCAATAGGGTTAATGTATGCAAGTGATTATTACAATTCATGGACATATGTAGGAAGTAGTCCATATAGTACAGATAGTTGGTTAAATATATGCCATGGATATAAAACAGGTTCATCATCATGTAGTAATCAAGCCGAATGGACCATGACTAGGTTTGGCTACTCTTATGGCAATATACTTGCGTGGTATGTGGGTACGAACGGCGGCTTGGGCGGTCCGGCTCTAGACAGCCCGCATACGGTTCGCCCAGTCTTCTATCTAGCATCCAATGTAAAATTAACGGGTCAAGGAAATGATATAGAGCCATTTATAATAAGTTAGTGAAGAAATATAGTCAAATATATTTCTTTTTTTGAGTTCTTCTTGTTTTAGTTTGAATTTTCTTCTATAATTATAATAGGTGATAATAAATGGCCCTTGCAAAAAAAGAAGTTGAATTATTAGATAAATATTTTAGAGTTTGTAATTATATGTCCGTAGGGATGCTTTATTTAAAAGATAATCCTTTACTTAAAAGAGATTTAAAAAGAAGTGATATTAAAAATAAATTAGTTGGACATTGGGGAAGTGCTCCCGGTCAAAATTTTATTTATACGCATTTAAATAGAATTATTAACAAATATAATTTAAATATGATATATGTATCTGGTCCTGGTCATAGTGGCGAAGCTTTAATTGCCAATGCTTATATTGAAGGAACTTATACTGAAGCATATCCCAATATTACCAAAGATGAAGAAGGATTAAAAAAACTATTTAAATCATTTTCCTTTCCAGGAGGAACTTCTAGTCATGTAGCACCAGAAGTACCCGGAAGTATTAATGAAGGAGGCGAACTTGGTTATAGTCTTGCCCATTCTTTTGGAGCTGTTTTAGATAATCCTAATTTAATTGTGGCCTGTGTTATTGGTGATGGGGAAGCGGAAACTGGTGCCCTTGCTACTTCTTGGCATGGTAATAAATTTATTAACCCTAAAAAAGATGGGATAGTTTTACCAATCTTACATTTAAATGGTTACAAGATTGCGAGTCCTACTATAATGGCGCGGATTAGTGATGAAGAGCGTAATAGTTTTTTTGCGGGCTGTGGTTGGGATGTTATCGATGTTAATGTTATGGATTGTGAAAATTATCACGAAGTAATGGCTAGTGCTTTAGATAAAGCGGTAAGTAAAATTAATAAAATAAAAGAAGATGCGAAAAAAAATAAAGATTTTAAAAGACCAAAGTATCCAATGCTTATTTTGCATAGTAAAAAAGGTTGGACATGTCCTAAAACAGTGGAAAAGAAAACCATTGAAGGTTCTTTTAGAGCCCATCAAATTCCGATTTCTTTTCAAAATCCGGAAAAAGATTTAAGCCTACTTACATCTTGGCTTCAAAGTTATCATCCAGAAGAATTATTTGAGGAAAATGGGAAAATAAAAAAAGAAATATTAGCAATATGCCCAAAGGGTACTAAAAGAATGAGTGCAAGTTTATACGCTAATGGAGGTCTTTTATTAAAAGAAATAAAAGTCCCAGATTATACGAATTATAAAATTGATATTATAAGAGGAAATACATATTCGGAAGATATGCGGGTTTTAGGAAGTTACTTAAGAGATGTTATTAAACTTAATCGCCATAATTTTAAAATATTTGGTCCTGATGAAGCTTTATCTAATCGTCTTAATAATGTTTTTGCGGTTACTGACCGGAAATGGAACGCTAAAACTTTAGCAAGTGATGAATTTTTATGTGATGAGGGTAATATTTTTGATAGTTACTTATCCGAGCATTTTTGTGAAGGCCTTTTAGAAGGTTATCTTCTTACCGGAAGACATGGTATTTTTCATAGTTATGAAGCTTTTATAAGAATTATCGATTCTATGACTAGTCAACATGCTAAATGGTTAAAAGTAACGAAAGAAATACCATGGAGAGCACCGATTGCTTCTTTAAATTATATTTTAACAAGTCATACTTGGCAACAAGACCATAATGGTTATACGCATCAAGATCCTGGTTTTATTAATCATATTATTACGAAAAAAGCCGATATTGCAAGAGTATACTTTCCAATTGATACAAATACTTTACTTTCAACTGTTGACCATATCATAAGAAGTAAAAATTATATCAATGTGGTGGTAGCTAGTAAGCATCCATCTTTACAATGGCTTTCCATGGATGAAGCCAAAAAACATTGTAAAAAGGGAATAGGTATCTTTACTTTTGCTTCCAATAAACCAAATAAACCCGATATAGTTCTAGCAAGTTGTGGAGATACGCCCAACTTAGAAGTAATTGCCGCCGCTAAAATCTTAAAAGAATATACCCCCAAAATTAAATTTAGAGTAGTTAATGTTATTGATTTAATGCGGCTTCAAAAAAATACCATTCATCCGCATGGTTTAACGGATAGCGAATTTAATCAAATATTTACCAAAGATAAACACGTTATTTTTGCTTATCATGGTTATCCAAATATTATTCATGAACTTACTTATAATAGAGAAAATAGAAATTTCCATGTTCATGGTTATTTAGAAGAAGGAACAATTACCACAGCCTTTGATATGCGGGTGCAAAATAAAATTGATCGTTATCATTTAGTCTTAGATGTTTTAAAATATGTGGAAGAAAACGAAGATGTTAGAACTACTCGTAACTTAATGTATAAAAAGTTAAGAGAGCATGAAAAATATATTCAAGAAGAAGGTATTGACTTAGAAGAAATTAAAAATTTCCATTGGGAGGACTAAATGAATATATATGATTTTGATAATACAATCTTAAAAGGAGATTCTTCTTATAAATTTATTGTTTATTCTTTAGTTCGTCATCCAATTAAAGTAATTCCTTGCTTATTTAAAGGATTAAGTTTAAAAATAAAAAAAGAAAATTTAGGAAATATAAAAAGTGCTGTTTTTAGTTTTGTAAAAAGCATCCCTAATTTAGAGGAATATGTTAATAAATTTATTTTTAAGAATTTAAAACATGTTAAAGGTTTTTATTTAAATAGACAAAAAGAAAGTGATATTGTCATCTCGGCTACTTTCGATTTTATCATTGTTCCTTTTTGTCATAAGTTAGGAATTAATAATGTTATTGCCACCAAATACGATGTTAAGAAAGGTAGTATTATTGGTCTTAACTGTAAGGGAGAAGAAAAGGTTAGAAGGTTAAAAGAAGAATTTGGGGATATTACTATAAGTGAAGCTTACTCTGATTCTTTATCTGATGAACCAATGTTGAAACTTGCTAGTAAGTCTTATTTAGTTAAAGGGGAAAACTTAATTTTATATCAAAAAACAGATGAAACTAAATAAATATTCTTTATAATTTAAGCATACTTATTATTAAGAGGTGTTTGATGAAAAAAGGAATAATAATATTTAGTTTTTTCTTTTTGCTATGTTCAAAAGTCGTGGCTGAGAACATTACAGAATATAGCGAAAGTGCCATTTTAGTGGAGGCTTCAACTGGTAAAGTTTTATTTGAAAAAGATGCTGATTTAAGAAGGGCACCGGCTAGTATGACGAAAATAATGAGTATGATATTAATAATGGATGCCATAAATGATGGTAATTTAAAACTTGATGATAAAGTTATAATTTCGGAAAATGCGAGTTCGATGGGTGGGAGTCAAGTTTACTTAAATACAGGAGATTCTTATAAAGTAGAAGAACTTCTTAAAGCCATCGCCGTATCTTCGGCGAACGATGCTGTTGTCGCTATGAGTGAAAAAGTCGGAGGAACCGAAGAAAAATTTGTTTCCATGATGAATGAAAAATGTAAGAGTTTAGGATGTATCAATACTAATTTTGTAAATCCTCATGGCCTTGATGCCGAAGGACATTATTCATGTGCGAAAGATATGTCTTTAATGGCTACTTATTTAATCAATAATTATCCTGAAATTTTAAAATTTACGAGTATTTATGAAGATTATTTACAAAGACCAGATGGTTCATCTACTTGGCTTGTTAATACTAATAAATTAGTGCGATTTTATCCGGATGTTGATGGTTTAAAAACGGGATTTACCGAAACTGCCGGTTATTGTTTAACGGCAACTGCCAAGAAAAATAATATGCGACTTATAAGTGTCGTAATGGGGGTTGATACTCCGGATAATAGAACGAGTGATACGGTTAAACTTCTAAATTATGGTTTTAATTCTTATAAGATTAAAAATATATATGAAAAAGATAAAGTAATAACAGAAGAAAGAGTAGAAAGAGGAAAAGAAGAAACAGTTAAACTTATTTTACTTGAGGATGCGACTGAACTTTTAAATGTCAATGAAAAAGAAAAAGAATATACCATTAATGTTAAAGTAGAAAAATTAGTGGCTCCGCTTAAAAAAGGAGATAAAGTAGGAACTGCTGAAATTATGGATAATGAAGGCAACATTTTAAAAGAAGTACCTATTACGGTTAATAAAGATATAAAGAAAGCTAATCTATTCGATTACTTTAAAAGAAACTTTAATACCTTAATCGGAGGTAAAAAGATAATTAAATAATTAGTCAAGTAAGTGTTAAATAAATAACGCTTGCTTTTTTCTTTTAAAATACTTTTGTATAATTAAAATAAGGGAGTGCCCCATGAGAGAGAAAAAAGAAAACAAAAGACGAAAAAGAAGAAAAATTAGTAAGTTAATGACTTTTATCTTAGTTATTGCTCTAACTATTTTATTTGGTTTAGTTTTATATTTAAATGTTATTCCCACTATTTGGCTAATTGGAGGGACTATTTTAGCCATTTTTATTGTGTGGGGAATATCTAGTTTAAACTTTAATCGGATGCGGATAATAAGACTTGCGGGTTATACATTAAGTTTAGCTATAATTGGAGTATCTCTAATGGGTGAAGTCTATTTATTTAATACCGTTGGTTTTCTATTTAATTTAAATAAAGATAATTATGATTTAAAAACCTATAATGTTTTAGTTCTAAATAACAGCACTTTTAAAAGTATTAATGATTTAGATGGGGAAGTCATCGGAGTTAATGAAGTAAGTATGGATACCTCTCTAAAGGATGATTTAGAGAAAAAAATAGTACCCGAATATAAAGATTTTGATGATACCTTTGCTTTAGTTAATAACTTAATGGAAGAAGAAGTATCAGGTATTATTTTAGAGGATAGTGAACTATCTTTAGTTAAAGAAAATAATGAAGAAGAATATAATAATTTAAAAAATATTTATCAAATAGCCATTAAAGATGATATTGAAAATATTGAAGAAGCAATAAACATTAATAAAGAACCATTTAATGTTTATATAAGCGGTATTGATACCTTTGGCAAAATTAATCAAACTTCAAGAAGTGATGTTAATATTTTAGTAACGGTTAATCCCAAAACCGAAAAAGTATTAATTACTTGGATACCTAGAGATTATTATGTTCATATTAATAATAGTTCCGAAAAAGATAAACTTACTCATGCCGGATTATATGGTATTGATACAAGTATTTATGCGATTGAAAAATTACTTGATACCAAGATTAATTATTATTTAAGAGTTAATTTTACTTCTGTTATAAAGGCTGTCGATGTCCTTGGAGGAGTAACAGTTTATAATGATGAAACATTTATTTCGGAAGATAAATTCAAATATCCAAAAGGAGAGATTACTTTAGATGGGGAAAGAGCCTTATCTTTTGTAAGAGAAAGACATCATGTAACCGGAGGTGATCTTGGAAGAGGTAAAAATCAAATTAAGGTTTTAGAAGCCTTCATTAATAAAGCGAGAAGTAAAGAGATAATTGTTAAATATAATGAACTATTAAAAACTTTAGATGGTTCATTTATGACTAATGCCACGAAAAGTGAAATGTTAGGTTTTGTTAAAAAAGAAATTCAAAGTCCAAGGAATTGGCAAATTGAAAGTAATATCTTAACGGGTGAAGATGCTTATGACTATACTTATTCTTATAAAACAAGTAAGTTATATGTAATGTTACCAGATGAAGATAAAGTAAATGAAGCTATAGATAAAATAGATAATGTCTTAAATAAAGATTAAATATCTTGATTATTAATTAATTTTATAGTATATTGATTTTGTAAATGTTTCTCGCTTCTAGGTGGCTAGCGAGTAATAAATAATCCTAGTCGACAATGTTTCTCGCTTCCGGGTGGCTAGCGAGTAATAAGTAATCCCGGCGGAAAATTTAAACCTTCTATCTTTGTATAGAGATTTTTAAATGTTTACTTAAAAATAATTTGCATATACTATAAAAGGTATACTATCTTGATTTTTTGCCTTATTTATTGTATACTATAAGTACATTTTAAATAAATGTGCATTATGTACATGTTAGCCGCTCTTGGATGGTGCGGGATACAAATTATTCCAATCGCGAAATGTTAATCGCTCCCGGATGGTGCGAGTAATAAATTATTCCGGAGGAAAATGTATGGAAAACTCTATTTTTGATAGAGTTTTCTTTTTATATGTGTTATAGTAATTAAAAGGAGGATTTGGAATGAAAGTTCAAACTGGTTATTTATATCATATAAAAGATGAATTTTTTGATAAAATAAATGATAAAGGATTAATGATAAATCACGAAAAAGGTCATGCAAGACCTACATATTTTACTATAAAAGATAAAAATATATTGTGGTTTATTCCGTTAAGTAGTAAAGTTGAAAAATATAAACCAATAATAGAACAAAAGATAAAAAAATATGGTGTTTGTAAAACTATAATGATTAGCGAAATTGCTAATCAAGAGTCAGTTATTTTATTACAAAATGCTTTTCCAACATTAGAAAAATATATTGACCACGTTCATATTGTAAATGGCAAGCCAGTAAAGGTAATTAATAGTTTAAAAAATGAAATATTGGATAATTTCAAATATTTATTAGCTTTGAAAACTGAAGGAATTAACTTGTTTTTTCCGGATATTGATAAAATAAAAGAGCAAATGTTAGAAGAATTAAAACAAGGATGTAAGAAATAAAAACTTACATCCTTTATTTTTTCTTTACAATTATATCGACTCCTAATAAATCGGCCATTTTTACTAAATCTTTAAAATAAAAATTTGAAATGTTTTGTTCATTTGCTTTAACCCAGTTTTTAGATTTATGCATTTTATTAGCAAGTTCTTGTTGCGTAATATCTCCGCACTGTCTAATAAATTTAAAAGTTTCACCAGGTTTATAATCATTTGCTCTAAATTCCATTTAACCCCCCTTATATATTTTTATTTCTTCCTAATTATTACTTCTATATCATATAAATCAGTCATCTTAATTAAATCTTCAAAATAAAATCTTGTAACATTTTCTTCGTTCTTTTTAACCCAATATATTGATTTGTTCATTTTTTTAGCAAGTTCTTTTTGAGTTACTCCCGCACATTGTCTTATAAATTTAAATACTTCATTTGGTTGATATTTGTTTGCTTTAAATTCCATACATTACACCTACATTTACATTATAAATAATTTTATTTTTTATTTTATATAAAGAGCATTGACAAGGCCCTATAATTTGAGTTAAACTATTTATAGCAGAGGAGCATTAATAATACCCCTTAATAATCATACAACATATTTATAATTATGTGTTTCGGTATTAGCAACATACAAAGGAGATAAAAGGTGATAAAGAAATTAGATAGTAAAAATTTAAAAGTAATAGTTTTGTCTTTGGGAGTAATTCTCTTAATATCTTTATTATGCTTAGTTCTTAAAGATACCCATGCCTATTATAATTATGAAATGGCACCAGTACCTATATTTACTGGAAAAGTTGGAGATTTTGTTGGAGGTAAACTTGAACCAAGTCCCTATGAGGGTGATGCTGATATAAGTACTATAGTATACGCTAATGAAGGAGAAGGCTATAGAATAATAGATACTGTACCAGTATTTGGATTTACTTTAAATGAAAAGAAGACTAAATGTAAACCAGAATCTCTTCCATTTAGTGATATAGATATAACAGATGGAACAATAACTTATGATGTAACTGAAACTACCCCAAATCAAATATCATGTTATATAGTTTATGATTTAACTTCTGATGTAGTTGTATATGCATATAAACAAGATTCAAGTGGAACAAAAACATATAATGATAAAACATATACTTTAGTTGGAGATATACCAACTAATTATAAGTATGTAGGATTTACTTGTACAGATAAAGGAACAGAAATAAGTTATAATGCTTCAACAGGAATAAGTTTTACGACTGATAAACCAAATATTTGTTATGTGTATTTTGATGTTCAATAAAGAAAGGAAGTATAGATTATGAAAAAGAAATTAACCATATTATTAATATTATTTTTAATAATAAGTGAAATAATAACCTTAAGTTTAATATTTAAAAAGGAAGATAATACAATATTAAAAGATATAGAAATAACCAATAATTTTAATAATAAAAAACAAATGATATCTATTAAAGTTGAAAATGATGATGATTATGAATATCATGATTATGAAGATAAAACTAAATGGCCCGATAAAACTAAGTATACATATGCAGGCTCATTATGTACCGACTGGGGAGGAAATACAATAGCGGATAATATAATTAAATTTAATGAGGTTACATATGAAGTAACAATAACAACTAAAAAAACAGCATATTGCACCTTATATTTTACTAAAGGAAAGCCTGCCAAAAAAGTGTTAGAAGATAAAGGTGGAAGTAAATTCAACTCAGCAAATGCAGTCTTTGGTTTATATAGGTTCAAAGGAACCCAAAGTGATGTTTCAAGTCATTATTTAAATAACTTTATATGTTTTGGAACAACAGATTTAGCAACTTGTACAGGTAATAAGCAAACATATATGTATAGAATAATAGGGATAACAGATAATTCTGCTGCAAATACAACAGTAGAATTAGAAGCGAATCAGTTAAAAATAATCAGAGCTTTTCCTTTTGGAAATGGCCACGTATGGCATACAAATAGTAGGCAAAACGTTACATGGGATAATGTCGATATTCAGATATATTTAAACGATTCTTTTATAAGTACTGATAAAGCAAAATGGATAAATGGAGATTTCTGGGAAGGAATAATAGATGAACCGTATTGGTACATAGGTGATAATTCAAAATATCAAAATGCTACATCTGAATCAGTAAAATCAACGGATATTCATAAAGTTGGATTAATATATATAAGCGATTATGTAAATGCAGGAACCACTGATGTAACAAACTGGTTATTTATAGGTAATGGAATGTCTGGAAGTTCACTGATACAAGAATGGACTATGTCACGATATTATGGCTTAAATGAAGCTAATGAGGTTGGAGCAGTTTATTCAATTAATACTTCGGGGAAATTTAGTTGGGGATTAGATCCTGGAGCAGGTATAGGAACTAAAAATGCTGTTCGTCCAGTCTTCTATCTAAAATCCAATGTAACATTAGCGGGTGAAGGCACCGAAGCAAGTCCATTCATTATAACAAGTAAAAATTAGTAAGGTAAAACTTATTAATTTTTTTTATAAATATTTTGTCAAACTTTGCCATATTTTACCAACTAAATAGAAGTTTTGTCGAAGGTGGTTTAAAAATAATTAAAAATGCTCTATATTAAAGTAGCAGGTGAATATATGTTAAAGATAGATTTAGAGTACAGGAAGTTAAAAAGAAGTAAAAAAGAAATACTTTTTATAAGACTTGTTGGTAATTTAAATAAGAATAACATAAATAAAATTCATAACTATATTATTCCTGTCATTAAAAAACATAAAATAGAGAATGTCATTCTTAATTTAAAAAAATTAAAAAGTATGGACCAAGTAGGAGTACAAGCTATTTTCTTAATTAAGTATGCGGTAAAAGCAAATGGTGGTAATATTTATCTTTGTAATGGATGTGAAGAATTAAGTTTTAAATTAAAACATCTTCATTTAAAGGGCGAATCTTCGGAAGTGAGATTAATAAAAAATTTAGGTGTTAAAAATGGAATATGAAAAAGTATTAAAAAATCATGAAAAAATGATTTGGAAAATGGCTAATCATTTTTATGGAGTTGATAAAAATGATTTATATCAAGCTGGAGTAGTGGGACTTTTAAAAGCCTTAAAAAAATATAAGCCGGAAAGTGATGCGAAATTTTCATCTTATGCGCATGATTATATCTTTGGGGAAATGTACATGCTTGCTTGTAATAGAAATTTAAAGGTTAGTAAAGATTTATTACAACTTTATAAAAAAATTGAAACAGCAAGATATACTTTAGCTCAAAGTTTAGGAAAACTACCAAGTAATTTAGAATTATCAGAGGTCTTAGGTTTAAGTAAAGATGATATTGATATGGCTTGTATGAGTGCATCTTTAGTAATGTCTTTAGATAGTCCTAAAGAAGAAGACAGAAGTATCTATGAAAGTATTGGTAAAAGTATGGATTTAGATACCAAAATATTAGTGGATAATAGTTTTGAAGTTTTATCAAATGAAGAAAGGAATATAATAAAATCTCGTTATTATGAAGATTTAACGCAAAGTGAAGTTGCTAAAAAACTTAATATGACGCAAGTAATGGTATCTCGTTATGAAAAAAGAAGCTTAGAAAAAATGCGAAAATATCTGAGTGTATAATACTTGCTAAAAATTACCATAATATAAATGGTGATTTAATGAATAGAGATGAATATCAAAAATTAGTTAAGAAAATGTCTCCCAAAGAACCCAAGTTAAGAAATGCAATCGTGGCTTTTCTAACCGGGGGATTAGTGGCCTTTATTGGGGAAGTAATCATTAATATTTTAATGAATTCCTTTGGACTAGCAAGAGTTGACTCTTATGCTTGGCTTTCCTTTATTCTAATCTTATTTGCAACATTTATGACTGCAACTGGCAAATTTGATAGTTTAGTTTCTAAGGCGAAGTGTGGTTTAATTATTCCCACCACAGGTTTTGCCCACAGTATTCAAAGTGCGGCTTTAGATTACAAAAGAGATGGTTTTATTACCGGAATTGGGGCTAATCTTTTTAAACTAGCAGGTTCCGTTATTTTATACGGAATTGTAAGTGCTTTTTTCTTAGCCATATTAAAGGTGGCAATTTATGGCTAGTTTAAAATTTAACAATGTCTATTTAAATGATTACTTCACATTAGCGGGCCCTATGGAAAGTGATAGTAAACTTAAAAAAGTAAATCTCAAAATGGATGACTATTATTTCGGGGAAAAAACTTTTGAGAAAGCGGAAGTTAAAATGCAAAAAACTGTTATTAAAGGAATCATGGAAAAAAATAAATTAGATAATGATGATGTCTCTCTAATCATTGGCGGAGATTTATTAAATCAAATCTCAGCCACTAGTTACGCGACACAAAATATTCCCATCTCTCTTTTAGGAATATATAGTGCGTGTGCTACTTTTCCCGAATCCTTAATAATTGCGGCGATGTTTTTGGAAAATAAAAACATCAAAAAAATAATTGATGTCACAAGTAGTCATAACTTAACCGCGGAAAGACAATTTAGGTACCCAATAGAATATGGAGTTCCCAAACCACATACATCAACATTTACAGCCACAGCCTCGATTAGCACCCTTTTATCTAATGAGGAAAGTAAAATTAAAATAGAATCTGCTACCATTGGAAAAGTTACCGAAATGGGAATTAATGATGCCAATAACCTCGGAGCTGTTATGGCCCCGGCAGCGGCCCGAACTTTGTATGAGCATTTAACAGATTTAAAAAGAGATGTTGATTATTATGATTTAATTTTAACTGGTGATTTAGGTTGCATTGGGGGAAGTATCTTTAAAAAATATACGGAACTTAAATATAACATAAAAATAAAAAAACATTTAGATGCGGGTTGTGAATTATACTTAGATAGTCAAGAAACCTATTCCGGAGGATCAGGACCGGCTTGCTTACCATTAGTTTTATTTAATAAAATATTAGAAAGTAAAAAGTATAAAAAAATCTTAATTATTGGAACGGGGGCTCTCCATAGTAAAACCTTCGTTAACCAAAAAAGTCCCATCCCCGCCATTGCTCATGCTGTTAGTTTGGAGGTAATGTAAATGATGTATTTAAAAGCCTTTATCTTCTCTGGGTTAGTTTGTCTAATTTGCCAAGTTATTTTAGATAATACCAAAGTTACACCGGGTCATATTACAAGTACTTTAACGGTCATCGGAGCCATCTTATCCTTCTTAGGAATATATGGCAAAATCGTCGATTGTTTTGGAGCGGGTGCCACCATTTTAATTTCGAACTTTGGTCATATGCTTTATGAAGGAGCAATTACTGGTTTTGAAGAGTGTGGAGTCTTAGGAATATTCACAGGTATGCTTAGTAATCCAGGTATATCTTTAGTAAGCGTCATTGTTTTCTCATTTATATTTACTATCCTTTTTAAAGCCAAAGATTAAAAAAGGGATTTATATCTCTTTTTTAATAAGAAAGTTATGCAAAAGGTGAAATTTTATATTGACATTCATTTGTTCGTGTAGTATAATTAAAATGTACCTATGGAAAATTAAAAAATAAAAATAAGTACGGCAGCGACTGTCGGAAAAATGGCCTGTGGAGGAGTGAAATCCTAAGAAGCAGGAAAGATAAGCCGTGAGGCTTATCAAGTGAAACGAAATAAATTTTAATTTATTGAGTTTTACTTGTGTTCTTTTGGTATAATATTTTGTGTGTCCCCGTAGCATAATTGGATAATGCATTTGCCTCCTAAGCGAAAGACTAGGTGTTCGATTCACCTCGGGGACGCCATTTATAATTTAACTTCCATTTAATGGGAGTTTTTTCTTATTGCAAAATAAAAGAGATAGCCATCAAATGTAACTATCTCGAGCGGACGTAAAGTTCTTTGCTTAACAAAAATGAGATTTCTCTCTATTACCATATTAAAAATAATAATGTCAATATTGATAATCAAGATAAAGAATATTAAGTACTTTTTTAAAAATTAAATTAAATTTTACACAATTTAACACATTTTACCAAAATTTTCTTGATTAAAAAAATAATCAATGTTATTATAGAGACAATTTTTAAATGATTCATTTCTTAAATTAGTGTGATATTTTAAAAAGAAGGAAGAAGTATGGAGAAAGTAAATTTAAAAAAATTAAAATCTTATTCACAAGAAGAATTAACTTCTTTCTTTTTTTCATATATTGAAAAATTATATGAAGAATATAAAACGATAATTCCAAAAGATAAATTTGTAAGTTTAATGACTGATTTTTTAAAAGAATTTGTTCCTAATATAACCGAAGAAGAATATCGTCACTTAGATGAAATATTTAATTTAAATGCTTGTAATTATTTTAATAATTATTTAAATAATAGTGATACTATTACTAAAGTTATTAAATCATTTGTAAAAAATAATGTTGATGTTTTAGGTAGCCCTTTAAACGAATTAAATAAAATAGTTAATTATTTTAATAGCATTAAATTTTTTCCCGATGCTATTTTAGTTACCAATTTAATTAAAAATGTGCCAGAACTAAGGAGCATCTTAAATAATATTGTTAATCAAAATAGTCTTAATTTAGAGAAAAAAGGTTTAAATTATGTATTTAGATCAGAACTTTCTTCTTTTATTGGGGAAGTATATTGTAATTTATACGATATAAATTATCGAGATTGTTTAAGTAAAGAAGAATTACTCGAAAATGTTAGTGATGATAGTATTACGACCTACTTAATTGAAATTGGGGAAATTCCTTTGCTTACTTTAGAAGAAGAAAAAAGTCTCGGTAAAATTATTAAAGAACATGGTGAAGGTTATGATACCGCTAAGAATAGATTTATTGAAGGAAACCTCCGTTTAGTGGTAAGTATTGCTAAAAAATATTGTAATTATGGTGTAGAATATTTAGATTTAATTGAAGAAGGAAATATTGGTTTAATGATTGCCGTTGATCGTTTTGATGTTGATAAAGGTTATAAATTTTCTACTTATGCTACTTGGTGGATAAGACAATCCATTGGAAGAGCAGTTGCTTATAATAGTAAAAATATTAGAATTCCCGTTCATTTATATGAATTTTTCAGTAAAGTTATAAAAACCAAAAAAGAATTAACTCAAAAGTTAGGAAGATATCCTTTAGATCAAGAAATTGCCGATTACTTAGAAGTTCCTTTATCTAGAATTGAAGACTTTAATAAATATGGCCAAGATACAATTAGTATTAATCAACCTTTTAGTAGAGAAGTTGATGATGGTGGTGAAGTTGCTGATTTCATTATTGATGAATATAACTCTCACATTGAAGATGACATTATAAAAAAAGAATTAAGAACCACAATGGAATTTGTTCTAAATAAAGTTTTAGATGCAAGAGCAAGAGAAGTCTTAAAAAGAAGATTTGGCTTTTATGGAAAGTGTGAAACTTTAGAAGAAATCGGAGATGAATTCGGTATAACTAGAGAAAGAGTAAGACAAGTAGAAAATAAATCTTTAAAAATTTTAAAAGACAATCATGAATCAAGATGGCATTTAGGAAGTTATGTAAGTGGCGAATTTCAAGACCAAGTAGAAGAGGAAACTCTAGATTATGAAAGACATAGAATATATGAAGATTATAAAAAAAGAACTTTAATGCGAAGAGAAGAAAGTAAACTAAATTAAGAATTTGTGAAAGTAAACTAAATTAAGAATTCTTGTAAAACAATAAAATTTATGGTATTATGAATATGTCAAAAGAATATTACATAAAATAAAAAAGGGAACATTCAGTTTTGCATTATTGAATGTCTACCTAATTTGGGTTGACATTTAATCTAGTTGCTAGATTAGATGTCTTTTTTCATTGTAATTATCAAAAAGATAATTAAGAATAAAATGATAGAAATGAGCCTCAAAACTCTTACAATAAAAGTCTTTATTTTCATTTTATCAAACCTCCTTTCTTTTAAGGATGGAGGTAGACATCCAACTACTGAATATTCCTAACATTAATTATATATCATAATTGAAACCAAAACAAGCGAACAAAGACAATTTTTTAAGTTTTTTTATTTACTTAGAAAATAAGAAATCAAAAAAGATAGAGTAGTGATTATTATACTTAAAATATTAAAATTACCAGGATAGATAAAAAGAATTGAGGATACCACAAAACCGATAATGGCACTGTAAGTATATTTATGATAATGGTTAAATAAATAATTTATTAATTTAAGTAATAAAATGGCACTTAGAATAAAAGTTATGACAAAGGGAACAAAAGATAAAATAATATTTAAACTTATATTAAAAGGATTAGATATTATTAATAAAAAATATTTATAAACTCCTAAAAGCATGAGTAAGGCAGCTCCACTTATGCCTGGAACAATTTTTCCAATAGCATAAACTATTCCGGCTAAAGACATCGTTATTATACTGGGAGTATTTGTTATTTCCACAACATTTTTTTCTAATATAAATAAAATAATCCCTAAAGTAAAAGTTATGATAAAGAAAGTTAAGGAAATATTTTCGTTATCTTTATCTTTTATTTCCTTAATTAATGTAGGAATACTTCCTAAAATTAAGCCAATAAAAACATAAGAAATAAAAAACAATTTATTATCTAAAAGATATAAAATAATTTTACTAAAAAATAAAACACTTAAAATAATTCCTAAAATAATCGGCATCAAATATAAAGAATTATTTTTAACATCTTTAAAAAAAGATAATATCTTATTAATAATATTTTCATATATTCCTAAGATAGTGGCAATAACTCCCCCAGAAACTCCCGGAATAATAAAACCTAAACCAATAATTAAACCATAAATAAAATTTTGTATTAACATGTAAACCTCTCTTAATTAAATGTATTTAAATTTATAATATGTTATACTTAAAGAGGTGAAATTATGAAAATTATTAAAGATGTTTTAATAACTTTAGGAATAATTAGTTTATTTTTATTAAGTATAAATTTTTATATAATTATTGGTTCTTCTAAAAGTATTGTCGATATCAGTAATTTAAAAAGCAATTATGAAATTGGTTTAATCTTAGGTTGTGGAGTTAAGAAAAATGGTGAACCCAGTAAAATGCTTAAAGATAGATTAGATAAAGGAATTGAATTATATAAAAATGGCTATGTTACTTCTCTTTTAGTAAGTGGAACTCATAAAGAAGGTTATAGTGAAGTAGTAGTCATGGAAGAATATTTAAAACAAAATGGTATTCCTGAAAAAGATATTTTAAAAGATGAAGTAGGAGATTCTACTAGAGAGAGTATTAATAATTATAAAAAAACATATAAAAGAAAAAAAGTAGTTATTATTAGTCAAAAATATCATTTATATAGAGCCATATATCTAGCTAATAAAAAAGAAATGCGGAGTATTGGGGTCTATGCTGAAGAACATTATTATCATGGTCAAGTTTTTAGAGAAATAAGAGAAGTACTTGCACGTATTAAAGATTTCTTTTAAGGAAGTTTTTACCAAAAGCCATTTATTGGCTTTTTAATTTATCTTAATTTATCCATAATACTATTGATAGGAGTTAAATTATTATGAAAAAATTATTAATAGTATTAAGTATATTATTTTTACCGCTTTCCGTTTATGCCTATTCCGATGAGATTTATCTCGGAGGAAATACTTTAGGTATTGAAATAGATTGTGATGGTATCTTAATTATTGGGTTTTATGAGGTTAATGGTAAACTTAATAATGGGGATTTAAAAGTTGGTGATTATATTAAAGAGGTTAATGGGGAAGATGTTTCAACGCTTACATCTTTAACTAAAATCTTAGAAAAACATATTAGTGAAGGTAGTGTGGAAATTACCTATAAAAGAGGTAATAAAATAAATAAAACCAACTTAAACTTAGTTTTAGATAATGGTGTTTATAAAACAGGTTTATATGTTAAAGATAGTATAACCGGTATTGGAACGCTTACCTATATAGATCCAGAAACGAAAATCTATGGCGCTTTAGGTCATGAAGTAATTGAGGGTAGTAGTAAAACTTTAGTCGAAGTTAAAAGTGGGATGATTTTTAAAAATTATATAACTTCGATTGAAAAATCAACTGTCGGTAGTGCTGGAAGTAAAAATGCTAAATATTATTATGATACGGTCTATGGTAATATAGTTAAAAATACCAATCACGGTATCTTTGGAACCTATGAAAAAGGTTTAAATAATTTAAAATTAGTCCCTGTAGCTAAGCCTGAAGAAGTAAAAGTAGGAGAGGCTACTATCTATACTGTTTTAGACGGCGAAAAAGTTGAAGAATTTAAAATTAATATTGAAAGTATTAATGAAACAAGTGATACGAAAAACTTAACATTTAAAATAACTGACGATAATTTAATTAAGAAAACAGGGGGAGTAGTCCAAGGTATGAGTGGTTCGCCAATTATGCAAAATGGTAAGATAATTGGTGTTGTTACCCACGTAATTGTTGATAATCCTTATACTGGTTATGGTTTATTTATTACTAAAATGTTAGAAGAAGGCGAAAAAAATTGACTATTTTAAATAGTCTTTTTTTAAACTTAATACTTTTTCTTTCTTAATTTCTTTTTGTGTACTTAAATCAATAATTGGTAAATTACTATCTAGATTATTTAAATCATTAACTATATTAAAAAGAATAAAAATAACTTCTTCGGGACTTTTAGCATTATATAAAACTTCTCCTAGATTATATCTTATACCCATAAAATGTTTTGGATTTACTTTAAGTAGTCTTTGAAATTCATTATCATAAACACTACCTCTTAAAGGTAAAATAGATTTTCTTATAAAATCAGGATAGTAATGTTGATATTTAGCTTTAATAGTTTTTAATTTACTACTTATAATAAAAGCCGGATTATTAATCATTAATTTATAAATATCCGCTTCACTTACGATATGTTTACTTAAACTAACATAAAAATTACCATTAAAACCAATATTATCTTGTCTAAAATAAATGGGAGCTTTTATTCCTTCCTTAAGCATCTTCTTAAAACTTTCTTCTTTATAAATAAAGGCATGATAATAACTATTATAAGGAATATAATATTTTTCTTCTTCTAAATAGTTAATTAAACCATTATAATCCATAAAATCACCTATAGGTCATCTATTATACTATAAAATTAAAAATTATTATATAGAAACTAAGAGTTTCTTTAATTTAAATAAATTATATTGTATTCTTTTATTAAAGAAGGAAGTTTATTTCTTGGAAAAAGAGGTGGAAAAATGAACCAAGATAAAATAAGTAAGTTTATTAAAAATTTAAGAGAAGAAAGTAATATGACTCAAGAAGAATTAGCGGATAAAATTCCCATTAGTAGGCAAGCCATATCCAAATGGGAAAGAGGTATATCTATACCAGATGCGCAAACACTTATAAGATTAAGTGAAATATTTAATTTATCGATAAATGAAATATTAAGTGGGGAAAAAATCAATAAAACTAATGCAAATGAAATTAATAAGATAACTTTAAAATTATATGAGGAAAGAAATAAAGTTAAAAAATCTATGAAATTTTTAATGGTTTTTATGGCTCTTATAATTATTCTTTTTTTACTTTATTATTTTCTTGCATCTTATCGTAGTGTAAAAGTTTATACTATATCAGGTACTGGTGAAAATGTTGCAATAGCCAGTGGAATTTTTGTGGAAACCAAAGATAAATATTATTTTACTATTGGGGGATTTGACTATTTAAATGATGATTTAGATATAAAAGCCTTAAAGTTATTTTATAAAGATAATAAAGGAGAACATCGAGTAGTGTATACAACCAGGAATAGTATTTATTTTAGTGAAAATATTGGTTACAATGAATATTTAAATAAAAACAATATTAAAAATATTTTAAAAAATTTATTTTTAAACATAAAATATCAAGATAGAGAGGAAACATTTAAATTAACTCTTAATGAAGATTACATAAATGATAAATTATTTAATACTTCAAGTGAAGAAATAGGAGATAAAAAATCTAAAACATTAGATGTCCAAGATAAAGAATTGATGGAGAAAATAAAAGCTAAATATAAATATCAAAATAATAATTATGAATATACTATAAATAATAATGATATAACTGAAAGTATCTATTTTAATGATGAGATAAAAACTATAAAATTAATCGTGGATAATGGTCATGAAATGTTGGAAAGATGGGACTTTTACTTAGAAAAAGATAGGTTAGAATATAAATCTTTTAAAACTGATTTGTATTTCTATTATAAAAATAACAAATATATTTTTATAGGTAACACTGGTAATAATGGGGAAGAAAAACTAGATTTACATAATAAGGCTCATGAAAAAACAGATGAATTTTATTCTAAATTAGAACAATCTTTAAAATAAATAGGAAATTTAAAATATGAAAAAGAAAATAATTGAACTAATTATTTTGAACTTATTTATAGGAGTTATAATATTAGGATTTATTATTTATAATAGTTATAATAAACAAAACTTCAAAAAAGATTATAAATTATTTGCTTTAGATATTAATAACTTGCCATCTTTTGAAAAATTTAAAATAGGGGAAAGTATTAATTTAAATATTTATATAGAAGAAATTAAAGGAGTATTATTATCTAATGCTATTATTTATTCTATAAATGATAAGGAAATATTTATAATTGTCCCCGGGTACTCTATTAAACTGTTAAATATTTTAAAAAAATTGCAAAATTTAAAATTTTCTATAACTAAAAGTAATATAAGTAATGATAATATTAACATTAAGATTAATCAAACATTAAAAAAAGAATTAGAAAATTATATTATAAATTAAAAAGGTCTTAAATAAAGGCCTTTTACAATGTTTCAATATTATTTTTAGGAAAAGGATTACTTAAAGGTGGAATATCTTTTTTAACTTCTTCCTCTTCTTTTACTTCTTCTAAAGTATTACCTTTACCAATAACGGCATCTTTTAATTCTTTTTCATCTTTACCAAAGTCATCATTAACATCAATTACTCTTAAGATTTCATCAATAGAGGTAATTCCTTCCATAACTTTAGTTAAACCATCTTTAATTAAAGTATTATCACTATTTCCATAAACTAAACTTCTTAATTCTTCTTTTCTTAGGTTATTTACGATAGCATCTCTAATATCTTGATTTATTTCTAATACTTCATGAATCGCAGTTCTTCCTTTATAACCATTGATGCATTCATTACAACCAACCGGAGTATATATTTCTTCTACATCAATACCGAGTATTTTTTTAAATAAGTTCTTTTCATAAGGATTAGTTTTTCTAGAAGTACGACATTTAGGACATAACTTTTTAACAAGTCTTTGTGAAATTATTCCGGATAGAGCACTACCTAAAAGATATCTTTCCACATCCATATCTAAAAGTCTTTCAATGGTATTTAAAGAGTTGTTGGTGTGGATGGTAGATAGAACTAAGTGACCCGTGATGGCCGCTCGTACGGCAATCCGCGCTGTTTCATCATCTCTAATTTCGCCGACCATTATAATATCGGGGTCTTGTCTTAAAATACTTCTTAAAGTATGACTAAATGTTAAACCAATTTCACTCATAACTTGAACTTGGTTAATGCCTTCAATTTTCATTTCCACGGGATCTTCAACCGTAATAATATTTCTTTCGGTGGTGTTTAAAACTTGCAGCATCGAGTAGACAGTAGTAGATTTACCACTACCAGTAGCACCCGTAACCATAATAAGACCATTTGGCTTTTTAATTAGTTCATTTATTTTATCATAGTTTTCTTTAGATAAGCCAATGGATTCTAAGCCATTTAAACTCATTCTATAGTCTAGAATACGAATAACTATTTTTTCCCCATCAACAATTGGCAGAGAAGAAACCCGTAAATCGACATTTAAATCTTCAATTAATCCTTTAATGGCGCCATCTTGGGGTAGTCTTGTTTCCGTTATATTCATTCCAGATATAATTTTAATCCGGGTTACTAAATTCTTTTTAACCGTCGCGGGAACCTTCGCATAATCAAGCAAGGCTCCATCAATTCTAATTCTTACTACAAGATCAGTCTCGGTAGGGTCGAAGTGGATATCTGAGCCACCGCTTTTAACAGCATCTATAATCATATCATTGACTATATCTACTATCGGTTTATTGTCGTAATCAAATTCTCTAAACAAGACTCATCACCGCTTACCCTTTTCTATTCATAATAATTATACAAAATATTTTAGAGTTTAACAATATAAAATCCAAATAATTTTAAGCCTTTTATTTACATCAAAGAACTATTTTGTTAAAATAAAGAAAAAGGTTGTAGGTATTATGAAAACACTCATTAAATTAGAAGAAAATCCCGAAGTTTTAATAGTTAGTAATGTAACTTCTTTTTTAAATCCAACCTTTGTTTATGTACCTACACTTGATTATGCAATAAAAGAGGATACCAAATTTTTTAAAGATACTTATCTAAAAGATAATATCATTAGTATCTCTGGTTACTTAGAAGGTATTGATGAAAAACTTTATAATAATAATTTAACCAAAGTATATAAAATTCATAATGATTATAAAGAACATAATCTAAAAAGATTAAGAAAAGTTAAAATAAAAGATTTATTAGAATTACAAAAACTTTTAGAGGATAACTTTCTATCTAATTTAAGTAATAAACTAAAGGGTAGTTTTAAAGATTTAGTCGTTACTTGTTTTGATGAAGAAATTTATGAAATGAATGAGTTTATGATTCTTTCTAATAATTATAAAGAAATATTAAAAATGTTAGATTTATTAAGAAGTCTTTTAAATTTAGAAGTAGCTTATATTGCCATTAAAAATACGAATGCCAAAAGTATTAAAAAGGTGCGGTCTATAATCGGTACTTATCCTAATTTAAAATTGGTTTTACTTCCGGATAAATATTTAATGAGCATGGATGAAAATGTATCTTCTTATTTAAATTTAAAGGTAGATGATACTTTAGTTTTAAAAACAACGGAAATAGATATGATGGAAAGTTTAATGGAGGGAAAATATCTCGACCATAAATATATTACGGTAAGTGGGGATGCTTTAAAAAAATCTTTAATCATTGATACCAAACTAGGAGTATCCTTAAAAGAAATAGAAGAAGAATTTCTAAAAATTAAGCCTTGTGAATATAATATTTATTATAATGGTTATTTACAAGGGGAAAAGGTAAATAGTGAGGATTTAATAATTACGAAAGATACCTCATCTATTGTTTTTAAAAAAGAGGAAGAAGAGATGCAAGAGTGTATTAACTGTGGTGCTTGTAATAAAATATGTCCGCAAAACATTAATGTTTTAAAATGTTTTAAAGATAATTTACGAAGTAAAAGATGCCTTAACTGTGGTCTATGTAATTATGTGTGTCCCGCAAACATCAATTTAAAAGAAAGAATAAAGGATGATTAATGAAAAAAAGTAATGTTAAAAATTTAGTTAAATTAAATATAATTCTTTTAATCCCTTTTTTAATTTATGGCTTATATAAAAATGGTTATTTAATTTATATGAAAGGTTTAATAAGTGGTTATATGTTATTTAAACCTTTATATTTAACCCTTATAAGTCTCATTATTAAAGTGGTAGTGGATTTATTTATCTATAAAAAGGTGAAAATAGATTATAATTTGGTCTATCTATTTTTAGTGTCCTTAATTATGCCTTATAATATTAACTTAATTGTCTATTCGATTACTTTACTTATTACTTACATTCTTACTTTATTTTTATCTAAACATTTTAAATTCAATAATGTTTGTTTTATGTATTTAATTTTAATATTAGTTAATTACTTATTTAATGGTCTTAGTTTTTTAAATCCGATGGAAGCTAAATATACTTTTAGTTTTTCTAGTCTGGATATTTTAATGGGAAGAAGTGTGGGAGGTATATCTTCTACGAGTATAATTTTAAGTTTACTAGTATTTTCTTATTATACCTTTAATTTTTATTATAAAAAAGATATTCCTTTATTTATTAATCTAACTTATCTAATTTTAACTTTTATTTATTTTTTAATCACTAAAGATAACAATTTTATAATAAATAGTGAAGTAATATTTGGAAGTATCTTCATCTCTACTTTACCCATGTTTAGTCCCGGTAAAAGAATATTGCAAATTCTTTATGCTATTTTAATTGGTTTATTAACATTCATTCTAATATTTATTACGGGTAAAATTATCAGTATCTATTTAGCTACATTTGCAGTATCTTTACTGATAAACGTCAAAATTCGACAAAAGTCGTCAAAATAAGACAAAATAACCCCCTTGTCAAAATAAAAATGTTTTGCTAAGATACATAACCAAGACACAAAGGAAAAATAGGAATAAGGTTTCTTTGTGTCTTTTTTATGGAAAGGAAAATGTTTTGATGAAAAAATTATGGTTGTTTTTAGTAGTATTTTTTAGTTTTATATGCAGTAGTGGGGCTACCAGTATCAATCATAAAGGTACCGGCTATTATTTTAAAATAGGGGGTGAAGTTAAAGAAGTAGAAAAGTATTTTGTTAAAGGAAGGGAGCACATGACTTTATTTAAAGAAAATCCTGATGCCGCAAGTCATACTGATTATACCTATTCGAATGCTTCTTTTAAGTCCGGAAATGATTTAATTGATATTATTTATTTTGGGTATAATCTTAATAAAAATGAAGAAAATTATTATTATACCCAAATGTATCTTTGGAAAAAGTATTTTAATTTAGAGGTTACCATGTGTGATGAAGAAGGTCTTTTGTTAGCCAATGAAGAAGAAATTTATCAAAATATTGCGAATATGGTTAATAATCATAAAACCCTTGAAGATTTTTTCACAAGTCCCCTTAGGGCCGAAATTTGGACCTCAACCGATTTAAATTTTAATAATAATGTTGATATGCAAATTCCTAATATTGAATTAAATGTTAAAAAAAACAGTAATAAAGGTATAACTATTTATAATGCTAAAGTTGGTAATTATAATTTTGAATTAAAATCAACAACCCAACCTCTTATAAGTCGTTATTATAAAGAAAGTGAATACTATTATATGTGTAATCAAGGTCCAACTCGTAAATCCGGAAATGTTTCTTATGAAATCTATGGTACTCCTTTTAAAATAGAAGAAGAAATAATAGGTATTAATGGTAAAATGGGAGATATTAAAGATTTAAATAATACTTATGATTTATATTTAAATGATGAATACAAATATAGTATTGCTTCCCATCAAGAAGATTATCTTAAATCTCAAGAAAATTATGTTTTAAGAAATGGTTTTAATCCTTATTTAGAACCTTTAGAGGATTTAGCTTTTAATGTTGGGCGAATAGATAACTATGTTTTAAAAGTTAAAAGATATGTTAAGGGTCAAAAAATTAATTTAAATATTTTAGATAATAATACATATTATATTTATCTTAAAAGTAATGATGAGTTATATTATGTTGTTAATAAAGATGTTAAAGAAGTATTACTTCCTTATGGAGAATATTATTTAAAAGACATTAAAGGAGATTATAATATTCCTCTTATAGCTAATTTAAAAGATGATGTTAATTTAGAAATAAATAACCCTGTTAAAAAAGAAGTTAAAAGTAGTAGTTCTTATGAAACTTTAAAAGAAGAGGTTCAAGAAGAAGCAAAAGAAGAAATAAAAGAAGAAGTCCAAGAAGTGATTAATAATAAAGTAAATAATGAAAATATTAATCCTCAAACTTTAGATAATATATCTATCTATTTATTAACTTTTATTCTTAGTTTAAGTAGTATTATCGGGCATTTAATCCTATGTAAACATATGTCAAATCGCGTCAATTTAACGAAATAAAATTAAAAGTGTGGGAAAATTCATTTACTTTTAAAGTCCTATATAGTAAAATAGTGGTAGACAGTGGATGACTGTGGCAGAAAGTGGGTGATATGAATGTTTATGGGCGAATATCATCACAGTATTGATGACAAAGGAAGAATCGTTCTTCCTGGAAAATTTCGAAGTGATATTACCAAGATTGTGGTAACACGTGGTTTAGAAAACTGTTTATATTTATATACCACCGAAGATTGGGAAAAAGTAGTAAGTAAACTAAATACCTTACCTTTTACTAAAAAAGATGCCCGTACATTTATGAGAAGCTTTTTTGCCGGTGCCTCTGTATGTGAATTCGACAAAATGGGTCGAATCAATATTACCTCCCCGTTGGTTAGCTACGCCGGTTTAACTAAAGATTGTGTTATAATCGGCGTAAATGACCGCATTGAAATATGGGATGAGGACTCTTATAACAACTATATGAAAGAAAATGCATCAAAGTTAGAAGATATTGCGGAAAACTTATTTGAGGTTTCTAATGAAACATTATAGTGTTATGCTTGAGGAAATAATTACTTCCTTAAACATAAGACCAAATGGTATTTATGTCGATGCTACTTTAGGGTATGCGGGAATGAGTAAAAAAATCTTAGAAAACCTAAATAAAGATGGTATGCTTATTTGTTTTGATCAAGATGAAGAAGCTATTAAGTATTCAGGCGAAGTCTTAAAAAGTATTAGTTCTAACTTTAAAACTATTGCAAGCAACTTTGTTAATTTAGATGAAGAACTAAATAAACTGGACATTAAAGAAATTGATGGCATTATCTTTGACTTAGGATTTTCATCACCCCAAATAGATGATGAAAAAAGGGGATTCTCTTTTATGAAAGATGCTCCTTTAGATATGCGAATGAATACTAAGAGTAAAATAACAGCCAAAGATATAGTGAATAATGAATCATATGAAAAACTTACCCAAATATTTTTCCAATATGGGGAAGAAAAAATGGCGAAAGTAATTAGTAAAGGAATTATTAATGCCAGAAGTAAGAAAGAAATAGTAACCACTCTTGAGCTTGTGGAAGTTATTAAATCAAGTGTTGGTGCTAATTACTTTTATAAAACGCATCCGGAAAGAAAAATATTTCAAGCGTTAAGAATTGTCGTAAATAATGAATTAGAAGTATTAGAAAAAGTTCTACCTAAAGCTATAGAAAGGCTTAATCGGGGAGGAAGAATAAGTGTTATTAGTTTTCATTCCTTAGAAGATAGAATTGTCAAAAATACTTTTAAGAAATATAGTGAAGTACCGGAGGTATTTAAAGGGTTACCCGAGGTACCCGATGAATACAAACCAATATTAAAAATTATTAATAAAAAAGTTATCACACCAAGTGATAAAGAGTTAAAAGAAAATGAACGAAGCCATAGTGCCAAGTTAAGAATTGCCGAAAGGATATGATAAAATGCCAAGAAGAAAAGGAAAAAGATTAAAATTATTAAAAGGAGAAAAATTTATGTACTTTATCCTTGTCTTTTTAGTTCTTTCCATTCCCACGGCTAATGTATTTTCGAAAGCCTTACTTAGTCAAACCAACATTGAAACCGAAAAGTTAAAAAGCAAAATTGAAAAACAAGAGAGTACTAATGAAAGTTTAGAAATGCAAATTGATGAACTTGTCAGTATGGAAAACATTCAAAAGGTTGCAGCGATGTATGGTTTGTCGTATAATAGTGATAACATAGTTAAAGTTAATAAGTAGGAGGGTTTTATGCGAAAAGTTACAGTAAGAATACCAAAATTTTTGATTTTTATTGTGGCTTTTCTTTTTATTGCTATAATTTTAAAATTAACTTATGTTTCTTTAAGTAGTGAAGTAGATGGCATTAATTTACATAATTTAGCTAGCAGCCGAAATACTAAAACCGAAACTATTTATGCGAAAAGAGGAACTATCTATGATAAAGAGGGAGAAGCTTTAGCAAGTGTTGTTAATTCCTATAAAATAATTGCTTATTTAGACCCGAAAAGAGAAAAAGATTATGTAGTGGATAAAGAAGCTACCGCTAAAATGCTTAATGAAACTTTAGGTATTGATTATAATGAAGCTTTAGAAAGACTTAATAAAAAAGATAAATACCAAGTGGAATTTGGAACTAAAGGTAACAATATTACGGAACTTTTAAAAAGCAAAATAGAATCCTATAATTTACCGGGAATTGATTTTATTCGTAGTCAAAAAAGAACTTATAGTAAAGGACAATTTGCCTCTTATATTATAGGTTATGCCAAAAAGCCTACGGGAGAAGAAGATGGGAAAATAATTGGCGAATTAGGACTAGAATCTTATTATAATAAAGAATTAAGTGGTACTGATGGTTATTCTACTTATCAAACAGATGCCTATGGATATACCCTTCCCAGTGCCGAAGTTATTACCGAAGATGCCGTTAATGGGGATGATATTTATTTAACACTTGATAGTGATATTCAAATGTTTGCCGAAACCTTAACTTCTAATTTAGCCCAAAATTATACGATGGATTGGTTAATATTTACCGTTATGGATGCGAAAACCGGAGCGATTGTCGCAAGTAGTACGGTCCCTAATTTTGATCCCAATGATAGAGAAGGATTAACTATTTATATGAATCCTTTAGTAAGTTATACTTATGAACCCGGAAGTACCATGAAAACATTTTCATTTGCTTCGGCGATAGAAGAAGGAATTTATAATGGTAGTGAGTTATATCATTCAGGTCAAATAAAGGTTGCTGATGCCATTATTAAAGATCACAACAAAGGTCAAGGTTGGGGCGATATTTCCTTTGATACCGGTTATACTTATTCATCCAATGTTGCGGCCACCATTATCGCAAGAAGATTAGGTGTTGATAAATTAACGGATTATTATAAAAAATTAGGTTTTGGTAAAAAAACCGGAATAGAACTTTCTTCGGAAGCCGAAGGAGTTGTTAACTTCCATTATGAAACGGAACTTGCTAATGCCGGATTTGGTCAAGGTATTAGTGTAACCCCAATTCAAATGCTAGAGGCTTTATCTGCTCTTACTAATGATGGAACTACTTTAAAACCATATATAGTTGATAAAATCGTAGATGCGAGTGGAAAAACCATATATAAGGGTGAAAGAACGGAAGTTGAAAAAGTCTATAGTAAAGAAACTATGGATTATATGAAAGACTTAATGTATAAAGTTGTTTATGAAGGAATGAGTTCTTCTAAAGTATGGCAACCAACGAAAACCACAATGCTAGGTAAAACCGGAACTGCTCAAATAGCCTCTAAAAGTGGAGGATATTCGGATGGATATTATGATTATGTTCGGTCTTTTGCGGGTATTTTCCCTAAAGAAGACCCTCAGTATATTGTTTATGTAGCGGCTCAAAGATTTGGGGCTTCATCCGCAAGACCAATTGCAGAGGAGCTCACAAAAGTTGTTGATGATATTGTTTCTTATTTAGGTATTGAAAATGAAGATCCTATTCAAGATAGTAAAGTTATTACTCTAAATAACTATATTAGTGAAGAAGTAAGTACCACTAAAGATGCTTTAGCAGGTGATGGCATTAAAGTTTATACTTTAGGTACTGGTAAATATATTATTAATCAATATCCTTTAAAAAACGAAAAAGTTCTTGAGGGTAGTAAAGTCTTCTTAGTAAGTAATAATCATGATTATGTTATGGAAGACTTGACAGGTTGGAGTTTAAATGAAGTTAAAACTTATGCAAATATTTTAGGTATTAAAGTAAACCCTAGTGGTTATGGTTATGTAACTAGTCAAAATATTCCCCCAGGAACACAAGTTACTGATGACTTAGTTTTAGAAGTAACATTAAGTACTTAAATTATTAAAATTATAACGAGGTAATACAGAATATTGCTTCGTTTTTGTTTGCAATAATTTACAATTATTATTTACTTATTTATTTACACTTTCTTCTCTTAAAAAGCGTCAAATTTTACACACAAAAAAATTTTTTAAAAAAATTTGCCTTCAAAAAAAGGAAATCAGAGATTTTTTTACAATAATATAAGTGAAGGGAGGAAAAATATTGACTTAAATTTTAATATCAAAAAAAGAATAAAAAATGGTTAATTAGTTGAATAAAATGAAGGAGGAATTATATGCTAGTAGAAGAAGTTCAAAATGAATTAGAAGAACAAAATGAAGAAAATAAATTTTATCATTTAAAATATGATCGAGTATTTAAAAAAGTAGTAGATGTTAATCCAGAAGTATTAGAGAAAGTATTAACAGATATCTTAGAAGAAGAAGTAAAAATAATTAGTTTTGTTCCTACTGAATTACCTATTAAGAATGTCAAAAGTAAAGTAAATACATTAGA
>CANQBI010000013.1 GCA_947589435.1 uncultured Bacilli bacterium
TCGTCAAAAAAGGATTAAATTCCTTTTAATTTCGGTTTTTAATCCTCTCTACTAAAATTTTTCATGTCTTTATCCTGCTTTTTAATTAGTTCATCTCGTAAAGCTAAATAATCAGTTTTAGCTAGTTTTGTTTTCGGAAATTCTTTTTTATAAATATATTCTCTTGGTAACATATAATGGGCTAAGTTTTTGGAGGCATAATCCATTATTTCTTTCTTTGTTGTATAGCTTTCTTCTACTCCATCTTCTAATATAATGAAGGCTTTGGCTATCTCTTGTTTATAAGAATGGGGTATACCTACGACACAAGCATCTTTTATATATTTATGGTCTTTTAACACTCTTTCAATATATTCAGGATAAATATTATAACCAGAAGAAATTATTATTCTTTTGATTCTTTGAACATAAAAGATTACCCCATCTTCATCCATATAACCTAAATCACCAGTATGAATGTATAGTCTTCCATCATCGTGCCTTTTAAAGACATCTTTAGTGGCTTTTTTATCATTTAAATAGCCATCCATAACGACAAAACTATGAATGCAAATCTCTCCTACTTCATTAGGTTTTAACTCTTCATAAGTTTGAGGATTACAAATACGCACAATATTACCTGGAAGAGGTATTCCGACACTTCCTAGTTTAGCACTTCCTTTAGTACCAAAAGTAACCGGTCCCGTGGTTTCCGTCATGCCATAACCTTGAATGATTTTGGCTTTACATTGATGACTCTTTAAAAATTCATTAATAGCTTCACTCCTTTGGGGAGAAAGTGTATCTCCTCCAGAAATTAATCCTTTTATATAACTTAAATTAACCCCTTCTAAATGTTTATTTTTAAGCATCGCTTCAAAAAGAGTTGGGACCCCTAGTAAGAAGTTAGGATGATATTTGGTAAGTAATTTATCAAATCTTTTGGCGTCAAACTTCGGTATTAAAATGGAAGTTGCCCCCCTGCAGATTGGAATAAACATTCCCACTACTAAACCTAAACAATGGAAAATAGGTAATATTAAAAGTAAACTATCACCACTTTTAGCTTCCGGAAAGAATACTTTAGCTTGTTCATTAACGCCGATGATACTGCGATTAGACAAACTAATTGTTTTTGGTATACCTGTGGTACCCCCACTGTGAAGATAAGTTGCTACCATATCTTTACTACCCTTTTCTTCTTTATCATTAGTATTACCTAACTTAATAAACTTCTTCCAAAAGATAAATAAACTATCTTCTTTAACTTTTTCATCTTTACTCGTCGCATTATATAAAGTATTAAGAATTATGGGCATCGAATCGGAAGGACTCGCAATAATTACTTTTTTTAAATGGGTATCTTTAATAATATTTTTAATCATACTATAAGTAGAATTTAAAGCAATTAAAATTTTACTTTTGGTTTTGACAATATATTCTTTAACTTCTTCTTCAGCCGAAAGGGGATGAATCATATTGGAAATGGCCCCAATTTTATTAACCGCAAAAAAAGATATAACGGCCTCAGGAGTATTAGGCATTAAAATACTTACGACATCGCCAGATTTTACTCCTAAAGATTTTAAGGCACTCGCACACTTATCAATATAATCCCAAAACATTTTAAAAGAAATTTTTCTTCCAAAATAATTTAAAGCCGTTAAAGAGGCGTAACTCTTTGTTTCCCTTTTCATATATGTATATAAAGACATATTAGGCATATTAACTTTTAATTCTTCTTTAGTATAAAATTTTTCCCATAAAAAATTCTCTTTTTTACTCATGATTTAAGTCCTCTCTTAATTATCATAATTAAATTATACAATAATATGCCTAATTTAACAATGAAAGTTTAATGAAATATTAAGAATTTTTGGACTAAATAATTGACAATAAAGATAATAAAATCAACGGGTATTTTAATAATTGTTGGGTTAATTAAAATAAATTTAGCTAAAGTATCTACTAAGAATGCTGATAAAAACATTTGGATGATAACAAGCATAATATACTTAATAAATTCAGAAGTATATTTATTCTTACTTTGAAATACTTTATTTTTATTCATTAAAAAATTAAATATGGAAGATATGACTCTTGCGATAATCGTGGCATAAATAATATTTAATATTAGATTATTAAATAAATGAAATAGAGAGATATCGATTATAAAACTTAAGATAGCTACCACAATATATTTTATAAATACTTGATATTTCTTAATTACTTCTTTCATTTTTCTTACTTCCTTAAATTAATTGTAATCTATTTTAATTTTGTTGTCTATATATGAGAAAAAGAATATTGAAATAAATGTGACTACAATCAAGATTAGAAAATCCTAGTCTTGGTATTCTTTTTTACCTAAACTAATAACTTCTTTAATAAATTCATCTTTCGCGGCCGTATATTTAGGGCGTTCATTTGCATACATTTCAGCAAGCTTCATTTTTAAATTATTATACTTTGTAATATATTCAGGATGTTCTTCTAAATACCTTTTAAAGTATAATTGATCAAAGTAGGTATCACTACCCTTTAAGGTTACATGAAGATAATGACTCCTGGCTTCTTCTGGACCTTTTGCAAAAAAGAAACGATCAGGTATTCCTCTTTGACCTCTGTTTTCATAATTGTAGGGTTTTAATATTTCTTCAATTTTAGGTATATCTTTTAAATCTTTTATGACCACTAAAATATCAATTATGGGTTTGGCCCATAATCCTTTTACCGAAGTACTTCCTACATGATGAATTTCTAAAAGATAATCTTTTAATAAACTTTCTAATAATTCTTTTTCTTTTGTGTATTCCTCATGCCATCCTTCATCATAAGGCATAAGTTTTACTATTCCTCTTGCTAAAGCCATTTTAACACCTTCTTCTTTAAATATTATATCATTTATTTCTTAATTATAGAATATCTTGAAATTCTTTAGAACTAATTTGATAAAATTCTAAATTATCATAAAAACTTAAACTACTATCATGACTATCCGAACCAATAGACATTTTTAAATGATATTTTTTTAATAAATTTTTAAAATTATTTAAATCTTCATAATGAGTTCTAACATTAAGTTCTAATCCGATAACATGGGGATTATTTTTAATTATATCTTCCACTACTTTTATTTTTTGTTCCATAGGATGAGCAAAAAACAAAGGATAATTTTTGTTTAATTCTTCTACTTTTAACTGACCATAAGAATTTACCGATATACTACCACACATTGGCTCATCCCACCAATCATCATCAACCTCTTTTACTCCCAACATGGATAATAAAAGGCGGGTACTATAAAAATTTTCTTCGACCGGTAAATATTTATCTCTTAATTTAGCATATCTTTTTTCTTTATACTTTCTTCTATCTTCATAAATATCCCATTTATTATTTCTCTCTAACAAATCTAAAATTTGAAAGTTAGTTATTTTTTTACTTTTAAATTTAGTCATTAAATAGGTACATAAAGTAGTATATTCGGGAACTAAATTATTAGTATTTAAAAATTCTAAATATTCTTCATAAGAAATACTTAAATTATTTTGCTTTAAAATTTCTTGAATAGTCATATTATGGTCTAATCTTATAAATTGCTTTTGACTTCTTTTAAAGTTAGCTTCTTTAGAAATTTTTACTTTTTCTTTTAAAGTAGCATCACAAGGATTTAAAAATAATTCCACAAAATGACATTGATAACCATAAGAGGGATTATCAATTGTAAATTCAATTCCCGGAACTATATAGGGATAAGTAAAACCATCTTTAACGTAGTTATAAATTTCTTTGTAAGCCTCTAAAGTATCATGATCGGTAATACTAATAACATCAAAACCCTTACTTTTAGTGGTTTCTAAGATTTCTTTAATACTTTGTTTTCCATCAGCACTATAATTAGAATGAATGTGTAAATCAATTTGCACTTTTTCTTTTTCTTTGGAAAGTTTTAATAATTCTTTTTTTAAGTTCTTTAAATAATTTTCCCAAAATTCATAGTTATTCATTTTAACCTCTTTATATCTTCATTTTCACTATAAAATAAATATTTAGTTACGGGTAGTCCATTTAAGGAATTAAAAGCAAATGAGAAAGAACCAAATTCTTCATGGACAAATAAGTCTATTCCTTTAAAAGGAATTAATTTTACCGACATTGGGGTATTTTTAATTAGATAATCTTCTAAGATTTTTAAACCTTCTAAACGATTATTTAAAACATTATCATACCCGGGAATAATGGCATATTCAATGGTTATTTCTTTATCAATCGTAAAATAAGCCATCATCTCATCTAAAATATCTAAAAGTTTAGAGGGACTAGCATGACCTACAATACCAAGTTTATGTTTCCTATCATAAAAAACAAGGCCATAACAAGTTGCTAAAGCTACAGTGCCCACGATAGGCTTATCACTTGTGGAGGCCACTATCTCATTCATGTAGGCAATTTGGGCTTTCTTTTTTAAAGCCAGTTCTAAAGTTTGTAAATTATCCTTTAAATTATTTTCTTCCATACCCCAATTATAACACATTTTCTTTTATTATTCTTTAATTATTGTTATAATAACTTTAGAAAGGTGGGATAAAATGATTACGCATGAAGATATTATAAAGAGTATCAAAAAAGTTTGTGATAATTCAACTCATGTCCATATTAATAAAGATAAAATAAAAGAAGCCCTTGTCTATTTACAAGGCTTTCAAAAAGAATGGCTTCCTAATGAAAAATTAGGAATTAATAATTTTAAAGTTGAAGATAAAATTAAATATTTAATTATTTGTGAATCTTTAAATTTTTGTTTTTGGGATACTCCCATCAAATGGAAAATAGAATATCAAAGTGTTTGGTATTCAGGTTCTTATGCCTTATTTTTTAGTATAACCAAAGCCTTACAAAATGGTTATGATTTACTAAACCCAGAATACTTAGAAAAAATAGATATAAATACAATAGATGAAATATTTAAAGGTACCACCAGTATTCCGATGTTAGAAGAAAGACTTAGTATTTTAAAAGAATTAGCCCAAGAATTTAAAACATTTAATTATGAAGACTTTCTAAATGTTCATAGTGATATCGAACTCTTAAATAAAATTATAACTAATTTTCATAATTTTAGGGATATTAGTATTTATAAAGGTGATAAGGTTTATTTCTTTAAAAGAGCTATGTTACTCGTGGGAGATCTTCTTTCTAATATCGAAGAAATAAGAAATAATATAATAAATAATGATAATATGCTCGCTTGTGCCGATTATAAAATACCGCAAGTGTTAAGACATTTAGGTATTCTAGAATATAGTGATGATTTAAAAGAACTTATTGATAATAAAAAAGAAGTAATTCATGATAGTGAGGAAGAAATCGAAATAAGAGCGGGTATGCTTTATGCGATTGAACTCATTAAAAAAGAGTTAGAGGATAAAAACATCCATCTAAACTCTAGTGAAATTGATAACTCTTTATGGCTCTTAAGTAAAAATCCCGACTTTAAAGAACATCCGCATCACTTAACAAGAACCATTTATTATTAATCTTCTTCTACTTTTTCTAAAAATATTTTCTTATCAAAGGCTCCTTTCTTGGAGCTTTTTTCATTACCCTTTTTTATAATATCTTCTAAAGTAACATTTTCTAACATTCCTAAATATTTAATAACTTCCAGTAAATCCGCAAGTTCTTCTACTCTATCCATTCCCCTTGCCGATAATACTTCCTTCATTTCTTCTTCTAACTTTTTTTCCAGTTCTAATTTGTATTCTTCTTGATTTAATACTCTTGTATAAGGAATACCTTTATTACTTTTTATAATTTCCGGTATCTTATCTCTTACTAATTTATTATATATCTTTTCCATTTTCTACTTTTTCTTTCTTTTTTAATATTTTAAATTTCGGATAAGAATCTTTAATATGCCGATAAAGAATCGTATTATTTTCTAACCATTCACTAACCTTCTTCTTAATAGCTTCGGTATTATCTTTATGATGTTTTTTAATTTCCCCTTTAATTTTATTCATAATATTAAATGAAACAGCATTATCTATTATATAAATAACGAGTAAAATAATAGTTAAAATAAGTCTTACTTTAGGACTAATCATATTAACTAATTTCATGAAAAAAGGATTAATAAAGTAAACAATCGAAGTTCCTAAAATACCAAAAGGAATCATGGTTTCTAAACAAATACGCCCATTAATATTAAATTTTCTCTTAGAATAATCCCACCACCGAGCTTTAAATAACTTTTCCATAATATAAGATGTAAAATATTCTAAAACTGAACATATCAAAATAGACTTTAGAAATACTCCCAGAAAATCTTTCGTATCCGTGCCAATTAAAAGTAATATTCCAATAACTCCATAACCATATATAGGACATATTGGGCCAATTAAAAAGCCACGATTAACAAATCTTTTTAGTTCAAATAATTTACAAATTACTTCCATTAACCATCCTAAAAAAGAATAAATGATAAATAAAAGAAAATATGTTGTAAAAGTTTCCATACTCCACCTCTTTAAATATAAATTTATTATATCACAGAGGTCAAAAAAATAGTATGCTTTTTGCATACTATAAATATAATCTTCTTCTTTTTTCATCACCCATATTAGCAAATCCTAAAGCAGAATCTGGATTTAGAGCTTCCTCTAATACTTGGGTATTTCTATCGATATCTCTTAAATCTAAATTAGAATAAATATTAAAGATAATACTTTTCATTTTGCTAATATTTCCCTTAGTACCCTTAATTAACATATCAATAGCGTCATCAGTTAATAATTTATTAATACCAATGATATCTATTTGTTTACTATTAAAAACATGATTATATATTAAATAACGATTTATGATATTAATAATAGTATCTTTATCATAACATACTTCTACAACATTACCTAAGTTTAATAAATAATCAGGATTATTTTCACTAGATACGGTCATAATTATATTAAAATAATCTTTAAAGTTATCAAAAATTATTTTTTGATATAAAGCATCATTAGGTTTAGCTTTATCAAAATCATCAAAAACTAATGTTAACTCTGGCATTTGAATACTCATTAAGATATCATAAAAATTACTTAATAACCCTTCTTTAGCTACATTTAATACTTCTCTACTTTCTCTAGATAAAACAGTATAAAATGAACCCATTTGAACATATACTCTTGTTAAATCAATTATTGTTTTTACTCTTTTACTCATAAAATAGAATTTTGTCTTATATAATTTCTCATCTGTTTTTTCAATATGATTAATAATAGAATCAATTACTAAAGCAACATAATAAGCCTCAAGCATTTCTTTATTACCTAAAGCAAAAGCATTATTAGCACTTAAAGTTGCATCAATATAATTTTCATTATGTTTAACTAAATAATCTAAAATTGTAGATTTACCACTTCCAGGTTTACCTACTAAAAAGGTAGTCCCTTTACTATCTTTTAGACTATTAACTTTTTCCATTATTGGTTTTTGATAAATAACATTTCTTTCATTAATATCTATCAATCCAATCATCCCCTTTAACTTGAGACTATATTATACACCAAACGACAAGAAATGTAAAGTATTTTGACTTAAGTTTACTTATTTTCTTAATTCTCGAAGTAAATGCAATTATCATAAAGTCAGTTGCATTTACAATGAGAATAAATATTGCTTTTACTTTGAGAATAACTATCTTTATAAAATTAAAACTAATTAATAACTTTAATTGCATTTACAATGAGAATTTGTACAATATGTTTTTCCACTTTATATTAAAAGTTCTTTGGTTCTTTCTTTCAAGAAAGAATGCCTAACCGGCGAGGTTGTTTTATAACCTTTCCCGGCTTCTTTGCTTATCTTTCTTTTCCGCAAAAGAAAGTAAGGCCTGTCTGGCAAGACATTCATTTCTTATGTTAAAATGATTTTTAATAAAATAGTGATAAAAATCAATAATATTTAGATTTAGATGATATAAAAAAAGCTAATATTTCTTTCCTTAAAAATGATTGAGTTAAAATTGCATTTACTTTGAGAATAGCCAAAAATCATTAAAAAAATCGGTATACTTTTTTACCGGTTTTTTAGTTGCTTTTACTTTTGTCTTTTAATTGCTCAATTTACTGGTTGCATTTACTTTGAGAATTCACCAGTTTACTTATTTCGGGTTATAGTTCAAATTTAGGATTGGTTATTCATTATATTATGAACCACTCAAACTTGTGATGATGTATGGACTAGATTCTGTCCCTGTTCCTATTATGCTTACTTCGGATTCAAGATAGAAGACTGGGCGAACCGCAATCCTACTGTCCACCCAAGTGTAGTTCATGGAGCCGTTCGAATGCGTAAACCACGCCTCGTAATGGCTGCTACCATAGCCATACCTAGTCATTGTCCATTCGTCAGTACTTCCATATGTCCCTGTTTTTCCGCTCATTGTGTTGGTAATATGAAGCCAACTATTAGTGTTTCTTGCGTATGTCCATGAATTATAATAATCACTGGCATACATTAAACCTATTGGGTATTTTGAACTCGTTCTTGTTTTTGCCTCTGCTCCACTACTTGCTGCGTTCGTTCTATTTCCTTTCCACCAATATACTTCTTTTATTAAGTCTTTTACCCCTAGTCCATTGTAGAAACCACTTTCATTTATTGATACTCTTACTGTATTACTTGCATTATCCCAATCTATATTTGATTCATAATTTGTTGACCATGCTTGGCTTGTACTTGAAGGAATTACTTTTATTACCTTTAACATGCCTTTTTCTAATCCTAATGAATTACTTTCATTGGCTTCTGTTCCGTCGGTTACTCCGATTATACGATATAAATATTTATTGTTTTCAGCACTTCCACATGTATCTGGGTTAAGTGGCCCTCCTATACATACGAAGTTATTTGTTACTTGGTCTTTGGTCCCTTTAAATCTATATAATCCTTCTACTGCTACTCTACTTCCTTGTTTTCCTTGTCCTATTGTTGTACCACTACCATAATATTCTCCACCTTGAGCATCTAATGTTTCTAATGCATGTCTTCCTTTACCAAAGTATAAGGTACAATATATGGTTTGTTTTGTTTTAATGTGTGCTGTATATGTTGTTTCATCAAATGACAAAATATTTTTACTTGGCACACTTACTCCTTCACTATCAGTACATTCTGCCCCTGCATATAAGTATACATTTTTATCTGGCCATGTATTTCTGTCTTCTGCTTCATGCCATCCAAAATCATTTTCTCCTTCATTTTGAATCATTATAGCTAGTGATTTGTCTTTTTCTTTAAATACATCTATTGTTTTAATGTCCTCTAAAACTTTAGAATTTTTTGAATTATTAAAATAAACATAAAATTCAAATATTACACTTATTGTTAAAACTACTACTAAAACATTTAATATTATTCGCTTTTTCATTATCTTTCACTCCTTACTTAAAATATACATAACAGGTATTTGGTCCATCTGTATCTATTGTAAATCCATCTGTATCATTGTAATCTATGTTAGTTGCTACTTTATCATTGGAACATTTATATCCCACATATGTCTTACCTGTTGGTATGGTACTAGACATTTTATATTTATTTCCTTCATAATCTCTATCGCCACTTGAATCTTGAATATAAGCATACACTATTACATCGGATATCTTATCTCTATCATAATAAAGTCTACATACTATTTGATTTGGTTTAGTTTCGGATACTGTTATGTCTACTGTACCATCATCTTCTATTTTATAATCTTCAGTATATGTTGTTCCTTCTTCGTTATCTTTGGGATAACAATTAGATATATCTTGATTTAATTTATATCCATTGTCAGGAGTATATTTAACTTCTATATATTTCTTTGGATTATCAGGCATTTGGATATACCATATAACATTGACATCTGTACTTTTACCACTTATTGGTCCATCTTTTACTGTTTCACCTTCACCAGCAAAGTTTCCCACTTTAGATGTAAATATTGGAACAGGTTCCATTTCATAATTATAATAAGCATGAGTTTGATTTAAATATAATAAAGCCACTAAAAAAACTACACATATAACTATGTATATTATTTTAAAATTTAATTTTTCTTTTATATTATCAAGTTTATCTTTAAAGTTATTTGGTATGAATGCTAAAGATATTAGGGTATTACAATAACCCCCCCCCGATTTGGGTATTTAGAACTACTAATGTAATTATTGCTACATATAATACTATTCTTTTAATTTCTTTCTTCATACACATACCTCTTTTATATTATTAATATATTTATTTAATTTTATACTAATGTTGTATATACCGAATATTAATTACAAAATAAAAAATATTCTTCTACCTTACATTTAAATAATATCTCAAATAATGCCATAAGTCAATATCTCATAGAGTATAATATGTAAAGATACAATAATTGTGCTTATGATATAATTTATTATTTATAAATGACATAAAGAATATACTTAAGCAAATAAAAAGTCCCATTAAGGAACTAATTATTTGTGCTCGGGTTGTTTGCAGTTGACAACCGGCAACGCTCGCTAGAGATTATTGTCCGTAGCAGGGAATGCACCGAGCAGCCTAGTGCACACAACTTAACTTGTCAATTATATTGTATCATTTTTAGGTTTAATTGTAAAGTGTTTTTTTCTCACATTGCTTTATTAATTTTACTTTTTTAATTTTAATTTGCTTTAATCCTCCAATTAAAAGGTTATTATCTTCGACAATAAATGTTTCAATTATATAATTATTTTTATATAATTCTTTAATTGAAAGCATGGGATAAACTAAATGGTTAATATCATATACTTCTTTATATAAAACATAATTGCCTTTTAGTAGTGTGCTCCTCCATGTCTTATATTTATCCAATACTTTTAAATAACTTCTCTTTTCAATAGTATTAAAAAACATAATTAAATATGATATTCTTTTCTCTACTTCCTTAAAACTAATTTGACAATATGCATTTTGTTTAATTTCACTTCGAATTGATTCCCAAGTAATTTTACCATTTAAAATATTATTTAATCCTTTATATCCTCGATAATTGATTTTACTATTACTATTCTTATAAACATGTTGAAGTCCTAATAAATGAGGTAAAGCTTTTTTATAAATTTTAACTTTAATAACTTTATCTTCAGTTTCAATTTCTAAAGTATACCCATCATATTTTTCAAAATATAAAGCAATATCTTTTAATGAATAATCCTTCCAATTTATTTTTTTAAAAACTGTATCTAATACTTTTTTCATTTTTATTCTCCGCCTTTCTTTCGAAAGGAGGTTATTTAATCAACAGCGTTATATTAGTATACAAGCAAATATTGATATTTAAGACGTTAATAACAAAATTGGTAGACTTAAGGCGAATAATAATTTTGTGTCTGGATTGTTAGTAGTTGACAACCGGCAACAGCGTGCCAGATATTATTGTCCGCGGCACGGAATATACTAGACACCAAGTATATCAGCATCACCTGTCAATTTAATTGTATCATTATTGGGTGATAAAGTAAAGACTTTTTAATTTTCTTTTAAATAATCGGAAGTTTAATCGTAAAAGTAGTCTTATTATCTTTAGACATAGCGGTAATATTTCCTTTATGAAGTTCAATAATCTCTTTACTAATGGCAAGTCCTAAGCCACTTCCACCAGTTTTCGTAGTTCTACTCATGTCGGCTCTATAGAATTTTTCAAATATTTTTTTAAGTTTTTCTTCGGATATTTCCCCTTCATTAGTAAAAGTAATAATTATTTCATCTTTATTTTTAATTGTTTTTACATCTATTTCTTTAGAAGTGCTATAATAGATAGCATTTCTAATTAAATTACTAAATACTCGAGCCAGTTTTTCTGAATCCCCATAATATTCTAAAGAACCAGTTATATCTAATATTAATTCTTTGTCATTTTCTTTTAGTATTGGATAAAAATCTTCTTTTAATTGACTAAGCATCATATTAATATCTAATTTTTGTTTATCTAAAATAATCGTTTCACTATTAAAACGAGCGATATCAAATAATTCATTAATTAAATTTTCTAAATGATAGGCTTTATCTAAAGCAATTTTAACATATTTTTCTCTTTGTTTTTGAGGCATATCTTTTACTTCATCGATTAGTGATAAATAACCAATCGTAGATGTAAGCGGAGTTTTTAAATCATGAGCAAGATAGACTATTAAATCATTTTTTCGTTGTTCATTTTCTTGGGCTTTTCTTTTATTTTTTAAATTATCTTCCTTTAAATGATTCAATTCTTTTTGAAATACTTCTAACTCTTTAGGTAGTTCAATATAAAGACTTTCATCACTTAAGAGTTTTTCAGCTTGACTAGTTAAAGAATAAATAAAATTATTATATTTTTTAACTAAAAAATATATGATTAACAAAATACCAATTAACCAAATTATAACAAGGATAATAAGACCATTAAAAGAATCAAAAAAGCCATAAACAAAACTTTTAAAACTAACATAAATATTGGGATTAATGTCATATAGCCATTGATAGTTAAACCTTTTTAAAATACTAAAAATTAAAGTAATTAGGGCTGGTAAAAACAAAGACCATAATATAATCTTTAAAAATAAATCTAAAAAAGTATTTTTCAGTAATTTATTATTTTTCAATTTTATAACCTACTCCCCATATTGTTTTAATATATTTCGGATTTTTAGAAGTATCGTGCATTTTTTCTCTTAAGTGTCTAATATGCACCATAATGGTATTATTATCACATTCATAATATTTTTCTTGCCAAACATTTTTAAATAAATCATCAACGGCCACAACATTGCCTCTATTTTGACATAGATACCACATAATGGCAAATTCAATTTTGGTTAAATTAATCTTTTTTTCATTAAAATAAAACTCATGCGTATCTTGATTTATGACAATACCTCGAAAGTCAATCACATTTTCTTTAGGGACTTCGTTATACTCTTTATATCTTCTTAAGTGCGCTTTCACTCTCGCCACTAACTCTAAAGGTTCAAAAGGTTTGGTTAAATAATCATCAGCCCCGATTGTTAGTCCTTCAATTTTAAAACCTTCCTCTACTTTGGCCGTTACAAAAATAATCGGAAAATTATATTTTTCTCTAATCTTTTTACATAAAGAAAAACCATCCATATCCTTCATCATGACATCTAAAATAGCTAAATCAATTTTAACTTTATCTAAAAGTTTTAAAATATCTTTACTTTCATAATATTTATATACTTGATAATTTTCTTTTTTTAAATATATTTCTATTAAATCTGCAACTTCTACTTCATCATCTACCACTAAAATATTCATACATAACCTCTTTTTTAATTATAATCTAGATATAAAATTCCCACAAGTTTTTTATCCCACTTTTTATTCTTTCATAGTCCCATAAGACAGAACTTCTTATTTTACTGTTGGGATCATTCACTATTATTTTACCATTTTTTATACCTGCTAAAACAATATAATGGCCATTAATGGTAAAATCACCTTTTCGCATACTGCAAATAATGGGATGGTCTTTTTCTAAGGCTTCATAAATAACATTTTTATCTAAAGATAATTCTTTCACCTTTACTCCAAAGTGCGTACTTCCTTTCCGCATTAAATTCCAAGTAGTGCCACTGCCCTTTAAATAATAGTTATTATCTTCGGCAAACTTCGCCATATAATAAGGGGTGTAAGTATTGTTCTTAGTAAGGTAGGTAACGACCATGGATAAGGCGGTGGGACCACAACCAGAAACCGCGATTAAACTATCGCCATATTTGGCATAACCCCAGCGTTCATCCCATTGAAATAAGGTAGGTACACTATCAGATATTTCGCCAATATTATCACTATAGTATTTGTATTTTTTATCTTTATATTTCAAAACAAAGGAAGCCATTTCGGGATTATAAGATAAAGCCTCCAGTAAAGATTCCGGATAATCTTCATAATTATTTAAAATTTTTTTAATATCAATATTTTCCTTACTAAATTCTTTTAATCGACTCTTAACACTGCCATTATTATACTTTAAAATAGATACCTCATCATAATTAGTAATCTCTTTTCTTTCCCCATCAAATTTTACTTCTTCAGTGTTACCAACATTAATACTACTACCCTTAAATAAATTATAATTTAACTTTAAGATAACCAAGATTATACCAACTAAAATAAAAATTATTAAAACTCTTCTTCTTTTCATAGTTTAATAATAACAGAAAAATTATTTTAATTACTTAATTAAATCTAAAAATAATCTTAATTTTTTCTTAAGTTAGATAGGTAAGGCTTTAAATATAAAAGGAGTTATAAAATAAAGAACAATATTTAAAATTAGAACAAAAATAATAATATATAAAGAAGAAATAAAATTCATAATTAATTTATCTTTAATTAAATTATCTTTTTTATATATAATAAAACCAATGACGAGTCTTCCGATATTAATAATTTTTTGAATATAGAAAATTAATAAAATTAAAAATAGAAGTTTATTAACAATAAAATACATAAGAAAAATAAATATTCCTTTAAAAGAATAAGTAAATAAAAAACTCATAAGCATAAAACCTAAAGATAAACTTTCATAAAAAAGATAAAAGATACCTAAAGGAATACCGATAAAAAAGAAGGATAACACTAAAATAATTGACATGATAATTAAATCTTTTAAGATAGCATTATATTCATAAGAAAAAGAATTATTAAGACTATTAATTATCGTATTTTTAATATCACTATTTTGCATTAAGAAATAAATAAGACCAAAACTAAAACCAATTATTAATACTATTAAGACAAATAATAAATACTTTTTGTGCTTCCGCAAATATTTTAGCATATAATCACCCAGTTAATAATATGCGAAATATCTTTAAAAAATGTAAAAATTATGGTATATTAGATATAGTTTTAGATGGGAATGAGGAGATTATGAATAAAAAAACAAGAAGAATAATTGTCTGGGTTATGCTTTTCTTAATGCTTGCTTCTTTTGTAGCAGGAGTTATTATTTACTTAATATAAAGAAAAGAAAACTAACAAATTTGTAAATTTTTCAATGAAAACAAAGATTATAATCATTGAAGCGATTAAAAATGGACCATATGGAAGTTCATTTTTTTTGTAGATATAAGTATTTACTAAAGCATAAGGTAAGGCTAAGAATGAAGCAAAGATTAAAGCAATTAACCCCATACGCATCCCAATATAAGGGTAGCCAATCGATAAACCGATTAAGAAAGATAGTTTAATATCTCCGCCTCCTAGAGATTCTCTTTTAAATAGAAAGTCTCCCAGAAGTTTAATTAAATACATTATGGCAAGCATTCCTAAACCATACAAAACTCCAAATAAAGCACTCTTTAAACCAACTTCATAGATTTTTAAAATAAATACTAAAATAGAGGCAATAACTAAAGGACTATCTAAAATAATTAAATATTTTAAATCCGTAATAAAGATAATAATAGCTAAAGATACTAAAACTAAATAGATATAAAATCTAATGGTATTACCTAAATATAAATAACCGAAAAGAAAACATAAACCAGTTAATAATTCTACCCAAAAATGGTCAATAGATATTTTCTTATGACAATAACGACACTTCCCTCTTTGAAAAATAAAAGAAAATAAAGGAATAAGTTCATACCACTTAAGGGTGTGATGACAATTATCACACTTACTTCTTCCGGTTATTTTTTCGCCCTTGGGTAGTCTAGTTCCTAAACATAAATAAAATGATCCTAAAATAGTTCCTAATATAAACATTAAAATGGCCATATAAAACTCCTTATAATAATTTATCGTACATTCCAAACATTGGAATAACAACAGAGATAATGATACCTCCAACAACAATGGCAAGCATACTAATTAAAACTGGTTCGATAAAACTTTTTAAATTATTAACGACATTCCGATGTAATCCTTGGTAGTAGACACTAACCTTTTCCATCATACTATCAAGCTCTCCGGTAGATTCACCGGTAACAATCATAAAGTAAGCCGTTTCTGGGACCGCCCAATGGTCTTTGAAGGCTTCGGATATCTTTTCCCCCTTAACAATATTATTAATGGTTTTAAATAAAATAGATTTATAAATTTCATTATTCGTTATCTTACTTAAAATATCAATACTTTCGGTAATAAAGACATTATTTCTTAAAAGGGAGGCAAAAGTTTTGGTAAATATCGCGAGTTCATTATAAATAATAATATCTTTAACTACGGGTATATGCATAAGTAATGTTTGGACACTTCTTCTAAAGGCTTTAATATTTTTGTAGGCTACTAAAATAACTAGTAAGGTAAATGCTCCAATCCCAATTATAGAAACAATATTATTTTTTAAGAAATTACTCATATTAACAACAAATAAAGTTAAACCTGATATTTCCAAATCATTTTGACTATAGATTTTAACAAATTCCGGAATAATAAAAACTAAAATAAAAGTAATAACGACAATAGCAAAAACACTGATAATCGCGGGATAAGTCATCGCACTTTTCATTTGTTTTTTAGTCTCATCCATTTCGGTATAATAGTTTGCCATATCCTCTAAAGTTTCAATTAAAGTACCACTGGCTTCGGCAGCTTTAACCATATTAATTAAGAAAGCGGGAAACATATCCCCTTGTTTTTCTAAGGCACTCGAAAATGATGAACCTAGGGTTAGTTCATAAGAAATGGCTTGAAAAGCTCTGGCTTTACTTTTCTTTTTAGATACTTGTTTTCCTAATATTTTAATAGAGTCATTTAAAGTAATCCCCGCTTTTAAGTAAGTAGCAAGTTGGGTAAGCCAGAAGACTAATTCTTTCGTACTCATCTTTGGACTTGTAAGAGCCGAATCTTTAAATAAAAAATTAATTAAAGGACTCGTTTTAATACTATATACGGTATAACCTTCATTAACTAAGAAAGCATTAATATCTAGTTTGGATAAACCATTCATGGCCCCCTTAATAATCTTACCAGACTCATCTCTTACTTTAAAATAGTAAGCATTCATCTCTTTACTACGAGTAGCTCCCGTTGTTTGTAAATCTCTTAAAAGTTCCCGATAATCCGCCTCTAATTTGGCTAAAGTTTTGGCACTATATTTATAAGTTTTATTTCCTTTGTTTTCTTTCTTTTTAACTTCTTCCATTATGGCATTACTAGGTTCTTTTAATCTTTTATAGCCTTTACCCAAACGCCAGGTAATCGTATTATATAAATAAACAAACAAATCATAAGTAACAGCTTTAACCCCAATTAAAGCATAAGTAACGATAGCAAAAATAGTTAGAATGATGTTCTTAAAAAATTCTATAACGCTAACATACCAAAATTTTTTAGTATCGGTTTCACTCATTTTGCTACTCCTTACTATTCTTTTAAAAATTATACCATAAAAGATGGTGTGTTTCTAGTATTTACTTGCATAAACTATTAATAGGTGATTTATTTATGTTTGGACCAAACCCCACTGGGCCATTTTCTTTAACTAAAATTATTGGCGGGTTATCCAAAACTTTAGGAATGGTTAATCAAATGATACCCCTTTATAAAGAGGCCAAACCCATGCTTGCAAATGCCCGGAATGCTTTAGGACTTATAAAAGAAATGAGTAATAACACCACGCAAAGAGTAATGGAAAATACTGAAAAAAATTTAAGACCAATTAAAGAGAAAATGACTAATTATCATAATTTTACCGAACAAAAAGGACCTACTTTTTTTCAGTAAGACCTTTTAATAAATGATTTTCATATAATAATTTTATTTTTTTAGTTAAAGGAACTTTTTTTAAAAGTTCTTTATTTTTATTTAATAAATACAAATAGTATTCTTGATTATTACTTATCCCAAATAAGATTTCTTTCTTTTTTAACTTTTGATGTCCTTTCCCAAATAACATAATATTATAATAATGTCCTTTTTCATAGATTACTACTTCTTTTTCCAACGCATAACCTAAATTATTTAAAAAATTTCTTAATTTAGCTTGTTCATTATGGGTATCAATAATAAGTTTAGGAGGAATATGTTCGTTATTTAAAATATCTATAATAGTATTTGTACCCATCCCGGCAATTACCGCGGTATTAAAGGATACGGGTATATCTTTAAAACCATCACTTAAAAATGTTTTGATTTTAACATTATACTTTTGAAAATTATTTTGGGCACCCTCTAAGGCTTTGGGACTTATTTCACTAGCATAAACATCACACACTAAATTATTCTTTTTTAAATAGATACTTAAATAGCCATGATCACAACCAACATCAAGAACAATATCATCCTTGGAAGTAAAGGAAGCTAAAGTTTTAATTCTTTCACTATTCATCTTAACTATCTAAGAAATCTCTTAACTTTTTGGCTCTTGATGGATGTCTTAATTTTCTTAAAGCTTTGGCTTCAATTTGTCTAATCCGCTCTCTTGTAACACTAAATCTTTTTCCAACATCCTCTAGGGTATGGCAAGTTCCATCAGACAATCCAAATCTTAACTCTAATACTTCTTGTTCTCTTGGTTGAAGAGTTTGTAAAACATCTTTAATTTCTTCTTTTAAAATCTCATTTTCCGTATATTCTTCTGGTGATAAACTACTTTCGTCTTTAAGGAAATCTCCTAAATGAGAATCATCTTCTTCTCCAATTGGGGTTTCTAAAGATACGGGTTCTTGACTAATTTTAATAACTTCTCTGACCTTTTCGACCGAAATACCCATTTTTTTGGCTATTTCTTCTTCACTAGGTTCTCTATTTAATTCCAAAGTCATTTGTCTTTGAATTCTCACCATTTTATTAATGGTTTCGACCATATGAACGGGTACTCTTATGGTTCTCGCTTGATCGGCTAGAGCTCTTGTGATAGCTTGTCTTATCCACCAGGTAGCATAAGTTGAGAACTTATAACCTTTATCATAATCAAATTTTTCAACGGCTTTCATAAGCCCAATATTACCTTCTTGGATTAAGTCTAAGAATAAAAGACCTCTTCCGACATATCTTTTGGCAATACTTACGACTAAACGTAAGTTACTTTCCGCAAGTAATCTTTTCGCTTCTTCATCACCATCCGCAATCCGCATGGAAATATTCATTTCATCTTCACTCGATAAAAGACTAATTCTCCCAATTTCTTTTAAATACATTCTAACGGGATCATTAATATTAATGTCTTTCGTAATCTCGGCATCATCTAAAATTTCGACTTCAAGATTTAAATCAGATGGGTTTTCGCCAGCATCTTCGGCTCCTTCCGCATCTTCTTCGGTAATAACACTAATCCCGGCATCTACGAAAGTATTATATAAATCATCTAAAGTATCACTATCAATCTCTAATCCTTTTAGGGCATTAGCAAGTTCTTCAAATGTTATATAACCTACTTCTTCTCCTTTTTTAATTAATTCTTCTTTTCTTTCTTCAATTGTTTTAATTTCAACCATTTTTTTACACTTCCTTCTTTGCTTCTATTCTTTTTTTCATCATTTTTATTTGTTTATTAATATTATCTATTTGTTCATTAATATCTTGTGTTTCTTTAATCTTTTCTTTAATTTTATTCGTACTTTCTTTATTTAAAATATTATTTAAAGCCTCAATATACTCTAAAAACACCTCTTCTTTTAATTCACTATCAAATATTATACCACTTATATTATTAACCATATCTCTAATTTTATCGTCATTTTCCGCATAAGAGATAAAATCAGCTAAATTAATTTTGCCATGACACTTAATATAATACTCAATTTCTTCCACTAAATATCTTTCTTCTTTATTTTTTAAATAACCTAATCTTTTATTAAAAATCTTTAAATATTTACTATCACTCATTAAGTAATATAAGATTGTATTAGCACATATACTATATTTATCTCTTTTTGGAGGCCTTGGTTTTGGTACTTCTTCTTTCTCTTCTTTTGACAATGTTATTTCTTTTTTTAGAAATTCTAAGTCCAAGCCATAATCATTCGCCAGTTTTTGAATCGTTATTTCTTTCGTGATATTATCTTCATCTTTAATCATTTCTAAGACTTGTTTAACATAAGTAACGAGTTCATCGGTATTATTTAAATTATGATTGTTCTTTAAATAATCCATTTTATAATCTAAGAAGTTTATACTATGTTTAATAACATCTCTAAATTTGTCGACCCCCATTTTAACAATATATTCATCAGGATCTTTGGCTCCACTTAATCTAACTACTTTTGGTTTCACATTGCTTTTTAAAAGTTCATCCCCAATATTTAAAGTAGCCATTTCTCCCGCATTATCATTATCAAGCATTAAGATAATCGGCACATGAAGTTTTTTTAATATACTTATTTGTTCTTTCGTTATATTGGTTCCCATTAACGCTAAAACATTTTTAATACCACTTGAATACATTCTAATGGCATCCATATTACCCTCAACTAAGATGACTTCTTTTTCTTCCCTGATATAACTTTTCGCATTATAGTAGTTAAATAAGATATTCCCTTTTTTGTATATTTCCGTTTCTTTGGTATTGATGTATTTGGCAGCATCTTCGCCATTAAATATTCTACCCGTAAATCCTACTACTTTACCATCTAAATTGGTAATCGGAATCATTATCCGATTCGTAAACCGGTCATATCCCTCTAAACCATTTTTATTAATGAGTCCTAAATCATCTAATTTGGTTAAACTATAATCTTTTTTTCTTAAAGCATTATATAAATACTTATTATCATTTAAAGAATAACCAATTTGAAATGTTTTAATTATTTCATCAGTAATATTTCTTGTTCCTAAATATTCTTTAGCTTTTACGCCATCTTTACTATTTAAGTTGTTTTGAAATATTTTAGCTGAATAATCCATAATCTCATAATCTTCTTTAAATTTGGTATTCTCAACTTTTACCGGAGTATAATCAAGAGGTATACCCACTTTATCCGCTACTCTTTTAACGGCTTCAGGGAAACTAATACTTTCATAATCGGAAACAAAGTTAAAGACATTCCCACCTTTATTACAAACAAAGCATTTATAAATTTGTCTATCCCGTGATATGGACATACTTGGTGTATGGTCATCATGAAAAGGACAAAGACAAAAATAATTCTTTCCTTGTACTTTAAGTGGAATGTTATAACTCGAAATAATATCTACGATATCTGCTGAATTTCTAATCTCATTAATTTTACTTTCACTAATAAATTCCATTTTTCCCCTCTAATTATATATATTGTAAAGATACCCCGAATTTCCTTTTTTTTATTTAATTTTTTCTAATTTTTTAGGTTTTTCTGCATTCATTTCTTCTTGAATAGCCTCTTCAAACTCTTCAATTTTTATTTTTTCATAAGCCATAAAAAGTAAAGTTTCTAAGTCTGTTACTTCCGTATTTAAATCTTTTTGAAGCATCTTAGTTAAATAATCTTTAACATCTTTAGGCATTTCCGGATATACTTCTTCATAACCAAGATAACAATCTAAATAATACTCGGCCATTTCTTTAATACTAGCTTTATTTTGTTCTTCTTCCCTATCTAGTTCATCTAACCGGTCAATTCTTTTATTTTCTTTTTTAGTTATGGCATTAACACAATTTGTGAAAGTTATTTGAATAGTTTGCATAGTTTTATCCATTCTTTTCTTGACTTTTTCCGTGAAAACTAAAGTGTTAGCCCGAGCAATAGCTTTAGTCATTGTTAGAAGAAACACAATAAGTCCGGGAATAAAATTTAGGAAAGCAGCGATTAGAAGAGATGCTAAAAGACCACCTGAACATAAAATTTCGGTAAACTTATTAACTTTTTCTTCAATTAAATTTAAAACAGCAATTTTATTATTTATATCTCCTAATTCATCAGTATAATCATTTAAAATATTAAATTTTTTATAACAATCATAAATTGTCTCATCATCATTATTGTAATATTCCAAAAATAATTTATCGATTTTTCTTTGATGTTCTTTTAGTTCCTCTTCATATTTTAAATAAGCACTTCTATGTCCTTCTTCATAAAAATATAATTTAATATCCGTTAAAATATCTTCAATTATACTTAATATTTTTCTTTTTGCCTTATCAAACATTTTTCCTTCTCCTTTATTAAATCTTCTTCATAAGTTATATCTTCTTCTAGACTAGCAAATTCTTCATTTTTCTTAGTAAATAACCGATATATATTACCATTAATAACATTTATTTTGGTAACTGTATCAATAGTATGATTAAAATAATTAGTCATTTTAGTATCTTCTTTATTGTAGATATCACCATTTACGGTCACAAATAAATAATTTAAGTAAGTAGCAAACAAACCTAAAGGAAAATTTAAAATAATTAGAAAAACTGTAATAAGCACATTAAGCATCGATTTAAGAATTATTTCCGCTCCAAATTTATATAAATAATCACTAGATATTTTATTGGCATCTAGTCTGTCTAAAGAATCTCCTAGAGTTTTATATTTTTCGAATAACTCCTTAAACTCTTCTATCGTTAAATTACTTGCCATTAGACCATCAAAAACACTTCCAAATTCATCTTTAACTTTTATTAAATCATTTTCGAATGTTTCATAATCATAACCTTCAAATTTTAAAGTAACCAGACTTTTAAAAAATTCATTAATATCTCTAAAAAAAGTTTTTATCTTTTCCAACATAGAACCACCTTTTTGCTAAATCTATATTATACAAAAATTTAAGATTTAGTCAAGAAAAAAGAGGATTAAATCCTCATTAATTAACCTATTTTTCTTCTTCAATTTTTAAAACATTTTCACCCTTATAGTTACCACATTTTGGACAAGCTCTGTGAGGTCTAATTGCGGCCCCACATTTTGGACATGTTGTAACTGTAGGAGCTTCCTTTTTTAAATGAGTTCTTCTCATTCTTTTTTTAGTTTTACTTGTTCTTCTAAAAGGAACTGCCATAACTAATCATCACCTTTCAATAAATCTTTTAATTTTTCAAGTCGTGGATCTATCCCAGCGGACTTTTCATCTTCACTTTTTAACTCCCAACCTTCACCTTTTAAATGAGTGTTCTCACTTTTAGTAAAACTAATTGGGACTTCCAATACAATATTTTGCCATAAAAGTTCTTTTAAATCAAGTATATTTTGCGATTTTTCGTAAACATTTTCGTAATTTTCCTCTAAAGTATCTAAATTTTCGTCAATATCTAAAGAAAAATGATAAGGAACAACTTCTAAAGTGAGGGAATCAATGATGAGCATTTCGCCTTCAAAATTTAAATTAACGTAGATTATTCCTTCTCTTTCTTCGATATTTCCTTTAACGTAAGCGTTATCTAAACCTTTTATTCGGAAATCTATACTATCATCATATAAAACTTGTTCATTAATCTCTATGCTTTTTTTAATATTTAATTCATCTAGTGCGATTTTCATTTAAACCACCCTTTCTTTCTTCAATTACTTCTTCGATAAATTCTTCTAATCTTTTAAAAACATCTTCTTTTTCATATTTATCATAATAAGGGGCTCTTTCTAACTCAGGTACTTCAAAAATATCCCAATAAGCAAGTTTCAAATGGAAGGAAATAATCCCTTTAGGAGTATTCAAACCAACTAAAAAATCACCTTCAAACATCGGGTCCTCTTCTTCCTTAAAATGTTTTTTACTTTTCCAAGAAATTTCTGGAAATATATTACAAACAAGAGCCAAAAGAAGCGTTCTTTCTTTTAAGTAATCTGAAAATGTATGATGCGTATCACTAATACCTTTTACACTAACTCCCCCATCTTTTAAATTTTTTATTTCTTTATTAATATCTTCAATTGTCATAAACATTCCCCTTTTAATTATACTAACATCTATTAAATCTTGCAAACATTTTTCGGGAGTGTTATTATTTATTTAAGGTGGATTGTATGTATAGATTAAAGTATTATTCTTTAAATAAGAATGAAAAAAAAGAATTAAAAGATAAATTTTATGAAACGGATACGGGAAAAGTTGTTAAGTTTCATTTAAATAGACTTTTTATTACGGGTATATTTGGTCTTATATTTGGCATTATTTTAATTGTAATAAATAAAAGTATTTGGGAAATTGTTTTAGGAGTTTCTTTAATTGGTATTTGTTTATTCTTTATTATCAGCAGTTTTTGGGTAAGAATTAATAAAATAAATGATTATTTAGTTAAAACTAATAAGAAAAAATAAAATAACTCATATGATTTAATATGAATTATGATAAAAGAGATATGCAAAAGCTAAAAAATGAAGATATAATTTGGTATATCTATTTTTTGATTGTCATATTTGCTTTACTTGCTAATAAATATGAAGAAGATTATTTAGTAAATAAAAATTACCAAGATAAACTAAAGGGGCGCAAAATAAATATTGTTCTTTTAATCGTCGCCTCCTTTATCTATTTATATTTTACGAATGAGGCCATCGAAGACTTAAGAATATCCAAAATGACTAATACCGGGATTAGAAAGTCGGAAGAAAGATTAATTACAACTTTAACTTTTTTAGCAGCGGGTACTCTCGCTATTTACACAGAACTTGATGATAACAGTACCGACATTGATTTAGCTATTTTCTAGAGTGCTTTATAATATATTTTGTTTTGTTCTAGAGGAATATTTTTAAGTTTAAATAACTCCGAGACACTCATAACTTGATAACCTTTACTATAAAGAAGAGGGAGTAACTCCTCAATGGCTTTAACGGTGGTATCATAAGAATCATGAAATAAAATAATATCGCCATCTTTAATATTATCTAAAACATAATTGACAATATAATTGGTATTTCGATAACGCCAGTCATTGGTGTCTAAATTCCATAAAATAAAAGAAGTAGGAATAAGAGTGGTTTGATTATTTAAAATATTCCCATAAGGAGGTCTTAATAAAGTTAAATCTTTTTGAAATAATTTTTGATAAATACTATTCATTTTATTATAATCATTAATTATCTCTTCATCAGTAAGTTTTTTCATATTAGCGTGATTATAAGTATGCGATCCTATTTCATTACCATCACTATTAATACTTAAAAGTAAGGCTTCGTTATTAATAGTTCTTGTTCCCACTACAAAAAAAGTGGCATGGAAATGGTTGTCTTTTAAATAATCTAATATTTTATCCGTTTTATTTTTATTGGGACTATCATCAAAAGTAAAAGCCACACTCTTTTTAGAAAGCGTATAATCATAACCACTTTCATTTTGATAATCTTTATCTAAAAGGACCGTAAAATTTAAATAATCTTTTATTTCATTATAATTAACTTTTAAATATAAAAGTTCCTCTACTTCAGGATTAATATTATAATTACTAAAATAGATTACGAGTTCATTTTCTCTTAATAAATAATCATATTTAACCTCTTCTTTTAAGAGGGATTCTACAATAAATTTGGGATATTTTAAAGTAAGAAGTTCTTTAATTTTTTCGTTATATAAACTTGCTTTATCTTCTTTAATTAAATCATTCATTGTTATTTCATTATTAGAAGTAGCATCATAAATTTTTCCAATATAATTATCATCATTATCTTTATATAAAAAAGAAGTTAGGTCATTTAACACATTTTTCTCAACTAAAACATATTCGGGATTTTCTTCATAAAAGCAATAATCAACTACTTTTTCTTCCTTTTTAGAAAAATACATACTAAGAAAAAGAATATTACTTATTCCTAAAATTACAATCATAATTTTTAAAATACTACTTCTATTCATAGTATTAGTATGAACAGAAATAGTTTAGTTATTTACTTTAGAATATCATTTAAATAATTTTTGTAAGTATCATGCCATATTTCATTATATTCTAAAGGAGTTAAAGTTTTATTACCTATTTTTTTATTAACTAGTTTCATAAAAGGGGTTGTATAATCTCTACCATCTTTAATACTTTTTAAAACAAGTTCACTCCAAACATAATTATCTTGGTAATATTTGGTATTTTTAAAGTTTTGTTCTAAAATATTATAAGTATCACTTACTTTAAATTCTCTTAAATTTGTTTTTAAATCATCTAATTCTAAGATAACATATTTATAGGTTGGGCCATCGGTAGGTTCCCCAATTGAACCGGGATTTAAAAATAGTTTACCCTTATACTCTTCTTTTAAATATTTATGGGTATGTCCAAAAAGACAAATATCAAAATCATATTTTGTCATATATTCTTGAAATAACGCCTCAAATAGTGTCTACTGTATGCCCATATTCATCTCCATGAATAAGTAATATTTTATAACCATTTAAAGTAATTATTAAATGATTTTCTAAAGAACTTAAATAATTTAAATCTTCCACTTCTAGATTATTATAAGTATAACTAATAGTTCGATAATTACTATAATCTTTTAATTTAGGATTATAATTAAGTAAATACTTCTCTCTATTTCCTAAAATAACATAATCACCATATTCTTTAATTATTTGTAAAATATCTTTTTCACATTCCCCATCGGTAAGATAGTCTCCTAGAAAAAGGACTTTATCTACGCATTTCTCCTTTAAATCTTTAATGGCGAGCTTTAAAGCGATTAAATTCGCATGAATATCACTAATAATTGCTAATTTCATCAAAAATCATTCCTTTATCGTAAATATTATAACATAATTATCTTGCAACTTAAATTTAATTATAGTATAATGAAAAAGCAATGGACCTCTAGCTCAGCTGGTTAGAGCATCCGGCTCATAACCGGGCGGTCGTAGGTTCGAGTCCTACGAGGTCCACCATTAAATTGCACCTGTGGCGGAACTGGTAGACGCGCTAGACTTAGGATCTAGTGGATAATCCGTGGGGGTTCGAGTCCCTTCAGGTGCACCACTTTAAACGTTAACTAGAATATTTTCTAGTTTTTTTAATTTAAAAAGAACTTGATGTATTTATCATAGTTCTTACATTCTATTCTTTTTAATATCTGGAATAACAAGTGTATTATCATTCATGTAACTATCAGCTTTATTGACCATATCATTAATAGATGCCATATATGGTTCAACGGCTTTCAATTCTTCGCTTGTCAAATATTCCTCTAAACTTCGATACTTTTCCACTCCTTTATAATCTTTAATATAACCCTTACAATGAAGATAAATTGCTAATTTCACTATAGCGGTCATCAAAAATTCATCTTTTACTTCTTTTCCTGGCATAAAAACCTCCTTCTTCTTACTTTTAGTATAACACAAAAATAAATTGTTTGTAAATTTATTGTTAAATTATACTTTGTTTGACAAATAAAAATATTATGTTATAGTATTGTTTACGAGGAGAATAAATCTATGAAAGAATCTATAACTAGTCATCATTTAATGGTCTTTATGGGAAGTTTCTATACAAATAATTTAGAAGTTAATAATGATTTTATTACTTACGAGAGAAATCCTAAAGCAAATTATAGATTATACATGGATTTAGAGACTGAAGATATAATTAAAGTTTTAAAAGATAATATTCTTAAATTTGAAGAAGAAAATATTACTTTATATCTGCCTATCCTTAAATATTCTAAAGAAGAATATTGTAAAAGTTTTAAAAAGTTACAAAATTGGTTTAAAGAACAAATAGTTAATCATCCTTTAGAGGATGTAATTAAGGAAATAAAAAGCAAATATGAACGAAAATTTAAAAATATTTACCCTACTTTTGAACAAATTGATACAATTAATGACACACCATTAGAGGAATATCTAGAAGAACATCAAGAAAATGGTTTTATTGAAAATTATTGTTTATCAGAAGAAGAAAAATTAGTAGTAAAATTATATAGATAAAATAAACACTCATTTTAGAGTGTTATTTTTATAAATATAATCTTTTTTGAGGGCTTATTTCATCTAAATAATCTTGCTTTTTAATATCATCTTTCGCTACAAGTAAAAGTAATTTCTTTAAATTTTGTTTAGTTAATTCTTGAGGGTTTTGAATTCTTTTAAAAACTGCTAACATAACTTTTAAATTACCTTTACAAACATTTATTAATTCTTCATAAAAATCATCTTTAAATTCTTCTAATCCCGGATTATTTATTTTTAAAATCATTTTGACAACTTCTATTTTTTCACTATAATCTATTCTCTTAATAACATATTCTTTTCTATCTAAATCTTGGGCTTTCATAGAAGAATTTAAATGTCTATCATCAGAAGTTAGAATTACTTTATCAAATAAATTAAAATACTTTTTTAAAATAAGTTGGCTTGTTTTACTTACCCCATTTATCCAATCAAAACGGTCAATAGCCATATTTAATTTTTCGATTCTTAATAATTCTTTAATCTTTAATAGAAGTTGTTTAGATAAATCCGAATTTTTTAAGGTACTTTTTAAAAAATCAGAACTTAAGTATACTCCATCATTAATTTGACTAAAAAATATAGATGAAATACCTTCTAATTTTTGATAAGTTTCTTTAAAATATTTATCATAAATTAAAGGATAATTCCGATTTAAAAAGGCTAAAATTTGAAAACAAATCATTAACTCATAATATTCTAAAAAAACTTCTTCAGTGTAAAATTCATTAGGATTTTTGGAAAAAGTAATACTGGAATCAAAATTCATCTTAATTGTTTGTTCCCTTGTTCCTAGTCCTCTATTTTCTAGATTATAAAGAATGGTGCTTCTACCCATTCCTCTTTTACCTGTCAATATAAATTTTTGACTTGGACTTTCTAATATTTCATTAGTAACATCATCAACTGGTTCTCTTACAAAAGTGCTTCCTTTAGTTATATCTTTTTCCATAAAATACTCCTTAATAATAATTTATTATAATATACAAATTTTTTAAAAACAACCAAAAAATAAGAAGATTTAGGTAAATTTCTAAATCTTCTTACTTCCTTTTTATTCTATCTACAACGGTTAAAAACAAAATCTTGTTCATGAGCTTCAAAACTATCTGGTGAAGTTGGAACAAAGCCCTCTAATTCTATTTCACTTAATCTATTTAAATATTGTTCTTCTTCTAATCTGGCAAGTTCCGGAATTAAAATAGGCATATATTCTCTTCTTATAAACATCTTTTTACTTAAATTTTTAAGTTCTAGTAAAGAGGCTCTACAATCTTCATACATATCTTTCTTCATTTTAAGCCTCTTAATGTTTATCTTGTAACATATTAAGTAAGTCAATTTTAAACATATCTTTGGAAGCGTTTTTCTTACTTATCATAATACCTTTATAAGTTGTAAGTTCACTCATATGTCCTTCAAGTAAAATATTTGCTGGTGTAATTTCCTCTAAAACGACAACTTGTTCTTTATAATGAACAGTATAAATTAACTTAACTTCCCCATGAATTTGTGTAAACATTTTATCACTTGGTAATTTTAATTCGTACTTTTCGGTACCATTAATTTTATTGGAATCAACCTTTTCTCCTAAAAATTCGCCATTACGTAAGGCTGGATAAAAATCAAAGTTTAACTTTTTAAAAGCAAGCATATTATACTTCTTTAAAGCCCTCTCTAATTTTTTAAATTCGTTTTCATTAATGTAATCTAAAACGTATCCTTTCATAATGTCTACCCCCTTAATTACGTGATAATTATAGCACAAACTAAAAAATATGTCAACTATTTGTATAATTTTTAAGATTTTTTAACAAACAATTGGCAAACAAAGCATTTATTTGATATAATTATAAGCCTTATTTTGACATTATTTTTCTTTTAGATAGACAATAGTTTCCCCTAGGTTCCAATTATTAAGATGAAAATGGTCCACTAGAGGATGTTCTTTTAAAATTTTTTGAACTTCTTTCGTTAGAATATTTGTACTTTTACCATGAATAATAATAACTTCTGGTATTCCCATTTTGTAGTTATCTTGCAAAAACTCGTTAACTATAGCATAAGTAACCGCGACTTCTTCGCCATGCAAATCTAGATGAGGCGTTTTACTAGTTAACATTTTGGCCTTCTGTATTCATATTCATAGCTCTAGCATCATTACTAGAGTCAGGAATATTTAAATTTTCTGGTTCGACACTTGGTGTTGGTGCCTCATTAGAATTGGCATTTACTTGGGAATTTGTTTGAGTCTCTGGTGTAGCATTATTTTGCTCGGTATTTGGAGTTGGCATTGTATTATTTGGATTATTCGCCGCCCCAAATTTACTATCATAATAAGTAGATACTTCTGTTAAAGTTGGAATAGACATTCTACTGGTAAGTTTGGTTGTAGATAAAGAGGCCGCAATGGTGGCATAAGCAATACTTTTCTCTAAGCCGAATCCTCTTGCCATTCCATAGATGAAAGCTCCAGAGTATGCATCCCCTGCTCCATTGGTATCTACGATATTCGTTTTAACTACGGGCATTATTTTAACTTGATTATTAATGGCATAAAGTGATCCTCTTTCCCCTAAAGTAATTATTAAATCAGCTTTATTAAATCTTTGACGAAGTTTATTATAAACATTTACTAAAGTAGCACTATTATTATAATCAATAGTCATATTAGTAAGGATTTCGGCTGTTTCTTTATTACAAATAATAAAGTTAACATATTTACATAATTCAATTATTTCATTATTAACTCTAGATACAATTAAATAACTAGGTATTTTAGGATATTTATCAAAGGCGGATACGGAAGCATTAAAATCATTTCCATCAACGACAATAACATCGGGAGCCATTCCAAAGGCATATTTCTTTAAATTAGCATTATTAGATATTTCAAATATCGTTTTATTTTTACTGGTTGTATTTAAAATAACAATATTTTGAGCGGTTTTCCGGTCATATGTCGTTTCAATATAATCACATCTTACCCCAATATTTTCATATTCTTTTTTAATTTTATTCGCCGCATCATCAGCACCCACGACAGAGGCTATATAAGTTTCAATGCCCCATTTACCAAGTAAATAGGCAATATTACCCGCGTGTCCACCCCCACACTCATTTTTTTCGGTAATTCTTACAATTTGATTTTCTTTAATTGGTTCATTTATTGAACATGTCGTTTCTAATACGGAACTTCCGATACAAAGTACTCTCATTATATCAACCCTTACTTTCTTACCCTCTAATTATACAATAAAATATTAGGTTTTAAAAGAGTGAGTTAATAATATCTTTGACAAATCTTGCCCCATCGTAAACTAAAACTTCAATTCCACTCGTTAAATTATCTCCTAAAGTAGACATATAACTACTATAATCCGGTCTTTTTTGATTTAAAAAGGCACTAATATCAACATCTTCGCCATTTTGAACTCTCCGTTCAAATTCTTTAATCCCTTCTTCGGTTAACACTACTTTATCTCTTATTTTACTTTCATAATAACCACTGGTACTCGCTATATACAAAGCCATAAACACAATGAATAAAAGTCCTAACACTTTAAGAGGCAAATTTTTCTTCTTCTTACCCATTTTCTTCATCCCTTATAAATTCACTTAAAAGCTTAGCTAAAACTTTTAAAGTATTATTTACTTCTCTAATATTATTATATTGACCTCCTACTTCAATTAGCATGGTATTGGGACTAAAATCTTGATTGTAAATACCATTTACCCCTTTACCACTTTTTTTCATAATTCCTCGGCATAAAGTATCGTTATAAGCATCAATTTTTTCTCTAAAACGGGTGGCAAAATCTAGGTTAACCTGATAGTTTTCATGGTCAAGTCCAACCACAAATAAAACTCTAGCGTAAGCTTCTCCCTCAATATTGGTGGTCGTTTTTGTATAAACTGATGAATCTCTATGTAAATCAATAAAATATTTCAAAGTGGGATTTTTTTCCTTGGCACTTTCCATAAATTGTCTACTTATTTTATAGGAACTTCCATATTTTAAATTTAAAGCATGAAGAGCATCGGCAATATTATCTTCTTCCACAATAGCTCCAATACCTTCGTCATGTAAATATTCCTTAAGCATTTTACTCGCCACAAAAACACCCGATTTAATATTATAAGGTTCCATAATACTCATATCATATTTTTCTTCTTGGTGGGTATTATAAATATAGACAATATTATCTAGATATGGTTTATCTTCTTTTATTTCGACTTTTTCTTCCGGATTTTCTTCTTTGACTACGGCTTCAACCTCATTTTTATCGATATTAAAAGCATACTTTAATAAAAAATCAACATCTTCAATTTTGTCTTTTTCTAAATTAAAATTATCTTGCATTAAAATATCAATTAAAGTATCATCTTTAACTAAATTATGCTGATATAAAAAATTAATCGTTAAAGCCATACTAATTAAAAAAACTCCTAAATAGATAATGGTATAATTACTTTTCTTTTTACTTTTAAATTTTCTCATCTTATCCACCAATTATATTATAAATAATTACTTTTAAATATTATGTCAAATAATGTCTTTTAACTAACAAAATTGATATTTCTTGCACATTAACATATTTTTTGGTAAAATTAATATGAATTTTTAAGGAGGGATTTTATGCCAAATATCAAAAGTTCTAAAAAAGCAGTTAAAGTAATTGCGAAAAAAACTGAAGAAAATCATGAACTAAAGATGCGGGTTAAGAACTTAATCAAATCTTGTGAAAAAGCGATTGCCGCTGGTAATTCTGAAGAAGCTAACAAAATATTCAAAGAATTCCAAAAAACAATCGATGCTGCTTTACAAAAAGGTTTAATTAAAAGTAATACCACAGATCGTGAAAAACAAAGATTAAATGCTAAAATTAAAAATATGAAGTAGTTTACTACTTTGTTTTTTTTTGATAAAATGATTATGTGATATTTATGAAGAAATATATTATACCTTTAATTTGTTATGCACTTATATTAGTAATTTTACTTAATGCTGGTAAGATTACGAGTTTTTTAGCGAAAACAATTTCGAACAAACCAGTTTTAACTATAGGAGATGGTAATGCTTATACCAAAGATTATGATTTTTTATATGTCCAAAATAGTAAAGATTATATTCCCTACTCTTATGATGATTTAATGGACATCATTTATAGTGTCATTAATCAAGGTTGGGAAGATTTTACCTTCTATTGCCCTAAAGAATATACGGAATGTGCGGAAGATATTGCCGAGATTACTAAAAATGAATTTATGCTTACGCATTTAAATAATTTTGTCCATCCTTATAATAGTTTTAATTCCCTTAAAACATCCATTAAAGAAGATGGCGAAATAACGATTAATGTCACTTACCTATATAAAAATGAAGAAATAGAGGTTATTAATCAGTATGTCGATAATTTAATTAAAGAATTATATGATGCAAGTTTAGATGATTTTGAGAATATCAAATTAATTCATGATTATATTATTGACCATACAAAATACGATACGGTAAGAAATGATACCGGAGATAGTGAATATGAATCCTTTAATGCTTATGGCCCTGTCGTATCTGGTTATGCTACTTGTAATGGTTATGCTGATTTAATGAGTATTATCTTAACAAAACTTGGCTATCAAAATTATAAAATAGCCACAACTAAAGAAGAAATTAGTTATGAATCTAATGGTCATGTCTGGAATGCCGTTAAAATTGATGATGAGTGGTTCCATTTAGATCTTACTTGGGATGATCCCGTTAGTAGTGATGGTAAAGATTATTTATATCATAAATATTTCTTAGTTACGAATGAAGAATTACAAAAAGCCGACTCTGGTGAAGTTAATGTCGAAGAACATAACTTTGATAGAAGCATTTATTTAGAATTTAGATAATTGACAATAAAAATAGATTATGCTAAAATACTCTCCACCAAAGGGGGTATTTTTAAATGAATGAAACAGAACAACTATTAGAAAATAATATAAATACTTTAAATGGAGAAATTAAAGAAACTGAAAAGAATGTTTCAGAATATACCGAATTAAAATTCTTTGCTAAAAAAATGTTAAAATTCCAATTAATATTAGGATTATTAATATTAGGTTTAAATGTTATTGGAAATTTAACTTTTTATCATAATATTAAACTATTATCTAATATATATACATTTTCAGTTAATATATTAGGTATGGTCGGTTTATGTTCAGTTTATTGGGGAATAGTTAAATATGTAGCAAATAAAAAAATCAAAGGTTTTACTAGTAAATTAAATAAAGGTATTTCTTTAAAAAATCAATATACTCATGACCTTGAATTAGAAAAAGAAAATCAAAAATTTAGAGAGTATTGTCGTATAAAGTCAAATAAACTAAATGCCTTAGATTTATATCAAGACAAAATTACTGATATTGATATAAACAATGAATTAAATCTGGCATACAAAAATGGAATAAACAATAAACCAAAACATTTAGCTTTAACTAGAACAAAAAAATAATCAAAATCAAGTTGTAAATTTTATGGAAACTAAATAGAGCCCTATATTGGACTCTTATTTATTTTTTTCGATATATTCGACTACTTCTTCATAAGTTTTATTAAAATCCTTAAAATTAGTATTAAACCAAGTTATATTCATTTGATTATTAAACCAAGTATATTGTCTTTTAGCATAATGACGGGAATTCTTTTTAATTAATTCGATAGCGTCTTCTAAAGATATTTCTTTATCTAAATACTTAATAATTTCTTTATAACCAATAGCGCGACTTAGTATACTCGTAAAACCATATTTTTGATATAAACTTTTTACTTCTTCCACTAAACCATTTTGAACCATCTCATCTACTCTCCTGTTAATTCTTTCATATAACAATTCTCTATTCGTAGTCAAACCTATAAATAAAGCATCATATAATAAAACTGGTTCTTTAGGATTTTTATTTTTGCGATTTAAAAAGTTTTCGAGTCTTCTTCGATTATTTTGATGAATATTTAAATTAGGATTAATATCTAAGCACATTTTATATAATTCTTCATTTGTATACTCATCATAATTATTGTTTTCCATTTCACTAAATTCATAATCATATAAAGCACTTTTTAAATAGAGACCGGTTCCTCCCACAATAACGATATTACGGTCTTTATTTTTATCTATAATTGTTCTTAAATCCTTTTGATAATCACAAACACTATAATCTTCATTAGGTTCTTTAATATCAATTAAAAGATGTTCTACTCCTTCCTTCTCTTCTTCCGTTACTTTAGCACTCCCAATATCAAGATGTTTATATATTTGGGTAGCATCACACCCTATAACGAGAGCATCATATTTTTTAGCCAGCATAACACTTAATTTCGTTTTTCCAACCCCTGTTGGTCCTACAACACATATAATCATAATATCTTCCTCATTTGTAATTAGTATAGCAAATAAATTGACATTTAAAAAGAGAATTGTTATATTAAAGAAGTGATTTATTATGAATATTATTGGTATTATTTGTGAATATAATCCTTTTCACAATGGACATATTTATCATTTACAAAAAATTAAAGAAATGTATCCGGACTCTTTAATCATTTTAGTTTTAAATGGTTACTTTTTAGAACGTGGGGAAATTTCTTTATTATCGAAAGAAAATAAAACTAAAATAGCTCTTCAAAATAACATCGATATCGTATTAGAATTACCTTTTGTTTTTGGATGTCAAAGTGCCGATAAATTTGCAAGTATTTCTGTGCAAATGTTAGAGAGTTTTAAATGTGATTATGTCATTTTTGGGAGTGAATCTAATGACATTCATAAATTAGAATTAATCGCCGATTATACTCTAAATAATCAAGATGAATATAATACTTTAGTTAAAAGTTATTTAGATAAAGGCTTAAATTACCCCACGGCTCTTGCTAAAGCCTTAAAGATTGACTTTGATTTTACGCCCAATGATTTACTAGGTATTTCTTATGTTAAAGCGATAAAAGAAAATAATTATCATATTAAACCTCTAACAATTAAAAGAACTAATGACTATAAAGATACCACTTTAAATAGTGATATAGTGAGTGCCTCCAATATTAGGGAAAGAATAAAGAATAATAAAAGTATTAAAAAAATGGTTCCTGGGATTACTTTAAAATATTTAGAAAATATAAGTTTAGATAATTTATTTCCTTACTTAAAATATAAAATAATCACGGATAATAATTTAGATGACTATTTAGATGTTGAAGAAGGAATCCAAAATCGTCTTAAAAAAATCATTTATGACTGTTTTAATATGGATGATTTAATTAATAAAACGAAATCTAAAAGATATACTTATAATCGTCTAAGAAGAATGTTTATTCATATTTTAATTGGTCTTAAAAAAGAAGATATTAAAAATTTAAATTTAGAATACATTAAAGTATTAGGTTTTAATAATAATGGTAAAAAATATTTAAATAAAATAAAAAAGGAAATAGATATTTCCCTTACTTCCTTAAAAGATTCTCTTACCTATACTTATGAACTTAAATGTGCCTCTATTTATGATTTAGTAAGTAAAAATAAGGCTTTAGAATTTGAACTTCATAACAAACCAATCACTAAATAAATGTTTAGAATACCGAAAGTTTTAACCATAATAAAAATTTAATTTATTAAATCTTTCCAAGAATTAATTAAATTGGTTAATCTAAATCTTAAATAATAAATATTATACATATTATTTTCATATTCCTGATGGTCTATTATCTCCATATTTCTTACTATAATATAATTTATTTTTAAGCGTTCTAAATCTTTTAATTTGCGAAATTTTAAAAATTTTAATAATTCTTTATCTTCTTTATAACCAATATACTTATTATCTTTTTGAAATAATATAATAGTCTTGGGATAAGTTCTTTTAATAAAAACATATCTATTTTTGTAAGCCATGCACTCTATTAAACCAATATTTATTGATTGCCCTTCTAACTTTCATTTGACTTCCATATTTTCTGTTATACCAATAACTCATTATCGAACAAAAAGCTTCATTAAAAGAAATAAAACCATGTTCATACATATAATAAGTTCTTTTAACTCTTTTTTTTGTTTTTTCATAGGCTTCTCTTCTTAATCTCACAATTGTCTTCTTACCTACAACTTTGTAATTGTATCCTAGAAAAACAAACCCTTCATTATTTTTTACTATTTTGGTCTTTTTACTATTTAATTTTAATTTATACTTAGTATTTAAAATAGTTTCAATTTCTTTTAAAGCATTTTCTAAGACTTTCTTATCATGATGAATTAAAACAAAATCATCCATATAACGCACATAATATTTAATATGTAAATTATGGACAATATAATGGTCTAATTCATATAAATAAAAAATAGATAAAAATTGACTAGTCATATTTCCAATAGGTAACCCTTTACCGTATTCATAATAAGGTAGACTATCAATTTCTTTTTTAAATTGTGGGTGTTTCTTCGTATAATTTGTTTTAATCGTTTTAATAATTTTATTTATATATTCTTCATTGGTACTATCAATAATTATTTTTAAAAAGTCATATTCTTCTTTTGATAACTTATCTTTAACAAGACTCATTAAAACTTCATGATCTATAGAATAAAAATACTTGCTTATGTCTAGTTTTAAAATATAAAAAGTTTCATATTTTTTATTTTTCTCTAAAAATTTTTTAACCATTTTAATTCCATAATCCGTACCCATACCTTTACGGGTAGCGATATTCCGGTCATCTAAATATTTAGAAAGTTTTATTTCTAAAACGTATCTCGCAATAAAATGATTAATAATTTTATCCGTGATACTTAAAGCCATCACAATCCGATGCTTAGGCTCTTTAATCAAAAAAATATTATATTTTCCCCCATCATACTCCCCTGTTTTAAGGACATTAATTATATGATTTATATTTTGAAATTTATTTTTCTCAAACATATATACTTTATGTTTGTTTTTAACATTTTTGGATATTTCTTTTTCATATAAATTTAAAATGGTATCTAAATTACAATGTTCCTTCATTACTTTTACTTTCTTGGATACTATATTTTATCCACCTGTAAACCATTTTGGAAATAGCTTCAAGTTCATTTGATTTATTTAAACATTGTTTTTCATTAATATATTTTTTCTTATAAGCTCTTTCTAAATAAAAATCTAACATATTAATTTTGGCTAATATTTCTATTTGCAAATGATTTTTTTCTTTAATATCTTCTATTTCATTAGCAATAAAAACTAATTCTAAAACTTTTAAAGCATCTTTATAAATCATATCTTTAGTCAAAAATTCTTTTCTGGGAAAATTAACTAACATTGTCTCTAATCCTAGAATGAATTTTTTCATGTTTTTAATTATTAAAAATTTTTCAGTTCGATATTGCATCTTCAATTACTTCAAGTATATGGTCTAGTTCTTTAGCATTTAATTTGCGAATTGCCGTTTCAATTTTTTGAAACCGCTCTTCAATAGATAATTCGCTAATTCCTTTTTTAAGAATATTTTTGTAATTATTAATTTTTTTAAAATTTTTTTCATCTTTTTTCTCGTTTTTTTCATAAACTACATAAGATATTTCATTGTCTAGTAAAGCATTTATAACTTTGTTATAGGCAGTTTCGGGAAACCCTACTCCCCCTTTTTCCGCCACAATTTTATAACCAGTAATATAATGAAGCACTATCGCATCATCTCCAAAGACATTATAAAATTTGCCGGAACGTCTTAGTTCAACTACGTCGTTTTTAATTTTTCACCACTCCTTTTTTAGTTTGTCGCATTTCTCATAATTTTATTTATAAGTTCATCACCTACCTACTCTTAAGATGATTATAACATTATTTTTCTAATCTTTAAATATAAAATTTTTAAATTCTCTTTTTGCGAGAAAAAATAACGGAGTGCTAAACAAGTTTCGTAAAACTTATTATCTCCGTTTTTAGTTTGGAAATATATTCCTAGATAATCTTTGTCTTCTATCTTCCCTAGTATATAGCCATAGCCATATAATCACTCAAGTTATAGAAGGCTGGGCGAACCGCATTCGTATTGTTCACATTGCCATTATTCCAGTCCAAGGAGCCGCTCGTATTCACATTCCACGCAATGTAATTGCCCCAGTCGCTGTTGTAGCCATACCTAACACTTATATCAAGATTACCTATCTATATTATATCATTATTTATCTTTTTATTTTAATATAACTAAAAAAGTATCAATTAATGATACTTTATAACATAAGATTATTTTAATTTTTCAATATCTTCAGTATTTAAATTAGTAATCTCAGATATTTCTTTAATGGAGTATCCTTTTTCTAACATATTCTTGGCAATGTCTTTTTTATTTTCTTCGATACCTTGAATTTTTCCCTCTTCAATGCCTTTAACTATACCTTCCTCGATGCCTTCCTTTTTGGCTTCATTAACTCGCATTTGTTCTCTTATCTTAGCCTCTTCTTCTCTACTTATCTCTCTTCTGAATACAAAATCATCATTTAACTTTTCCACTTCTTCTTCCACTCCCTTTATTAGTTTATCTACCTTTGCTAACTTCCTTAACTCCTCTTTATTAGCATCTAACATTACTAAATAAATGTGAGTCTTATCTCCTTTTATGTTCTTATCATACCAAAGATGCTTATACTTTGCAATATTAACCGTTATGATTTTAAAACTATTGCTATATCTTACTCCTTTAGCATCTTGAACATAAAATGTTTTCTTCTCTTCTTCCTTTTTACTTTCATTAAAATTAATATCAATATGTAAGACTTCTAATTTTTCATCAATATCTTCGATATATTCTCCCCTTAACTTCTTTTGAGAGTATAGTGATGTATAATATACTAAATTTCTTTCTTTGGTTGATTTATCAAAGTTAGTATTTAATTCCACATTTATTAATTTATTATCTTTAGTACTTACTAATATATCTAAGATATTTACTTTACTTTTGACATTCTTAATAGGTAAATTCTGTAGGGACAAAACTAATTATCTTTACTTCTTCCTCTAAAATATCTGTTAATACTTTTTCTAAAACTTCTGGATTAACATCTATTACCTTTTTAAATACTCTATCATATTTTAAATGATAAAATTTATTTCCTTCATTTTCCCCATTTTGTTCTTCTAATTCATTTTCTATTTTTTCTGCTAGCATTAAATCTCCTCCTTTATTTTTATCCAACTAATTAACCGTTTTTTATTCTTTTTTTACTATTAAAATTTAAGTCAATATTTTTCCTCCCTTCACTTATATTATTGTAAAAAAATCTCGGATTTCCTTTTTTTTCGTGAAATTTCTTTTAAAAAAGAACACATTTGTTGTAAAAATGCAAAAAATAACGAGGTGATAGATAAATCTCGTAAAATTTATCATCCTCGTTTTTAGTTTGGAAATATATTCCTAGATAATCTTTGTCTTCTATCTTCCCTAGTATATAGTCTTAACCATATAATCACTCAAGTTATAGAAGGCTTTGGCGAACCGCATTCGTATTGTTCACATTCCAGTTGTTCAAGTTGCCGTCCGAATTCACATTCCACGCATTGTAATCGCCATAATTGTTGCCATACCTATCATAATTATCAAGATTACCTATTTATAATTATATCATTATTTTATTTTCTTTTTTATTTCATTTAACTCTTTTAAAGAAATATTAGTATATTTTCTTATTTCTTTATTAGATAATCCACTTTGAAGCATATTCTTTACAACTGATACAAGTTCTTCTTTCTTTCCTTCTTTTTTTCCTTCTATCCTTCCAGTTTCTTTGCCATCAGAATAAATAAACTTCTTTTCAAGTTCTATTTCATCTTCTCTTGTTCTATTAATAGTCAATGTTCCATCTTCATTAAATATATACACTTGATTTCTAACCTCCCTTACTAATTTATCTTTCTTACTTAATTTATCTAATTCTTTATCATTACATCCTAACATAGCCAAATATATATGTTCTTTTTCCCCTTTCAAATTCTTTGTTAAAGTCAATATAAAAATTTTTTTTAAGTCCTTTTAATTATGTAGGAAATCCTACATTTTTATATTAGCACTATCACAGTTTTTAAGTAGATTATTGTTAAAGTCAATATAAAAATGTAATATTTGGTCCATATAATTATGTAGGAAAACCAACATTTTTAAATGAGCCTTA
>CANQBI010000014.1 GCA_947589435.1 uncultured Bacilli bacterium
CTTCATAGCTCAGTCGGTAGAGCAGAGGACTGAAAATCCTTGTGTCGCTGGTTCAATTCCCGCTGGAGCCACCATTTAAGATAGTCAAAAAGTCTTATAAAATAAGGCTTTTTTCTTTGCCTATATTTTAGGGCAAAAAACATCACTTATTTTTTTAGGGAATTTTTAGGGAACTTTTTACATCTTGTTTTTTTAAAAAAATAATGTATAATTATTAGCAAGTGAGGAGATATAAGCAATCTGTGAGCTATCTCGGGTTAAGACCTACACAATTAAATTGGAGTCACGAATATTGTTCGTGGCTTTTTCTTATATTTAGAAAAAGTTTAAGAAAGAAGGGAAATAATGAAACTAATTGATAAAAATAGTAAAATATTTAAAAGTAAAGAATTTATAAAAGATATATATAAATTCTATTTAATACCTTTAAATTTACAAAGTGAAGAAGTAGTATTATATAGTGATGAAGAAAACTATGTAGTATGTCGTGGTAAGGTAGGATTACCTACTTGGATTTGGACTAAAGATAATATTGCTATAGATACTGTAAGAGAGATTGAAGAAGTTATTAATCTTTACTTAACTGATACTGAAAAAGATAAATTTACTTGTAAAAAAGAATTATATGATTTATTAGTGCAAGATAATTTTACTAAAATAAATAGAAAAGATTATTTTGAAATGGGTTTTTTATATTGTAATAAAACGAAGAAACCTAAAGATTGTGAGGGAAAGATGGATATACCCACTATCAAAGATAAACCAATTTTAGTTAAATATTTATATGATGATTATGCTGAATTGAATGATTGTGAGGCAATTAGTATGAAAGATGCGGAGATAAAGTTTCAAAGCTTAATTGATTCTAAAAAATATTATGTTTGGCGCAATGATAATAATAAAATAGTTTGTACAATAAACTATAATGAAGTTAATGGCTCTGCAAAAGTAGGAGGAGTTTATACGCCACCGGAAGAAAGAGGCAAAGGTTATGCCGCTAATCTAGTTTATAGTCTTACCAATATCTTGTTAGAAAAAGGCTTAGAGCCATTACTTTATACGGATTACAATTATATACCTTCTAATAAAGCATATCTAAATGCGGGATATATAGATGCTGGCATCTTAATTAATTTCTCTTGTTCTAAAGAAAAAGTGAGGAAGTAGTAATTATGGAAAAATTAAAGTTAATTAAACCTACTAAAGAATATGAAAAAGAAGCCCTTTTATATATTCAAGAATTTCAAGATTATAACTCTAATATTAATGGCGTTGGAGGTTTATATCGTTATCTAGATAATTATGATGGTTGGTTAAAACATTTAGAAGAAAAAAGAAATATAATACCAAGTGAAAAAGAAGTACCATCGGAAACTTTTATGGTCGTAAGAGAAGAGGATAAAAAAATTATAGGAATGGTAAGTATAAGACTTAACTTAAATAATGATTTATTATTCCATGCTGGTAATATTGGTTATAGTATAAGACCTACAGAAAGAAGAAAAGGTTATGCTAGTTATGCCTTATATTTAGCTTTAGAGTATTGTAAAAGTAAAGATTTAGATAAAGTTTTAGTAACTTGTTATAAAGAAAATATAGCTTCTTCTAAAACTATTAAGAGTTGTTATGGTATTTTGGAAAATGAAATAAAAGATACTCTGGGAAAGATACTTCAAAGATATTGGATAGATGTAAATTATGCTTTAGATAAACTAAAAGAAAAATATGCTTAAATACTATTTTAGAAATAAGAAATATATAGTATAATAAATAAAAGAGGTAGTAAAATGAAAGAGAGTAAGAAGGTATTATTAATTAGTTTAAGTATAATTCTTCTAGTGGTTTTAATTGGAGGACTTTTTAGTTATAAGTTATATTTAGTGGTCCATTATAGTGATAAGTCCCTAGATTATTCTTATAAAAGTATAAGTGATGCTTACAAAATAAATGATAAATTAACGATTCATACTAATTTATTAAATAAAGATGAATATATAGAATATAATGGTATTAAAATTAAAAATGATTTTAAGGGTTATGAAAGTAAAGAAAATAGTGATGCTACGGGTGATTATATCGTTTATACTAATAAAGATAATAATTCTTATTTTTCTCTAGGAATTACAGAACCTTATATTGATTTTTTACATTTAACTAGTGATAGTAAAGAGAAAGTTGTTGCTAAAATTACTTATAAAGATGTAAAGGAATATCTAGAAAAAAATAATGTTAAAAATGATTTAGATTTATGGAATTTTATTGCGAGTGAAAACTATAAAAAGAATATCTTTTCTTTAGGTAAAGATATTAAAGCTTCTTATGCTTTATATGAAGTGGCTTATATTCTTAATCCTCATAATAAAAAGATAACTCTTTTAGAGGGTGATTTAAAAGGTTATATGTTTACTTTAGATAATAATATAAGAGAAGTAAATATTTTAAAAAATAATAAAAGATATGTCTTTGTTATGAGTGGGGAATATTACTCAATTGATAAAGTTGTCGAATTAATTAATACGATAGTTATTAAAGAAAGTTAATAATGTTAAATAATTTTACCCTATATGTTAAGGAATTTTGGTAGAATGTTCTTATGTTTTTTGGTATTCTTGTCTTAAGAAAGAAGGAATATTATGTTAGGAGAAAAAATTCAAAAATTTAGAAAGATGCAAAAGATGTCCCAAGAAGAATTGGGCGAGGTAATGGGAGTAACAAGACAAACTATTTCTAATTGGGAAAGTGGGGAATCAGCTCCCAATATTATGGAAGCAAAGAAACTTGCTAATCTTTTAAGTTTGAGTTTAGATGAACTTACGGATAATGATACCGATAATGTATTAATAAAGAAACTAGATAAAATTAAAAATATTTCTAATTTTAATTTAGGAATATCTTTAATGCATTTTGTGGTGTTTATAGGTTTAATTATTTTAGGCATTTGGATAGTTATTAATTATAATAAAGTAGATACAGTAGGTAAGTCTGTGGAAATAAATTGTAAGTTAAATGATAGTATTTATAACTATAAATTAAATATTGATGTTAAAAGTGATAAAATAATTTCCTTGGAAACTAATGATAATGATTTAAAGAGTAGTTTTAAATATGATAAGAATGATTCCTATGAAGATGTTATCGCAAGTATTAAAGAAGAAGTTACCAAAAAAGGTGGTAATTGTAATAAAATAGACTAATTCCAGTTTTATTTCCTGTTCATATTAAGTAATGAGTCTTAAAATGGATGGGGAAAGGAAGGGTATAATGAATCAAGAAAAGATTGGTAAATTTATTGCCAAAAAAAGAAAAGAAAAAAGTATAACGCAAGAAGAATTAGCTAGTACTCTAGGAGTTACAAATAGATCTATTAGTAATTGGGAATGTGGAAAGAATATGCCCGATTTATCTTTATTTAAGCCTTTATGTGAAGTTTTAGATATTTCTCTTAATGAGTTATTAAGTGGAGAAGAATTATTTTCTTTAAACAAGCAAGAATATGAAGATAATATTGAAAATACGCTAAATTATTCTAATCAAAAGATAATTAAATATAAAAGATTTATGGCTTTATTTTTAATTATTATGGGTTTAATTATTGTGGTATCTTCAATTATGATTTTTCCAAGTGAAAGTAGTTGGTCTTCTATCTATTCAGTTTTTGGTCTTATAATTTTTTCTTTAGGAATTTATACTTTATTAAAAATGAAATGGTTTTTAAAATTACTTATTACTATTTGCATATTTATATGTTCATTTGGACTTCTTTTATTTACAGACTTTTTAAATGTTTATTTTAATAAAGATGTTCCTATGTTTAGAATAAGTACTATTTATGCTGGCGATGTTCTTTATTATGATACTTTATTTTATGATGTATATAGATGTTATTTTGATACCGATAAAGAATACTTTGTTATTCAAAAAAACCATTCTCATGAAATTGAATATTTATTAAATATTTGTAAGTAAATAACTTTAAAACAAATCATTATTTAAACCAAAATTTAATAATTACGAAAATATAAATTTGATTTTTGGATAATAATTAGTTATTATATATATGAAGGACTTAAATTATGATTGAAAATATAGGAATAGATGCAAAACCAATCTGGGTTGTCAAGTAGAAATCTTGCAGACATCTGCAATGATTCTGCAGATGTCTGCAGAATTATCTGCATAGAAGCAAAAAAATAGGAAAAGGAGGTAAACTTTGAATAAAAAAATAGAAGAATTAACATTACTACTTATGTATTTAACTTCTTGGGAAGAAGATGGATTTATAGCGGATGAAAATGATATGCCAGTAGAAGCTAAAATTAAAACAAGCTGGAAAGGTTATTCATTTGATGTTATTAATAAATTAATGGATGAGAAATATTTATATTTTAGTAAATATAAAAACAAAACGGTTTCTCTTACAAAAGAAGGAGAAGAATTAGCTCAAAAATTAGTGGATAAATATTTAAAATAGTAGGAGTAAAAAATGAATTATAAAAGATATTTAATAAAAAAAGGCAAATTAGATTTATTATCTTCATTAAAAGCATTAGATAAAAGATTACTTAATGAAAAAATAGAGGAATATGGAGTTAATAATATAAATGAATTAAAAGATTATATTTTAGATTTTTTTAGACAATGTTTGGAAGAATCTAAAGATGATTTTTATACTAAAATCTATTTTGAAAAATTATTGGATAATGAAAATAGAGAATATTTATCTTCTTGTGAACAAGATTTAGAATCCCATTTTATATTTTTGTATAATAATGGTAGTTATGATTCATATTATATTCCTATAGAAATAAAAGAAATAATAAAAGATGTTTTAGGAGAATTAAATCTTGATGAAATATTTAATTTAGAAAATGCCTCCAATACCCCTATAGTGAAAGATTTAAAAGGTCTTCTTGAAGCTTTAGTAGTCGATGATTTAAAACATATTGGAAATTTATTTAATATAAGTAATTTAAGTCATAAAAAGAAAAAAGAACTTGTTAAAATAATTTATGATGCCCTTACTGATAAAGATAAATTAACAAGTATAATCGAGAGATTTATAGATAAAGAGTTTGAACTATTACAAAACTTAATGGCTAATAAAGGTACTATTCAAGATAATAATATTAGTGCAAAAGTATATCATTTTCTATATATGACAGGTTTAATATTTATATTTAGAAGAGATGATAAATTTTATATATCTATGACTGATGATGTATATAATACAATTAAAAAAATTGATTTAAATAGTCTTAAAAATATAATTGATGAAAATACTAAAGCGTATAATATGGTAAGATCAATGGTTGAATTATATGGGGTAGTTTCAAATAGTTACTTGGATTACTACTATAGTATTTATTATGGAAATGGAGAGTATTTAGATATTCCAAACAATGCTTTATTATTTTGTGATAGAATGGATAATATTGATACAATCTATATAAATAATAATCTTTATTTTATTCATATATTGCTAAGGCATAGAGATTTAGAAGAAGTTCTTAATGATATTATTGCTAGACAAGAAAGCATTAAAAGAAAGCCAATTAAATTAAAAGAATTACTTAAGTATTCTAATTATGATTATTATGAAGAAACGGAATCTAAAAATAAATTTAAAAAATATTTAAAAGATAATAATATACCTTTAGATACAATAGAAGAGATTATAATGATAATATCTAATATGTATAGATTAGGTAGTAAATTTATTGGAGTTTCAATAGAAATGCTTCAAGATTATGGAGTAGAGATAACTGAAGGAAATATGCAAGAAATATTAAATTATTTAATGGATATTTATAATAATTCTCGCGTATGGATAAATAATGGATGGACTCCAATAGAAATGAGAAAAGATTATAAATAAGACTATGATGAAATATTCATAGTTTTTATATTGTTAAAAAAGAAATCCTTCTAATAATTATTAGAAGGAAAACTGAAAAAATCAAATAAACGATATAATTATTTAACATGTGGCAAAGAGAAATTGCAAATATTTTCATTTAATTATCACAATTATGTTATACTATTTCTATGTAGGTGATTTTCATGAATATTTTAGTCGTGGATGATGAAGCATTAATAAGAAGTGTTATTAAAGAATATCTTTCTTTGGAAAATTTTAATGTCTATGAAGCGGAAGATGGCCTTAAAGCTATTGAGCAAGTTAAAAATAATAATATTGATTTAGTTATTATGGACATTATGATGCCGAATATGGATGGCTATACTGCTTGTAAAGAAATAAAGAAAATTAAAGATATACCATTTATTATGTTATCTGCCCGAAGTGAAGAATACGATAAACTAATTGGTTTTGATTTAGGAATTGATGATTATGTTACGAAACCTTTTAGTCCTAAAGAGTTAGTAGCCAGGGTTAAAGCAATAACCAAAAGAAATACGAAAACTAATTCTTTAGAAATTGCCGGGATTAAAATAGATGATTTAGCGCATGAAGTATATGTTGATAATAAACAAATATTTTTAACTCCGAAAGAGTATGATTTACTTAAATATTTAATGGAAAATAAAAATATTGCCTTATCGAGAGAAAACCTCCTTTCAAATATCTGGGGTTATGATTTTTATGGTGATGATCGAACCGTCGATACCCATATTAAAACCTTAAGAAGTAGATTAGGTAAATATAGAGATATTATTAAAACAGTAAGAGGAATGGGTTATAAAATTGAAGATAAGAGATAAGTTAAAAGGAATTGAATTTAAAAGTTTAGTGTTTATACTGATATTTAATGTTGGTATAATTCTTTTCATTTCTTTTTATGTTTCTTTTGTTTTTAATGCTTTATATAAAAATTATCAAATAAATAAGTTAAATGAAATGGTGGATACTTATTCTAAAAGTAGAGAAGATGTCTATATTTTATCTGAGCGCCTTGCTTATAATAATGAAGTGTGTATTAAGTTAATTGATGAAAACTTGGCGACATTTAATTATAATACCTTACAAAATGGCTGCCTTTTAAATCACGATGATGCTGTCCTTAATCGAACTATGAATAGATTTCTAAATTCTAATGATAAAAGTAATTATTATAGAATGTATAATCCGTATACCAAAACGCATGGTATTTTATATGGCATAAAGGTTGGTAATAATAATGTTTTCATCTATAGTAATATTGAAAATGCTTCTAGTTTTGTAAAAGTATTTAAAAGTCAAATAATATATTTTGTTATTTTAATGATTTTATGTTCGATTTTAATATCGATGTTTATTGCAAGTAAAACCACTAAACCAATTAGAGAAATAACTAAGAAGGCTAAGAATATTGGTTTAGGTAAGTATGATACGCAGTTTCCTAAAAATGGCGTATTAGAAATTGAAGAGTTATCCCAAACTTTGGAAGAAGTACAAAAAGAATTAAGAAAAAGTGATGAGTTAAAAAGAGATTTAATGGCTAATGTTTCGCATGATTTAAAAACCCCACTTACCATGATTAAAGCCTATGCCGAAATGATTAAAGATATTTCTTATAAAGATCCTGAAAAGATGCAAGAACATTTAGATATTATTATGGAAGAAGTAGATAGATTAACGGGTTTAGTTAACGATATTCTAGAACTATCTAAAGTTCAAAATAATGAATATATGTATAATTATGAAGAATATGATTTAGTTAAAGAAATTAAAAAGATTATTAAAAGATATGAAGTTATGGAATATTTAGAAAATTATAATTTTGTTTTAAATATGCCTAAGAAAGCCATGATTAAAGCTGATAAAGATAAAATAAATCAAGTTATTTATAATCTTTTAAATAATGCGATTAATTATACCGGTAAAGATAAAACTGTTTATATTAACATTAAAAAGGAAGATAAGGATTATCTAGTGGAAATAAAAGATACTGGTAAAGGTATTAAAAAGGAAGAAATAAATTATATTTGGGATAAGTATTATAAAAATGAAAAGAATCATCAAAGGAACATTGTGGGTACGGGTTTGGGTTTATCAATTGTTAAGGAAATCCTAAGTAAACATAAATTTGAATATGGCGTTAAAAGTAAAATAAATGAAGGCTCTACTTTCTATTTTAAGATACCTCTTTAAACTTTCTTATTTTAAACACAAAAATTTCATAATTTTAAGTTATGATTAATATGTAAGGAGGATTGATAAATAAATATAAATCTTAAATCTAAACTCACACTATACTTTAAGAACTATAATGAGTATTTGTTATAGTTCTTTTTTTAGGCCATGAGTTCCGGATAAAGTTCCGGATAAAGTTCCGGATAAAATATCAGCCAAAGTATCGCATAAAGTATCGCATAAAGTATCGGATAAAATATCGGATAAAGTATCGGATAAATAAAAAAATGAGTTAAGCACTAAGCATTAACTCATTTTTCAATAAATATTTTTCTGGTGATAAAGTTATAAATCATTACAATAATTGTGGCTATTATTTTACCAATTAATTCATGGATATGTAATAGTTCTACTGATAAGTAAAGGATTAAAGAATTAAGAAGTAAACCTATAACACTTAAAACAATAAATACAATAAATTCTTTAACACCTTGTTTTTTATTGACATCAAAGACCCAAGTAATACTTAAGATGTAATTAAAAATAACGGATAATGAAAATGAAATAACTGAGGCTAGAATATAATAAACAGAAAATACTTGAGTAAGTAGGGCATAAACACCATAATCAATGATAAAGGCAAGACCACCCACAATTCCAAACCTGATTATTTGTCTTATTAATTTATTTTCCCATAACTTCTTAATCATTTTTTCTCCTTAAGTAAATTTAAATATAATTCATATAATTGTTTATGTTTCTTTTGAATAACTTCTAAAATAATACCAGTTATACATAGAAGAATACTGATAACTAAAGAGATAGAGGCTACGATTAAACTTGGGAATCTTAAAACTAAACCAGTTTTAAAGTATTCAATAAAAGGAGGAATACCTAATATTAAAGCCACAATTAAGAATAGAGTAGCAATAATATTAAAGAATAAACTAGGATGATATTCTTTAAATAAAGTTCCAATTGTTTTTAAAACTTTTAAACCATCAGAATATGTATTAAGTTTGGAAACACTCCCTTCAGGCCTATCCCGATATGTAACTGGTACTTCTTTAATTTTAAAGTTTTTATCAACGGCATGAATAGTCATTTCCGTTTCAATTTCAAATCCTTTAGATAACACAGGGAATCCCTTAACAAATTCATAACTGAAAGCTCTATAACCCGTCATAATATCAGTAACATGAGATTTAAATATTAAATTAATTAAAAATCTAACTAAGTTATTGCCAAAATTATGGAATGGTCTTTTGTTTTCTTTGGCATAAGTACTAGATAAACGGTCACCCACAACCATATCGGCTTTACCTTCTAAGACTAAATCACACATTTCTTTGGCAAATTCTTTGGGATAAGTATCATCCCCATCAATCATTAGATAACAATCCGCATCAATATCGCGAAACATACTTCTAATGACATTTCCTTTTCCTTGACGATATTCATATCTCACAATAGCGCCCGCTTTTCTAGCAATTTCATCGGTGCCATCGGTAGAGTTGTTATCATAAACATAAATATCGGCATCCTTTAAGACACTCTTAAAATCTTTAACTACTTTTTCAATAGTTTGACTTTCATTATAACATGGAATTAATACAGCAATTTTTTTCATTTAACTTCCTTCTTTCTATCTTTATTTTTAATAGCTGAATATGTTAAAGCAAATAACAATGGTATAGCCATAGTATAACCTAAAGTATATCTAAAATACGTATTAACTGGGGAGGCTATACAAACTAAGATAATGGATATTACTGGTGTAAACATTATTAGATAATCATATTTTTTAAATTTAAGTAAAAGAGCAAATAAGTACATCATAATCCAAGTGGCAAACCCAATACTTACAATACTTCCTACAACTGGTATATAAGGGAAGAGAACGGCATAATCACTTAGTATATTTCTTACTCCTTTTAAATTATTGTAATGATAATCTAGTCCCGCTTCTTTTAATCTTTTATCATATTTATAATAAACATACCAATTCTTAGAATCTGGGTAGAAGTAACCATAAGTATTATTAATGGTAGCTTCAAAATATACGCCGGGATGTTTAAAGAAATCATTAAACCAAACTTTAAAGTATTTTTTTAAATCATCTTTGGTCGCATATTTATTAAATTCATTTTTAACGGGGTCGGATATTTCGGGTTTATATCTTTCGGCTAAAGTACTATAAGTTAATATTTTATCAATTGCCTTTTTCTCTTCATCTGTTACTTCATTTGGATAAGTTTTCACATATCTTGCGGTTTGTTGAAAAGGAATTGATAAAACTTCTCTGACACTTCCCGGTGTAACTTTTAAAGTCGGAAGCAAAACATGGGTAAATCCATAATAGAATAAAACCGGAACTAAAAAGACACCTAAAAGCTTTAATCTATTTTTCTTATCAATTAAAAGTAAGAATGGAAATGACATAATAATTAAATAAATTCCGTTATTTCTAAATAAAGTTATGGCAATCATTAAGAAGATTAAAATTAAATTTTCTTTTAAATGATACCTATCTAAATTTTTATATTTTATACATTCATATAATTTTAAATAATAGAAAATAACGAGGATAGCAAAAATAGTATCTTTTAAAGTAGACATTCCATATAAAGGAAATATAGGTACTAAAGCATAAATAAGTAGACTAATTATCCTGATACTTAAGGGAGTATCTAACTTTTTCATATAGTAAATTGTATAAGCAAGTAAACTAATAAGAAGAGCCATTTGCAAAATACTATACATAAATATGCCGACGTTTACACTACCTAAAGTTTTACCTAAGTAAGTAAGACCCCCAAGAATAAGAGTATGAGTAACGGGATGATGATTAGTTATAGGGACATTTTCATCAATCATAACTACATATTCTTTATATTGTTTATCTAAATTAAAGAATTGTTTAATTTGATTAGATGGATCAGGTGAAAGTATCCCTGGATAAAAAGCAATAATATAAGGAAGATAACAAATTAAAAGAATTAAGGCAGTACTTCTAAAGGGGTGTTTATTAAAAATATAATCAATTATTTTATTTTTTTTATCTTTTTCTTTATAATTTATAATAAAATCACTAGTAATATTTAAGGTTTCTTTAAAGAAAATAAAGTAACCTATAAAAATTATTATATTTAATAAAAATAAAGGAATACTTCCGAAGATAAGTTTGGCACTACTTAAAGTGCTATAACTATAACCGATAATCATAAATAAAGAAAATAAAATACTTAAGATATCAAAAGCATAATGACTTTTTCTATTTTGAAAATAATATTTTTGATAATATTTATAGAAAAATACCCCAATGATAAGTAAAAATAAAGTTCCTACTTTAAAAGGTTTTTCAATACTAAAATTATCAATCTTTAAAGTAAATGATAAAGTAGTAAGAATAGCCATAAGGATTAATAAAATATTTTTAATTACTTCATTATTTTTTATTTTCTTTATCATAAAAAAATGCCTTTCTTTACAGGCATAATTATAACATGAATATAAGTTATTTACTAGATATCTTAGTATTATTACTATATTTGTTTTAATTCATAATTAATAGGTAGGAAAGGCAATCGCAATTGCCATTTCACTGAACCTATGAATAATATACTCTTTTTTACTAATTAAATCAATAGAAATTTACTTTATTTTATTACTCCAATTATTGGCGGTAAGATTTGTTTTTTTCTGGAAACCATACTATCCATAAATAAACCTTGAGTCATATTTTTATTATAGGCTTCACTTAAAATATCTTTAGATTTTTCATTAAAGAGTAAGTAAGAACCATTTTTAAAAATATCGGTGATGACTAAAATCATAACATCATAGCCTTTACTATTTGCCTCTCTATTTAAGTATCTGATATAACTATTTTTTTGTTTTAAAATGGCTTTAGCATTTAAAGTCGTAACTTGACTTATGGCAATCACATTTTTATCTAGATTAAAGGTTTTAAAATCCATATAAATAATATCTTTAACGGATTTACTTTTAATGGCGTCATTGGCTTTAAACATTTCAATGGCTAAGTTTTCCGGATTAATTCCCGTTATTTTAACTAAATCATTTAAGGCTTTTTCATCCACACTAGTGGTTGTTGGGCTTTTTAAAAGAAGAGTATCAGAAATAATCCCTGCCATTAAAAGAGAAGCAATATTATTAGGTATTTTAACTTTATTTTCTTTATAAAGTTCATAAACAATAGTGGAAGTACTACCGACAATCATATTTCGGAAATTTATGGGTTCCATAGTACCTAAAGTTCCTAATTTATGATGATCTAAGATACCCATTATTTTGGCTTCCTCTAGACCTTCCACACTTTGACTAATCTCATTATGGTCCACTAGAAAGACTTGTTTGGGTTTCGCATCTCTTAAATCGGATAATTTAATTAAGCCAAGACAATGATTATGTTTATCAATAATAGGGTAGTAACTATGTCTAGTTTTATTAACAATTTCATTAAAATCGGTAATATAAGTATCTTCACTTACACAATATAAATCTTTGGTATAACGATAACTTTCGATATAGTTCGCAAAGTTAATGGTAAGAAGAGTATCATAAGAACTCTTATTAGTATAAATAATATTTACTTTATTTTTTTCAGCTAGTTCTAGATGTTCTTCTTTAATTTTTTTACCCGCTGTAACGACGATTAATTTTACTTTTTTTCTGATGGCATCTTCAATAACGGAATGTCTATCTCCAATAATTAAAATCGTATTTTTATTAAAAATATCACTATCATAAACCGCCGAACTACAAATACTTATATTGGTAATTTCGCCTTCAATTTCGTCGTTAAACTTTAAAATACTGGTTCCTTCAATTGTTTTTAAGATGTGATTATAATTCGTTTTTAAATACTTGTTATCGCCAAGAATTTCTTTTATGGCAATGTCTTTCATGGCAAAAGCCCCCATGAATTCACCAGCTTCATTTACTACCGGAAGAGTACTCATGTTTTCATCTTGCATTAAAAAGAAAGCATTATAAACGGATTCTTTTAAATCCACTTTAAAATTTTTATGATAATTAATATCTTTAATTTGTAATTTAACATCGTTAAGGATGCTTGGTGTATTAAATTTAAATTTTTTTAAAACATAACTTGTCTCTTCATTAATGGGTGAAAGAATACAAGGAATGGTATTATAACCTAAAGCATTTTGTAAATAAGATAAACAAATGGCACTACAAACACTATCAGTATCCGGATTTTTATGTCCAAAAATATAAATTAAATCTTCCATAGCAACCACCTTTTAGAAAATTATATCATATTTATTAATTAAATTCACTCTAAAATCAAGAATTTGTGGTATAATAGGAAACTTGAAAAGAGGAGTTTATGATTTTAAGGGAGATTATTGATTTAAAAACCAAGTTGTTATTTTTAAAAAATGAAATTTTGAAGATTAATGATGATAGTAAATCTTCCCTTTTAAAAATGCAAGAATTATACAGAGAATACTTAAAATTAGAAGTAAGACTTCAACCAAAAACCCCTAAAAATAATAATGCTTATTACTCTATAAGTTCTAATTGTTATACTTATGCCTTAGATTTACCAATACCTTATTTTTTAGAAAATATTTTAAATAAAAATCCCCATTTAAAAAATTTTTTAACTATTCAAAATGTGGGGATGATTAGTGGATATCGCAAGAACATAAAATATGGTATTACAAGTGAAAAAGAATTTTTAGAATGTTTATATAGCGATTTAGAATATTTAAAAATTAAATATTATGATACTGATATTTTAAGTAAACAAAAACATAATGGTTATAAAATAGGCATTTATTATGATGCGAAAATAACCGATGGTCTTGCTAATTATCATTTTGTAAGACAAAATTTAGATGGTAGTTGGTCAAGTAAAATGGGTATTAGTAATGAACTTCATTTTAGTGAAGATATTGATGATTTTAAAAGATATTATCAAAATAGAGTTAATTTAGATTTAGTTAAAACTTTAGAAATAGTTAAACCAAGTTTTAGATAATTAAGAAGAAAGGTGGGGGTATTATGAACGAAGATTTAAAAATAATTAAAAAGAAATATGGCGAAAAGATGGCTCGTTTTTGTCGTGAATTATTTCCTACTTTACTAGAAACGGAAGGTTTACTTTCTATTCTTATGTTAAAGCATTTTGAACCAAGTCATGATTTATATGATGATATAATGGAGCAAAATTTAGAAGGTGATTTTAAAAATTATATTTATAGCTTTGTTGATGTCGAAAAAAATAATGAGGTAAAAGAAATAAAAACCCCTGAATATTTGTTAAATGATGCTGGGTATGACTTATATGAATGTAATAGTGAAGAAGATATTCAAAAGTTTAAAAAGTATTATGCCAAAGGGGAAGAACTTTGTACTTTTCATGGGGGAAGGTTAGATAGATGTTATGTTTTCTTTGCGGTAAAAAAGAATGTTTCTGACATCAAAAGAGAAGATTATCCTAACCCTGAAAGACAAGATGAATATGGAACTAGTGTTTTAAGTATTCAATTTACCAAAGATGAATCGCATACTTTATCTATTAAGAACAGATATAATCACCACGTCAACAACCCCGATAGTACTTATTCAAATAACCTAGATAATATAATTATAGGTTTAACGGAAAGTTTTGGTAAGTATTATGGTCTCGTTCAACAACATTTAAGAAATGAATTTTCTTTAGATTATTATGTTTTAGCTAGTGATGGTAAATTTTATAAATATAATCAAGAATTAAATAACATTTATTATTGTCCTAATAATATAATAATTGATAATTTTAAAGTTAAAAGATATGATAAAGAAAAATATATTATTTTGGATTATTTTATTTTAGATTTAATTAATAAAAAAATTGAATTATATGATAAAAGCATTAAAGAATCTTTTCCCGATATTTTTTTCAATATTGCAAAAATAGAAATAGAAAGAAAAGAAGAGGAAAAAGAAATAAAAATAACTTTACAAAACAATAATATAATAACTATGGCATTAGATAAAAATAATCAAATTACGAAATTAGATTATCCTAAAATAAAAATAATTGGAGATTATTTCCTTTCTAGTAATCATTTAATTCATGAATTAAATTTACCAGTTTTAGAAAAAGTAGGAGATGGTTTTTGTATGTTTAATAGCCATTTAAAAAAATTAAATCTTCCTAAATTAAAAAGAGTTGGTAATGATTTTTTATATTTTAATGTTTATATAAAAGAGTTAAATTTACCATCTTTAGAAATAGGGGGTAATCATTTTTTAGCTTATAACAAGAAATTGTTAGAATTAAATTTACCATCTCTTCAAAAAATCGGTCATGATTTTGGAAGGTTTAATCATGTTCTTCAAAAAATTAATTGTCCTCTTTTAGAAGAAGTTGGGGCAGATTTTTTATACTGCAGTCAATATGTTGAAAAATTAAGTTTACCAAAATTAAAAAGAGCAGGTAATAATTTTATGTATAGAAATGAATGTCTTAGGGTAGTAGATTTACCTTTTTTAGAGGAAGTGGGCAATAATTTTTTATATTATAATGAAGGTCTTCAAGAATTAAGTTTACCTTCTTTAAAAAGTGCTGGTGAATGTTTCTTGTGTTTTAATAAAAAAATTTATAAATTAAATTTACCATGTTTACAAATGGTTGGTAATAAATTTTTATATTTTAATGAAGATTTAAGAGAAATAATTGCCCCTGAACTTAGGGAATTTCCCTTTCCATTTTTAGAAGATCATCCCTTGATTAGTAGTACATTAAGAAAACAAAAAAGTAGGTGATGAAAATGAACGAAGAATTAAAAATAATTAAGAAAAAATACGGCGAAAAGATGATGCATTTCTGTAGGGATTATTTTGCCACTATCTTAGAAACAGATGGCTTACTTTTAAAATTATTGCTCCAAAATTTTGAACCAAGTCATGATTTATATGATGATATAATAAAGCAAAATAAAGAAAAAGATTTCGAAGATTTTATCTATAGTTTTGTTTGGGTTGAAGAAAATAATAAAGAAATACCCGTTAAAACTCCTAAAGAATTATTAAATGAAGCGGGTTATGATTTATATGAATGTCATAGTTATAAAGATATTAATAAGTTTATAAAATATTATGCCCCTGGAGAAACTTTATGTACTTTTATGGCTGAAAGACTAGAAAGATGCTATGTTTTTTTTGCTATAAAAAAGAATGTTTCCGAAATAAAAAGAGAAGATTATCCAAATCCCGAAAGACAAGATGAATATGGAACAAGTGTCATAAGTATTCAATTTACGAGAGATAAAACACATAGATTATCTATTAAAAATAGATATAATCACCATGTAAGTAATCCTGATTGTACTTTTTCTAATAATTTAGATAATATAATCCCAGGTTTAACTGCCAGTTTTGGTAAGTTCTATGGTTTAGTTCAACAATATCCTCATAGTAAATTTGAATTAGAGGGTTATGTTCAAGCAAATGATGGCAAATTTTATAAATATAATCAAGAAATATGCAATATTTATTACTGTCCTAATAATATAATCATTGATCACTTTGAAGTTAAAAGATATGCCAAAGAGAAATATATTGTCTTTGATATTTATGTTATTGACTTAGTAAATAAAAAGATAGAAGAATATGATAAAAGATATATATTTCCACTTTTTGATACAAAGGCCATTATTAAAAAAATAATCATCGTAAATAATGATAATAAAGAAAAAGAAGTAAGAATCATTTTAGAAGATAATAGTCTAAAAAAATTAATATTAAATAAGTATAATCAATTATTGAAATTTGAAGAACAAGATATTAAAATAATAAGCAACGATTTAGATAGTCAGTCTTTATTCAATGAAGATAATATTCTAACTAGAAAAAGATAAAAAATGATTTATACAATGAAAGTTGGTGATGAAAATGAACGAAGAATTAAAAATAATTAAAAAGAAATATGGGGAAAAGATGATGCATTTCTGCAGGGATTATTTTGCCACTATCTTAGAAACAGATGGCTTACTTTTAAAATTATTATTAGATAATTTTGAGCCAAGTCATGATTTATATGAAGATATAATAAATCAAAATAAAGAAGATAAATTTAAAAATTATATTTATACTTTTGTTGATGTCGAAAAAAATAATGAAATAAAAGTAATTAAAAACCCAAAAGAATTGTTAAGTGAAGTGGGCTATGATTTATATGAATGTAAGTGTGAGGAAGATATTCAAAAGTTTAAAAAGTATTATGCAAAAGGTGAAGAACTTTGTACTTTTAATGGAGGAAGGTTAGATAGATGTTATGTTTTCTTTGCCGTTAAAAAGAATATTTCCGAAATAAAAAGAGAAGATTATCCTAACCCAGAAAGACAAGATGCATATGGAACTAGTGTGATAAGTATTCAATTTACTAAAGATAAAACCCACACTTTATCCATTAAAAATAGATATAATCACCATGTCAACAATCCTGATAGTACTTTTTCCAATAATTTAGATAATATAGTAGAAGGTTTAACAGAATCTTTTTCCGAATATTATGGTCTTATCCAACAACATTCTAATGGTAAATTTGAATTAAAAGATTATGTTAGAGCGAATGATGGCAAATTCTATAAATATAATCTTGAAATAGATAATGTTTATTATTGCCCCAATAATATTATAATTGATAACTTTGGAGTTAAAAGATATGATAAAGAAAAGTATCTTATTTTTGATTATTTTATTTTAAATTTAGAAACCAAAAAAATTAAAAAACTTATTCGTGAGAATGATAGTTTTATTCATAGTTTAGGTAAAATTAAAAAAATTACAATAACAAATAGAAAAGACTATAAAGAATTATTAATATATAATGAAGATGGATTTATAATAACAATTAATTTAGATAAAGATAACAACATTATTATGGTTGATAATCCCTATATTAAAGGAATAAAAGAAAATTATTTGTTTTATAATAGAAAATGTCAAAAAATATATCTTTCTAATGTTGAAAGAATAAGTTATAATTTTATGCCCGATAATAATGATAGTTTGGAAGAGATATTTTTACCAAAATGTGAAACTATCGGTGATGATTTTTTATGTTTTAATAACAAATTAAAATCCATTTATTTGCCAAATGTAACTTTTATTGGAAACGACTTTTTATGCTCAAATGAAAAAATAAAGTCTGTTTCTTTGCCAAAATGTCGAGAAATTGGCGATAATTTTTTGTATTATGATTTTACTTGTGAAAAAATGGATATGCCTATGTTAGAAAAAGTAGGAACGAATTTTATGGCAGAAAATGGAAAATTAGAAACTATAAATTTTCCTTCTTTAGTTTCTATTGGTGATGACTTTTTATATGATAATGATAAAATAAAAACAATGTATTTACCTAATGTAAGTTATATTGGTAATAATTTTCTTTATCAAAATATACTTATAGAAGATGTATCTTTACCAAAATGTATAGAAGTTAAAGATGGCTTTTTGCATTCTAATAAAATGTGCAAAAAGTTAGATATGCCTATGTTAGAAAAATTAGGACTATATTTTATGAACAGAAATGAAAATTTAGAAACAATAAATCTTCCTTCTTTAACTTATATTCGTGAACATTTTATGTATCTTAATAATAAAGTAAAGACTGTATATTTGCCAAATATTAAATATATTTATGGTTGTTTTTTTGGAGTTTCTGAAATAGAAACTGCTATCTTATCTAATCTTATTTCAATAAATTTTCCTCAGGATTTTAAAATAACCAAGTATTTATATGCTCCCAAATTGGAGAAAGTTTCTGATATTTCCCTTTTGAAAGACATTCCTTATTGTTATACGCCCCTTTTAGAGGAATATTGTAATACGGAAGATTTAATTTTTGACTATGAGCAATTATCATTAGAGGAAAATGATAATTTAAATAAAAAAAGTAGGTGATGAAAATGAACGAAGAATTAAAAATAATAAAAAAGAAATATGGCGAAAAGATGATGCATTTCTGTAGAGATTATATGGCCACTATTTTAGAAACAGATGGTTTACTTTTAAGTCTATTAGTTAATAACTTTGCCGAATCTCATGAATTATATGATGATATTGCGAGTCAAATGAAAGAAAATGAATTTAAAGATTTTCTTTATAGTTTAGTAGATGTGGAAAAAGATAACAAAGAAATACCTTTTAAAACTCCTGAATATTTATTAAGTGAAGCTGGTTATGATTTATATGAATGTACAAGTGAAAAAGACATTCAAAGTTTTAAAAAGTATTATGCCCCTTATGAAGAGTTATGTACCTTTAATGGGGGAAGACTTAATAGATGTTATGTTTTCTTTGCAGTTAAAAAGAATGTTTCCGAGATAAAAAGAGAAGACTACCCAAATCCCCAAAGACAAGATGAATATGGCACTAGTGTCATAAGTATTCAATTTACAAGAGATAAATCGCATACTTTATCTATCAAAAATAGATATAATCATCATGTAAAAAATCCCGATTGTACTTTTTCAAATAATCTAGATAATATAGTAGAAGGTTTAACCGAAAGTTTTAGTAAGTATTATAACCTTTCTCAAGATAATATAAGTAATAATTTTGAATTAAAAGGTTATGTTAAAGCGAATGATGGCAAATTTTATAAATATAATCAAGAACATTTTAATATTTATTATTGTCCCAATAATATAATAATTGATAACTTTGAAGTTCAAAGATATGATAAAGAAAAATATCTTGTCTTTGAATATTTTATATTAGATTTGGTTAGAAAAAGAATAAGAGTCTATGGTTCTAAAATGGAAGATTCTTTTCCTAGTACTTTAACAAATATTCATAAAATAGAAATTAAAAGAAAAGAAGAGACTAAAGAAATTAAATTTACATTACAAGATAATAGTGAAGTATTTATAATTTTAAATAAAGATAATCAAATAATAAAATTGGAAAATCAAAATTTAAAAGAAGTCCAAGATTATTTTTTAAGTTATGTGCCTTCTTTAGAAGAATTAAATACGCCAAATCTTGAAAAGGTTGGAAATTGTTTTTTAATGGATAATAATATTAAAAAAATATATTTACCTAACTTACAAAGAGCAGGATGGGGATTTTTGCATGACAATTTTTCTTTAGAAGAATTAGATTTGCCTTCTTTAGAAGAAGTTGGGGATGACTTTCTTTATTTTAATCAAACAATTCATAAATTAAATTTACCTAAACTAAGAAAGGTAGGTAATTGTTTCTTATATTATAATAGGGCATTAGAAGAATTATTTTTACCAGAACTTTTAGAAGTAGAAGATGATTTTTTATATACTAATAATACTTTAAAAGAATTAAGTTTACCTAAGTTACAAAGAGCGGGACGAAACTTTTTGTATATAGGGGCATCTTTAAAAAAATTAAGTTTACCATCTTTAAGGGAAGTTTGGGGTAATTTCTTAGATGGTGATACTTCTTTAGAAGAAGTAGACTTACCCCTTCTAGAAGAAGTAGGGCCGAAATTTTTGTTTAATAATAATAAACTTAAAAAATTAGATTTACCTCTTTTAAAAAAAGCAAGAGATGGTTTTTTGGCTTACAATGAAATAATTCAAGAAGTAAATTTACCATCACTCGTAACCTTAGGCGATTATTTTTTAGCTGATGCCAATGTGTTAAACAAATTATATGGACCATCTTTAGAGAAAGTTGGTAATGCCTTTTTACTTAACAATACTTCTATTGAAGAATTATATTTACCAAAATTAAAAGAAGTTGGGGCAGATTTTATGCCTCGTAATAAAGTCTTAAAAGAAGCATATTTACCTTCAATAGAAATAATAGGTAGTCACTTCTTAGCAAAATATCCTGAATCAACTTATGAAAACTTTGGTCATTCAATTAAAAGATAATCAATAATATATTAAAATAGTTTATAAATATAGTAAAGACGGTGAGAAAATGAATGAAGAATTAAAAATGATAAAAAAGAAATATGGTGAGAAAATGGCTCATTTTTGTAGGGATTATTTGGCTACGATTTTAGAAACAGATGGTTTACTTTTAAAATTATTATTAGATAATTTTGAACCAAGTCATGATTTATATGAAGATATTGTAAAGCAAAATAAAGAAGATGAATTTAAAAATTATATTTATAGTTTAGTGGATGTTAAAAATAACTATAAAGAAAGAGTTATTAAAACACCAAAAGAATTACTTGAAGAAGTCGATTATGATTTGTATGAATGTAAGTGTGAGGAAGACATTCAAAAATTTAAAAAGTATTATGCTAAAGGTGAAGAACTTTGTACTTTTAATGGAGGAAGACTTGATAGATGTTATGTTTTCTTTGCAGTAAAAAAGAATGTGGATAATATCAAAAGGGAAGATTTTTCCCATCCCGAAAGACAAGATGAATATGGAACAAGTGTTATAAGTATTCAATTTACTAAAGATAAATCCCATACTTTATCCATAAAAAATCGTTATAACCATCATGTTAATAATCCGGATAGTACTTTTTCAAATAATCTTGATAATATTATAGAGGGCTTAACCGAATCTTTTGCTAAACATTATGGTTTAGTTCAATCTCACCTAAATAATGGTTTTGAGTTAAGGGATTATGTTCAAGCTCGTGATGGTAAATTATATAAATATAATCAAGAAATAAACAATATTTATTATTGTCCAAATAATATAATTATTGATAACTATGAAGTTAAAAAATTTGAAAAAGAGAAGAATATTGTTTTTGATTATTTTATTTTAGATTTAGTTAAAAAAGAGGTAAGATTATATGATCAAGATATTATTGAGTCATTTCCCGATACTATTCCTGACATTCAAAAAATCGAAATAAAAAGAAAAGAAGAAGAGGAAAAAGAAATAAAAATAACTTTACAAGATAATGGGGAAGTAATAATAGTTTTAGATAAAAATAATGAGTTAAAAGAACTAAGTAATCAACATGTAAAAAAAATTGGTAATAATTTTCTCTTTTTTAATAGAAAGTTAATTAAATTAAATCTTCCTAATTTAGAAGAAGTTGGCAATATATTTTTAGATTATAGTCCGGATTTAAAAAAAATAGATTTACCTAAATTAAAGAAAGTGGGTGATTTATTTATTTCTAGCAATGTATTATTACAAGAAATAAATTTACCATCTTTAGAGGAAGTCGGCAATCATTTTTTGTTGTGGGCTAGACTAATCAAAGAAGTAAATTTACCAAGCTTAGAAAAAGTTGGCAATAATTTTATGAATTGTGACACAAACTTAGAATCTTTCTTGGCTCCTCATTTAAGGGAAGTCGGCAATAATTTTCTCTATGAAAATACGAAATTAACGGAACTTGATTTGCCAAATTTACAAACGGTAGAAAACTATTTTTTAGGTGAAAATAAGCATATTCATTATCTAAATTTGCCTAAATTACAAAGAGTAGGTGATGGTTTCTTATCTCGTAACATCTCACTTATAAAATTAGATTTACCCCTTTTGAAAAAAGTAAGAAATAGTTTTTTTGCTTATAATAAAATAATTCAAGAAGTAAATTTACCATCACTAGTAACCGTGGGAAATTATTTTTTGGACAATGCTTCATGTTTAAAAGAAATTTATTTGTCTTCTTTAGAAGAAGTTGGTGATGCGTTTTTATCTCATAATACAACTTTAGAAGAATTAGATTTGCCATCTTTAAAAGTTGTGGGTAATTTCTTTTTCCTTAATAATAAAGTTTTAAAAAAAGTTAATTTACCATCTTTAGAAAAAATAGGAGGATATTTTTTCTGTTTTCACCCATCATTTAGTGCATATAGCATTAACCAGATAAAAAAAGAAAGTAGAAGGTAAAAATGAATGAGGATTTAAAAATAATTAAAAAGAAATATGGGGAGAAAATGGCTCATTTCTGTAGGGATTATTTGGCAACTATCTTAGAAACTGATGGTTTACTTTTAAAATTATTATTAGATAATTTTGAACCAAGTCATGATTTATATGAAAATATAATAAATCAACATAAAGAAAATGATTTTAAAAATTATATTTATAGTTTAGTAGATGTTGAAAAAGATAAGGAAATAAAAGTAATTAAAACTCCTGAAGAACTACTAAATAAAGCTGGTTATGATTTATATGAATGTAAGTGTGAGGAAGATATTCAAAAGTTTAAAAAGTATTATGCTAGAGGTGAAGAGTTATGTACCTTTAATGGCGGAAGACTTAATAGATGTTATGTTTTCTTTGCGGTTAAAAAGAATGTCGATAAAATAAAAAGAGAAGACTATCCAGACCCCGAAAGACAAGATGCCTATGGCACAAGTGTCATAAGTATTCAATTTACCAAAGATGCATCGCATACTTTATCTATTAAGAACAGATATAACCATCATGTGAGTAATCCGGATAGTACTTTTTCAAATAATCTTGATAATATAGTAGAAGGTTTAACGGAAAGTTTTAGTAAGTATTATAATCTTTCTCAAGATAATGTAAGTAATAATTTTGAATTAAAGGGTTATGTTAGAGCAAACGATGGCAAATTTTATAAATATAATCAAGAAATAAGTAATATTTATTATTGTCCTAATAATATTATAATTGATAACTTTGAAGTTAAAAGATATGATAAAGAAAAATACATCATTCTTGATTACTTTATTTTAGACCTCGTAAATAAAAATATAAGACTATATGATAAAAGAATTAATGATGCTTTTTCTGACATTATTTCGAACATTCAAAGGATAGAAATAAAAAGAAAAAATGAAGAAAAAGAAATTAAAATTACATTACAAAATAATAATGAAGTAATCATAACTTTAGATAAAGATAGGAAAATAGTAAAACTAGAAGATTTAAATATAAAAAAAATAGGAGATTATTTTTTAATTTATACTTCATCTTTAAAAGAATTAAATATGCCAAATCTCGCAAAGGTTGGAAGTTACTTTTTAGTGAATAATAATATTAAAAAATTAGATTTACCTAAATTGCAAAGAGTAGAATGGGGATTTTTACGTTGGTCTATTTCTCTTCAAGAATTAAATTTGCCTTCTTTAGAAGAAGTTGATGGAGACTTTTTATATTTCAATAAATTTATTCAAAGATTAAATTTACCTAAACTAAAAAAAGTAGGAGGTCAATTCTTATATATGAATGAGTCTTTAGAAGAATTATTTTTACCAGAACTAGAAGAAGTAGGAGACGATTTTTTGCATGTTAATAAAAATTTAAAAGAAGTAAGATTACCTAAGTTACAAATAGTAGGGAAAAATTTTTTGAAATCAGCAAAATCATTAAAGAAATTAAGTTTACCATCTTTAAGAAAAGCCGGTTCTTATTTCTTAGAAGATAATACTTCTTTAGAAGAATTAGATTTACCTCTTTTAGAAGAAGTTGGTCATGATTTTCTATTTAATAATAATAGTCTTAAAAAATTATATTTACCAAATTTAATAAAAGCAAAGGATGATTTTTTAGCTTACAATGAAATAATTCAAGAAGTAAATTTACCATCACTCGTAACTGTAGGCGATTATTTTTTAGCTGATGCCAATGTGTTAAACAAATTATATGGACCATCTTTAGAGAAAGTTGGTAATGCCTTTTTATTTAACAATACTTCTATTGAAGAATTATATTTACCAAAATTAAAAGAAGTTGGGGAATATTTTTTATGTAAACATTATAAATTTTCTAAAAAAGATTTTATAAAAGAAGATTTTATACCAAGAATTAAAAGATAACTTTCAATAATTGTCTTGTAAATAGATACTAATTGTTTAATAGATTTAAAATTAATTTATAATAAAGAAAAGTTGGTGAGAAAATGAATGAAGAATTAAAAATAATCAAAAAGAAATATGGCGAAAAGATGGCTCATCTATGTCGAGAATTTTTTCCTACTTTACTAGAAACAGACGGTCTACTTTTAAACTTAATGCTTACCCATTTTGAACCAAGTCATGATTTATATGAAGATTTAGTATATGAAGGTCAAGAAATGGAATTTAAAAATTATATTTATAGTTTAGTAGATGTTGAAAAGAATAATGAAATAAAAGTAATTAAAAACCCGAAAGAATTGTTAAGTGAAGTTGGTTATGATTTATATGAATGTAAAAGTGAAGAGGACATTCAAAAGTTTAAAAAATATTATGCCAAAGGCGAAAAACTTTGTACCTTTAATGGCGGAAGACTTGATAGATGTTATGTTTTCTTTGCGGTTAAAAAGAATGTTGATAATATTAAAAGAGAAAATTTTTCTAACCCAAGAAGACAAGATGCCTATGGCACAAGTGTGATAAGTATTCAATTTACTAGAGATAAATCTCATACTTTATCCATTAAAAATAGATATAATCATCATGTAAGTAATCCCGATTGCACTTTTTCTAACAATTTAGATAATATAACTCCAGGTTTAACGGAAAGTTTTGGTGAACATTATGATTTAGTTCAACAATACTTAAACAATGAGTTTGAACTAGATGGCTATATCAAAGCAAATGATGGTAAATATTATAAATATAATCAAGAAATAAACAATATTTATTATTGTCCCAATAATGTAATAATTGATAACTATGAAGTTAAAAGATATGATAAAGAGAAATATATTATTTTTGATTACTTTATCTTAGACCTCGTAAATAAAGAGATAAGATTATATGATGAAAGTATTTTTGATTCATTTCCTGATACTATTTCTAATATTCAAAAAATAGAGGTTAAAAGAGAAGAAGATAATAAAGAAATAATTATAACTTTAAAAGATAATAAAATAGTAGTAACTTTAAATAAAGAAAACCAAATGATAAAGTTAGATTATCCTAAGTTAGAAGATGTAGGAAATGACTTTTTGGTATATATCAAATACTTAAAAGATTTAGATATGGTTGATTTACAAAAAGTAGGTTGTGATTTTTTATCTTTTGTTGAATGTCTTCAAGAATTAAAGTTGCCTTCTTTAGAAGAAGTAGGGGATAGATTTTTAATTTATAATAGAGGTCTTAAAAAAATAGATTTACCACTTTTAAAAAAAGTTGGGCGGGCTTTTTTGTTCCGTAATAGATTTTTAGAAGAAGTAAATTTACCCTCTTTAGAAGAAGTAGGAGATAACTTCTTATCTCATGATGCGAAATTAAAATCTTTGTCTGTGCCAGTTTTAAAGGAAGTTGGTAATGATTTTATACATGAGAACACCGATTTAAGGAGACTAGATTTACCAAATATACGAATAGTGGGTGCTCGCTTTTTACAAAAAAATAAATTTATTAGTGAATTAAACGCTCCTTATTTAGATAAGGTTGGAGTGGCCTTTTTATATAATAATACATCTTTACGAAAATTAGATTTACCCCATTTAAAAAAAATTGGTGATTATTTTTTGTATTATAATAACTTATTAGAAGAAGTAAATTTACCTTATTTAGAAAGTGTTGGAGTTGAATTTTTATTTAATAATACATCTTTACGAGAATTAAATTTACCAAGCTTAAAAAAAGTTGGTCATTCCTTTTTGTATTGTAATAACTTATTAGAAGCAGTAAATTTACCATCTTTAGAAGAGATAGGTGATAATTTTTTGGAGAGTCATCCTACATTAACTAAAGAAGATTTTATACCAAGAATTAAAAGATAACTGTCAATAATTGTCTTTTAACTAAGTATTAATTGTTTAATAGATTTAAAATAATTTATAATAGAATAAAAGATGGTGATAAAATGAACCAAGATTTAAAAATAATAAAAAAGAAATATGGCGAGAAAATGGCTCATCTTTGTCGTGATTATTTTCCAACCATTTTAGAAACTGAGGGTTTACTAATAAATTTAATGCTAGAGCATTTTGAACCTAATCATGATTTATGTGAGGATATAATAGAGCAAAAGGAAGAGATTAATTTTAAAAATTATATTTATAGTTTAGTTGATGTCGAAAATAATAAGGAAACAAAAAGCATAAAATCCCCAAAAGAATTACTTGCGGATGTTGGTTATGATTTATATGAATGTAAAAGTGAGGAAGATATTCAAAGGTTTAAAAAGTATTATGCTAAAGGTGAAGAACTATGTACTTTTAATGGAGGCAGGTTAGGTAGATGTCATGTTTTCTTTGCGGTAAAGAAAAATGTTTCAGATATTAAAAGAGAAGACTACCCAAATCCCCAAAGACAAGACGAATATGGAACCAGTGTTATAAGCATTCAATTTACGAGAGATTATACCCATACCTTATCTATTAAAAATCGCTATAATCACCATGTTAATAATCCGGATAGTACTTTTTCAAATAATCTTGATAATATTGTTGATGGTCTGACAGAATCTTTCGCCAAGCATTATGGTCTTATTCAACAACATAAAACAAATGGTTTTGAATTAAGAGGTTATGTCAATGCAAGTGATGGCAAATATTATAAATATAATCAAGAACATTATAATATTTATTATTGTCCAAATAATATTGTAATTGATCACTTTGAAGCAAATAGATATGATAAAGAAAAATATCTTATTTTTGAATACTTTATATTAGATTTAGTTAAAAAAGAGGTAAGATTATATGGACCACATATGAGAGACTCTTTTCCTTCGACTATTCCTAATATCAAAAAGATTGAAATAAAAAGAAAAGAAGAAACTAAAGAAATAAAATTTATTTTACAAAATAAAAATGAAGTAATAATAGTTTTAGATAAAAATAATAGAATACTAAAATTAGAAAATTTAAATTTAAAAGAGGTTGGAGATGATTTTTTAACTTTTGCGTCATCTTTACAAGAATTAAATACCCCAAATATAGAAAAAGTTGGCGATTGTTTTTTAACTTATAATAGTCTAAAAAAATTAAATTTACCTAAGTTGAAAAGAGTAGGATCAGAATTTTTAGGTTGTAATTCAGAATTAAAAGAAATAGACTTGCCATCTTTAGAAGAAGTTGGGATTAACTTTCTTTATTATAATAGTCAAATTCATAAATTAAATTTACCGGTCTTAAGAAAAGCTGGTCATAATTTTTTATATAGAAATTGGGCTTTAGAAGAACTAGCTTTACCAGAACTTTTAGAAGTTGATGATAATTTTTTTCATGATAATATTACTTTTCAAGAAATTAAACTTCCAAAATTACAAAAGGCAGGAAGAAACTTTTTAGCTTCCGATGTTGGTTTAGAAAAAATATTTTTACCTTCTCTAAAAGTAGTCGGTCACTATTTTCTTGGAGATAATGATTCATTAGTAGAGTTAGACCTACCTTCTTTAGAGGAAGTGGGAAATAAATTTTTATATCATAATCAAAAACTTAAAAAATTGGATTTACCACATTTAAAAAAAGTCGGACATGAATTTTTGAATTGCAATGAAATAATTCAAGAGGTAAATTTGCCGTTATTAGAAAGTGTGGCTGATTATTTTTTATTTTATAATCGCGATTTAAAAGAATTAAGGTTACCCTCCTTAAAAGAAGTAGGCAATAATTTTTTATTTCACAATTACCTTCTTAGAAAACTAGATTTATTAGCATTACAAAAAGTGGGCAATGATTTTTTACCTAACAATATAGCCCTTATAGTGGCAAATTTACCTTCCTTAGTAATAATTGGTGATAATTTTTTAAATGATCATAATATTTTTAAAGAAGATTTTATCCCCAAAACTAAGTGGTAAATGTCAATAATTGTCTTTTAAGTAAATATTGATTGTTTAATAGATTTAAAATAATTTATAATAGAATAAAAGATGGTGATAATATGAACCAAGATTTAAAAATAATAAAAAAGAAATATGGCGAGAAAATGGCTCATCTATGTCGAGAGTTATTTCCAACTTTACTTGAAACAGATGGTCTACTTTTAAAATTATTATTAGATAATTTTGAACCAAGTCATGATTTATATAAAGATATTATAAGTCAAAAAAAAGAAATTGAATTTAAAAATTATATTTATAGTTTATTAAATGTTGAAAAAAATAAGAAAACAAAAATTATTAAAACTCCGAAAGAATTGTTAAGTGAAGCGGGTTATGATTTATATGAATGTAAGTGTGAAGAAGATATTCAAAGTTTTAAAAAGTATTATGCTAAAGGCGAAGAACTTTGTACCTTTAAGGGGGGAAGACTTAAAAGATGTCATGTCTTTTTTGCGGTAAAAAAGAATGTTTCGGATATTAAGAGAGAAAGATTCTTGAACCCTCGAAGACAAGACGAATATGGAACCAGTGTTATAAGCATTCAATTTACGAGAGATTTTACCCATACCTTATCTATTAAAAATCGTTACAATCACCATGTTAATAATCCGGATAGTACCTATTCAAATAACTTAGATAATATTATTCCAGGATTAACGGAAAGTTTTGGTAAGTATTATGGTTTAGTTCAACAACATCCTTATTGTAAATTTGAACTAGATGGCTATGTAAAAGCTAATGATAACAAATATTACAAATATAATTATGAAATAATAAATGTTTATTATTGTCCCAATAATATAATAATTGATAACTTTGAAGTTAAAAGATATGATAAAGAAAAATACCTTATTTTTGATTATTTTATTTTAGATTTAGTTAAAAAAGAGATAAGATTTTATAATTCTCATATTGAAGATTCTTTCCCTTCTACTATTCCTAATATTGAAAAAATAGAAATAGAAAGAAAAGAAGATGATATTAAAGAAATAAAAATAATTTTACAAGATAATAGGGAAGTAACAATAGTTTTAAATAAATTTAATAATATTATCGAACTTGATAATCAATATGTAAAAGATGGTGGAAATAATTTTTTATGTTATGTTGAACATTTAAAGGTTTTAAAGATGGCTAATTTACAAACTGTTAAAGATTATTTTTTGTATAATAATAAAGATTTAAAAGAAGTTTACTTGCCATCTTTAGAAAAAGTCGAAAATTATTTTCGCTTAAATGGCCAATTTAAAGAACTAAACTTAAATTCTTTACAAGAAGTAGGAGATTGCTTTGCTATTTTTAATTCTGGTTTAGAAGAAATGAATTTACCACTTTTAGAAAAAGTTGGCTGTGATTTTATGTATCATAATGATTCTATTAAGAAGATAAAAACCCCTAATTTGCAAAAAGTAGGAGATGGTTTTTTCATGGATAATCCTTATGCTCGTAAGGCTTGCTTATTTCAAATCAAAAAGAATGGTTTTAAAAAATTTCTTAATTATTTAAAATTTAGGAATGATAATATGCCAAATAATAAAAGAGAAAGGTGATAAAATGAACCAAGATTTAAAAATAATAAAAAAGAAATATGGTGAAAAGATGGCTCATCTATGTCGAGAGTTATTTCCAACTTTACTAGAAACTGATGGTTTACTTTTAAAATTATTATTAGACAATTTTGAACCTAATCATAGTCTATATGAAGATATAGTAGAGCAAAAAAAAGAAGATGAATTTAAAAATTATATTTATAGTTTAGTAGATGTTGAGAAAGAGAATAAAATAAATATAATTAAAACTCCTAAAGAATTATTAAGTGAAGCGGGTTATGATTTATATGAATGTAAAAGTGAGGAAGATATTCAAAGTTTTAAAAAGTATTATGCTAAAGGTGAAGAGTTATGCACTTTTAATGGGGGAAGGCTTAATAGATGTCATGTTTTCTTTGCGGTTAAGAAAAATGTTTCTGATATTAAAAGAGAAGACTTCCCCTTACCCCAAAGACAAGATGAATATGGGACTAGTGTCTTAAGTATTCAATTTACAAGGGATGGATCACATACATTATCTATCAAAAATCGTTATAACCATACTGTTAATAATCCGGATAGTACTTTTTCAAATAATTTAGATAATATAATTCCAGGATTAATGGAAAGTTTTGGTAAGCATTATGGTTTAGTCCAACAACATCCTGATAGTAGATTTGAACTATGGAACTATGTTAGAGCAAATGATGGTAAATATTATAAATATAATCAAGGATTAAATAATATTTATTATTGCCCAAATAATATAATTATTGATAATTTTGAAGTTAAAAAATTTGAAAAAGAAAAATATATTATTTTTGATTACTTTATTTTAGACCTTGTAAATAAAGAGGTAAGATTATATGATGAAGGTTTTTTTGATATATTTCCTAGTACTATTCATAACATTCAAAAAATAGAAGTGGTTAAAAAAGGAGAAGAAAAAGAAGTAATTATAACTTTAAAAGATACTAAAATAGTAATATCTTTAAATAAAGAAAATCAAATGATAAAGTTAGATTATCCTGGGTTAGAACAAGTAGGAAATGGCTTTTTGAGACGTATCAAACATTTAAAATATTTAGATATGGCTAATCTGAAAAAAGTAGGTCGGGATTTTATGTACTATAATACAACTCTAGAAGAATTAGAACTTCCTTCTTTAGAAGAAGCATCTGATAATTTTCTGATTTCTAACATGATGAAGTTATCCAAGTTAAATTTATCAAGTTTGCAAATAGTAGGTAGTTATTTTTTGGGATATAATACATCTTTAAAAAAATTAAGTTTACCATCATTAAGAAAAGTTGGGGATTATTTCTTAGGAGAAAACCAAAACCTAGAAGAATTAGCATCACCACTTCTAGAGGAAGTAGGGAACCAATTTTTAACTGGTAATAGAAGTCTTAAAAAATTAGATTTACCACATTTAAAAAAAGTAGGTCGTGGTTTTTTGTTCCATAATGAATTATTAGAAGAAGTAAATTTACCTTCTTTAGAAGAAGCAGGGGATGTTTTCTTGAGGAGTCATCCAACATTAACTAAAGAAGATTTTATAACAAAGTTTAAAAGATAATTGTCAATAATTGTCTTTTAAATAAATATTAATTGTTTTAAAAATTAAAAATATTTTATAATAGAATAAAAGATGGTGATAAAATGAACCAAGATTTAAAAATAATTAAGAAAAAATATGGGGAAAATATGGCTCATCTATGTCGAGAGTTTTTTCCAACTTTACTAGAAACAGAGGGCTTACTTTTACAATTATTATTAGATAATTTTGAACCTAATCATGATTTATATGAGGATATAATAAAACAAAAGAAAGAAAATGAATTTAAAGATTTTATTTATAGTTTAGTAGATGTCGAAAAAGAGAATAAAATAAAAGTAATTAAAACTCCAAAAGAGTTACTTGAAGAGGCTGGATATGATCTATTTGAGTGTAAGAGTGAGGAAGATATTCAAAGTTTTAAAAAGTATTATGCTCCGGGAGAAAAACTTTGTACTTTTAAAGGTGGAAGACTAGATAGATGTCATGTCTTTTTTGCGGTTAAGAAAAATGTCGATGAAATAAAAAGAGAAGACTATCCTAATCCCCAAAGACAAGATAAATATGGAACTAGTGTTATAAGTATCCAATTTACAAGGGATGAATCACATACTTTATCCATTAAAAATAGATATAATCATCATGTTAATAATCCGGATAGTACCTATTCGAATAATCTTGATAATATAATAGAGGGCTTAACCGAATCTTTTGGAGAGTATTATGGTTTAGTCCAACAACACCCTAATGGTAAATTTGAATTAGAAGGTTATGTTAGAGCAAGTGATAACAAATATTATAAATATAATCAAGAAATAAATAATGTATATTATTGTCCCAATAATATTATAATTGACAACTTTGAAGTTAAAAGATATGATAAAGAAAAGTATGTTATCTTTAATTATTTTGTCTTAGATCTTGTTAAAAAAGAAATAAAAAATTATGACTATTATTCTAGTGATTTATTTCCTTCTACTATTTCGAATATCGAAAAAGTAGAAATAAAAAGAAAAGATGAAGGAAAAGAAATAAAAATTATCTTACAAGATAATAGTGAAGTAATAATAGTTTTAGATAAAGATAATCAAATGATAAAATTAGATAATCCTAAAATAAAACAAATAGGAGATGAATTTTTAACTTATATTTCATCTTTACAAGAATTAAATATGTCTAATTTAGAAGAAGTAGGAGAATCTTTTTTGAGTTATGGTAACAATGTAAAAAAATTGAATTTACCAAAGTTACAAATAGTGGGAGATAATTTTTTAAATTATAATTTATCTTTAGAAGAAGTAGATTTACCACTTTTAAGAGAAGTTGGATATAACTTTCTATCTCATTGTCGAAAAATTTTCCATTTAAACTTGCCATGTTTACAAAAAGTAGGTGGTAATTTTATATTTTTTAATGAATCTTTAAAGGAATTAAATTTACCTTTATTAGAGAAAGTTGGCAATGGTTTTTTAAATGAAAATATTCGTTTACAAGAATTAAGTTTGCCATCTTTAAAAATAGTAGGTAAGAGTTTTTTAAGAAAGAATTTACATTTAGAAAAATTATATTTACCTTCTTTAGAAGAAGTTGGTGATGACTTTTTGTTTTGTTATAGAATTTTTAAGAAAGAGAATATTTCTTCTTTTGTAATAGGAAGTGATGATTTTAATCCTTGGCTTAATATCTCTAATCAAAAAGGTAAAATATAGTAAATTAAAAGCATTTTAGTTGTTTAATAAATTAAAAATATTTTATAATAGAATAAAGATGGTGATTAAATGAACCAAGATTTAAAAATAATCAAAAAGAAATATGGGGAGAAAATGGCTCATTTTTGTCGTGATTATTTTTCCACTATCTTAGAAACTGAAGGTTTACTTTTAAAATTATTATTAGATAATTTTGAACCGAGTCATGATTTATATGATGATATTATAAAGCAATTAAGAGAGATAGAATTTAAAAATTACATATATAATTTAGTGAATGTTGAAGATAATAATAAAGAAAGAGTTATTAAAACACCGAAAGAATTACTTGAGGATGCTGGTTATGATTTATATGAGTGTAAAAGTGAGGAAGATATTCAAAAGTTTAAAAAATATTATGCTTCTGGGGAAGAGTTATGTACCTTTAATGGCGGAAGACTTGATAGATGTTATGTTTTCTTTGCTGTTAAAAAGAATGTTTCGGATATCAAAAGAACAAACTATCCCAATCCCCAAAGACAAGATGAATATGGTACCAGTGTTATAAGTATTCAATTTACCAAAGATAAATCGCATACTTTATCCATTAAAAATAGATATAACCATCATGTTAATAATCCCGATAGTACTTTTTCGAATAACCTTGATAATATCACTCCAGGTTTAACCAAATCTTTTGGCGAGTATTATGGTTTAGTTCAACAACACGTAACAAATGGTTTTGAATTAAGAGGATATGTTAAAGCAAATGATGGTAAATATTATAAATATAATCAAGAAATAAACAATATTTATTATTGTCCCAATAATATTATAATTGATAACTTTGAAGTTAAAAGATATGATAAAGAAAAGTATCTTATCTTTGATTATTTTATTTTAGATTTAGTAAAAAAAGAAATAAGATTATATGATAAAAACATTAAGGATTCATTCCCTAGTACTATTATTAATATTCAAAAAATAGAAATAGTTAAAAAAGAGATGAATGAAAAAGAAATAAAAATAACTTTACAAGATAATAATAATGTAATTATAACTTTAAAAGATAATAAAATGCTAAAGCTAGAATATCCTGATTTAGAACAAATAGAAGATGATTTTTTAATTTATAATAGACATTTAAAAGTTTTAAAAATGGCTAGTTTACAAAAGATTGGTAATTATTTTTTAGATAATAATGGCATACTAGAGGAACTCGAATTACCAAATTTACAAGAAACAGGTTATTGCTTTTTAAGTCATAATATGTCCTTAAGAGAATTAAATTTACCTCTTTTAGAATATGTTGGTGGTGACTTTTTAGCTTATAATAGTTCTTTAGAAGAGTTAAGTTTACCTAAACTTCGTAAGGCTGGAGATTGTTTTCTATTGGGAAATGAAAAAATTAGAAAATTAGATTTACCATCTTTAGAGATTGTAGGTTCTTACTTCTTATCTAATAATTTAAATCTCGAAAAATTAAACTTACCTTCTTTAGAATGGGTAGTAGATGGTTTTCTTTGTGATAACGAATTAATTGAAGAAGTCTATTTACCTAAATTAAAAATTATTTGTCATTATTTTTTGTGTAGTAATAAAAAATTAAAAAAATTATGGTTACCTAATTTAGAAATAGTGGGAAGTAGTTTTTTAAGGACAAATAATTTAATAACTGAATTATCTTTACCAAAATTAAAAACTGTAAGTGATTATTTTATGTTTGAAAATAATTCTTTAAGAAAATTAGATTTACCTGTACTTGAAGAAATTGGCAATGATTTTTTAGCTAATAATAGTAATTTAGAATATTTAAATATGCCTAATGTTAAAATCAATGGAAATAATTTTTTAAAGAATAATTCCCAATTTACTAAGAAAGGCTTGGGAAAATTTATGCTTAATATCAATGATTTTTTAGCGAAATGTTTTGATGAAAAGGAAAATAAGAAAGGAAGATAAAGAAATGAAAAAATTAATGATTGTTAAAAAAGAAAATTATGAGTATGTTTTAAAAGACACAGATAATGGGGAATATCAACTTAATATGGAATTTTATAATGTTGGAAAAGATCCAGAAGTAGGGGACTTTTTATTTATGTCCGAAAAATTATTACAAGAAAATAATGCCGTTTTAAGTTTTGATACATTTGAAAGTGAATATGGAAGAAAAATTGAAAATGCTTTAGATGATGATATTGTTGTTTTAATGATTAAAGACGAAAAAATATATTTAAAAAGAGTCTATGGTTAAATAACAAAAGAAAAATAGATTTGGATGAAATAAAAAATAAAGATATAACCTTTAAAGAATTAATAGAAATGTATAAAGAATTATATAATAGTTATTATGAAAATGAACTAGGATTTGATGAAGAAAAAAGAAAAAAAGTTTTAATTCAAGAATTTAATAAAGTTTTTGGAGTTAGGGGGACAAAAATTAGTCATAAATTAGATTCTCATTATGAACTTAAATATTCAAAGTCGAAAAATGTATATACTTTATACTATTTGGAGAGTTATATTGTAAGTGAAATAGATGATAAAGATAAATTAAATTTATTAAAAAAGAATTTGCTTTGTTATAGTAAAGGAAAGATGGTGATAAAATGAACCAAGATTTAAAAATAATTAAGAAAAAATATGGCGAGAAAATGGCTCATTTTTGTCGTGATTATTTTGCTACTATCTTAGAAACTGAAGGTTTACTTTTAAAATTATTATTAGATAATTTTGAACCGAGTCATGATTTATATGATGATATAATAGATCAAGAAAAAGAAGATAAATTTAAAAATTTCATATATAGCTTAGTGAATGTTGAAGATAATAATAAAGAAAAGGTTATTAAAACTCCGCAAGAATTATTAGATGAAGCAGGGTATATTTTATATGAATGTAAAAGTGAGGAAGATATTCAAAGTTTTAAAAAGTATTATGCTCCGGGAGAAGAACTTTGCACCTTTAAGGGCGGAAGACTTGAAAGATGTCATGTCTTTTTCGCAGTTAAGAAGAATGTTTCGGAAATAAAAAGAGAAGACTATCCTAATCCTAATCGTCAGGATGCCTATGGGACTAGTGTTATAAGTATTCAGTTTACCAAAGATAAATCCCATACTTTATCTATTAAAAATCGCTATAATCATCATGTTAATAATCCCGATAGTACTTTTTCCAATAATCTTGATAATATTATTTATGGTTTAACCGAATCTTTTGGAGATTATTATGGTTTAGTACAGCAATATAAAACAAATAGTTTTGAATTAAGAGGATATGTTAAAGCAAATGATGGTAAATATTATAAATATAATCAAGAAATAAAAAATGTTTATTATTGCCCTAATAATATAATAATTGATCACTTTGAAGTCAAAAGATATGATAAAGAAAAATATCTTGTCTTTGATTATTTTATTTTAGATTTAGTAAAAAAAGAAATAAGATTATATGATAAAAAAATTAAAGATACATTCCCTAGTACTATTCTTAATATTCAAAAAATAGAAGTAGTTAAAAAAGAAGAGATTAAAGAAATCAAAATTACTTTAATGAATAATAATGAGGTAATTATAACATTAAATAAAGATAATCAAATGGTAAAATTAGATTATCCTGATTTAGAACAAATAGAAGATGATTTTTTAATTTATAATAAATGTTTAAAAGTTTTAAGAATGGCTAATTTACAAAAGATTGGTAATTATTTTTTAAATAGTAATGCTAGACTAGAGGAACTAGAATTACCTAATTTACAAGAAATTGGTTATAACTTTTTAGTTAATAATGAAGTTTTAGAGGAATTAAATTTACCCAAATTAAAAAAAGTAAAATCTCGCATTTTATCTTATGCTAGTTCTCTTAAAAAAATTAACTGTCCTCTTTTAGAATATGTTGGTGATGACTTTTTAAATGATAATAGTTCTTTAGAAGAGTTAAGTTTACCTAAACTTCGTCAGGTCGGAGATTATTTTCTATCTGAAAATAAAAAAATTAGAAAATTAGATCTACCATCTTTAGAGATTGTAGGTTCTTACTTCTTAGCTCATAATTTAAATCTTGAAAAATTATCCTTACCTTCTTTAGAATTGGCAGGAAATGGGTTTATTCATCATAACACATTAATTGAAGAAGTCTATTTACCGAAATTAAGATTTATATATCATTCATTTTTATTTAGTAATAAAAACTTAAGAAAATTAAGTTTACCTAATTTAGAAATGGTGGGAAGTAGTTTTTTGGAGAAAAATAATTTAATAACTGAATTATCTTTACCAAAATTAAGAGTTGTGAGTCATTATTTTATGCTTGAAAATAATTCTTTAAGAAAATTAGATTTGCCTTCTTTAGAAGAAGTTGGTGATTACTTTTTAGCCAATAATAGTAATTTAGAATATTTAAATATGCCTAATGTTAAAATCAAAGGGGTAGAATTCTTACCGAATAATCCTCAATTTACTATAAAAGGTTTGGGAAAATTAATGCTTAATATCAATGATTTTTTAATAAAAATTTTTGAAAAAAAAGAAAATAATAAAGGAAGATAAATATGGAAAAATTAATGATTGCTAAAAAAGAAAATTATGAGTATACTCTAAAAGATACCGATAATGGGGAATATCAACTTAATATGGAATTTTATAATGTTGAAAAAGATCCAGAAGTAGGGGATATTCTATTTATGTCCGAAAAATTATTACAAGAAAATAATGCTGTTTTAAGTTTTGATACATTTGAAAGTGAATATGGACGTAAAATTGAAAATGCTTTAGATGATGATATTGTCGTTTTAATGATTAATGAAGAAAAAATATATTTAAAAACAAAAATTAGTCATAAATTAGATTCTCATTATGAACTTAAATATTCAAAGTCGAAAAATGTATATACTTTATACTATTTGGAGAGTTATATTGTAAGTGAAATAGATGATATAAATAAATTATTATCCCAAAAATTTTATGAACAAGAATTATTAGATTTAAGTCATTATCCTATTGCTAAAGAAATAAAGGGAATAAAATTAGTTGATAGTATTTCAATATTAGATGATAAAGATAAATTAAATTTATTAAAAAAGAATTTACTTTGTTATAGTAAAGGAAAGATGGTGATAAAATGAACCAAGATTTAAAAATAATTAAGAAAAAATATGGGGAAAAGATGGCCCATTTTTGTCGTGATTATTTTCCTACTATCTTAGAAACAGACGGCTTACTTTTAAAATTATTATTAGATAATTTTGAACCAAGTCATGATTTATATGATGATATAATAAATCAAGAAAAAGAAGATGAATTTAAAAATTATATTTATAGTTTAGTAGATGTGGAAAAAAATAATAGAATAAAATTAATTAAAACACCGAAAGAATTACTTGAGGATGCTGGTTATGATTTATTTGAATGTAAAAGTGAGGAAGATATTCAAAAGTTTAAAAAATATTATGCTTCTGGGGAAGAGTTATGTACTTTTAATGGCGGAAGACTTAATAGATGTTATGTTTTCTTTGCGGTGAAGAAAAATGTCGATGAAATAAAAAGAGAAGATTATCCTAACCCAGAAAGACAAGACGAATATGGAACTAGTGTTATAAGTATCCAATTTACAAGGGATGAATCACATACCGTATCCATTAAAAATAGATATAACCATACTGTTAATAATCCGGATAGTACTTTTTCCAATAATCTTGATAATATTATTTATGGTTTAACAGAATCTTTTGCAGAATATTATGGCTTAGTCCAACAACACTCTAATAGTAAATTTGAACTATGGAACTATGTTAAAGCAAATGATGGCAAGTTTTATAAATATACTCAAGAAATAAATAATGTTTGTTATTGTCCCAATAATATTATAATAGATAACTATGAAGTTAAAAGATATGATAAAGAAAAGTATATTGTTTTTAATTACTTTATCTTAGACCTCGTAAATAAAGAGGTAAGATTATATGATAAAATGATTAAAGATTCATTTTTAGATATGGTATCAAATATTAAAAAAATAATAATAAAAAATCAAGATAATAAAGAAAAAGAAATTAGATTTACTTTACAAGATAATAATGATGTAATTATAACTTTAAACAAAGATAATCAAATAATAAAATTTGAAAATGAAAATGTAAAAGCAATAGGAGATTACTTTTTATATTGTATCCAACATTTGCGATACTTAAATTTACCATCTTTACAAGAGGTAGGCAGTTTCTTCTTATTTCGTAATCTTTATTTAGAAAAGTTATCTTTACCGAATCTTCGAGTAATAGAACATTGTTTTTTAACGAATAACAGTAGTTTAGAAGAAATTAATTTACCATCTTTAGAGAAAGTTGGCGATAATTTTTTGGAACTTACGAGTTTTGATAAATCGCTTTCAATGCCAAATTTGCAAGAAGTTGGGGATGACTTTTTGAGTAATGCTCTCCATATTAAAGAATTGGATTTCCCACTTTTAAGAAAAGTTGGCGATAATTTTTGTAGTGAAGATTTTGATGTAAAAAAAATAAATATGCCTAATCTAGAGATAGCAGGATATGGATTTTTGTATTCTGTTATGTATTTAAAAGAATTAGATTTACCGAGTTTACAAAAGGTTGGAGACAATTTTTTGTACAATAGTTTTTATTTGAATAATATAAACGTACCTAATTTACAAGAAATTGGTGAAGGATTTTTAAAAAATAATAGCAAGTTTAATAAAAAGAATGATAGTGTGAAAAGTTTTATGGAAAACAAGACACACTAGAAGAAAAAAGATATTAAAATGAAAATTTTAATATAA
>CANQBI010000015.1 GCA_947589435.1 uncultured Bacilli bacterium
TACACAATATTATTAGACATGTAAACCAAAAATCATCAATTTTATATCAAATATTTTAAAAAATACGGAAACTCAAACAAATTTTACCCTTGCAATACCCTTAATTTAAGTGTATAATGTTTGAGTGTTTGAAAAGAAGTGGGGTTTTAAAATGACAGAAGAAAATTTAAGAGATTTGTTATGTTTAAATAAAATAGTAACTAATGAAGATTTAATGAATTTATATAATGTTTCGGAAGAAAGACTTAATCTTCTACTTTTAGCGTATGACAATATTGATGAAGTTAATGCTCTTTTATTTAGTAAAAAATATAATATGGAATTAAATATTGTTAAAAGATTAAGTGAAATATTAGATGATAATGATTTATTTATGGTTTATTTCTATTATTTAGTTTTAAGTAAATATGGGAAAGTTACGCCATATGTTATTGATAAACTTGAAGGTATTAGATGTGTTAAATATGCGGAATTAATGGAAGTATATAGAACTGTTGATGAATATATTACCCCAGAAAGTGATTTAGAAAATGTGGTTTATAATTTAGTTAATTATGCAGAAGTTATATTTGAAAGTGCTATAGATATGAAAGAAGTTTATCGTTCTTTCATCTTAAGTAACTTAAAAGAATTTCAAAATTTAAAAGAATCTTTAAAAGTTTATGATAAAACCGAAGATTTACCTGTTAATGAAGTTTATCAAAATAAAAGTTTTACCGGTAAGAAATTAACCCGTAATAAAGCGAAAAAGATTAATCATTTAATTATGAAATTTAAAGCTAAAAATAAAGTAGTGGCTTCTTAAAAGTTGGGATTTACCCATCTTTTTTTTGATATTTATTTATGGTATACTTATAATATAAGAGGGTGATTAAATGACATATCTTGATTATAGTGAAACAACACCAATTTCTTTAGATGCTCTAGATACTTATAATAAAATATCCAAAGATTATCCATCATCTATTTATGCTTTAAATAGTTTAGGAGAGTCTTCCAAGAAATTACTTGAAGATGCCACTAAAGAAATAAGTAATATGTTTCATATTATGGATAGTGAAATTATTTATACCAATGGGGCAAGTGTCGCGAATAACATGGCTTTAATTGGAGTGGCCCTATCTAATCACAAAAGAGGAAAACATATTATTGTTTCCAAACTTGAACATCCTTCCATCTATCAAATATGTCATTATTTAGAAACCCTAGGCTTTGAAATAAGTTATGTCGGTAATGATGAAGATGGTTTAATTAGTTTTGATGAATTAAAAAATTTAATTAGAGAAGATACCATTTTAGTAAGTATCAGTGCTGTTAATTACGAAACGGGCGTAAGACAACCTTTAAAGATGTTAAGGCAAATTATTAAAAAAGAAAATGATCAAACTTTATTTCATTCGGATTTATCCCAAGCAATAGGCAAGATGAGTGTAAATTTCAGGGATATTGATTTAGGTAGTGTGAGTGCCCATAAGTTTTATGGACCCAAAGGAATTGGTTTTCTATATAAAAACAATTTAGTTAATATTACACCTTTAATGTATGGGGCTAAAAAGGCTGGTGAACTTCCTTGGACATTACCTTTACCTTTAATTGTGAGTATGAAAGAGGCTTTAAAGGTATCTATTAGAGATTTAGAAAAAAGAGAAAAATATATAAATTTACTTAATGAAAGAGTTATAAGTAAATTAGAAAAATTAGAAGGCATAAAGATTAATAAAACTAAATATTCTATTCCGCATATCATTAGTTTAAGTTTTGATTCTGTTTCCTCTCAAGCCCTTGCCAATGCTTTATCTAATCATGATATTTTTGTTAGTGTGAATAAACCAGGGGAGATATCTAGTAGTGTGATGGCTATCTATAATGATATAGATAGAAGTAAATCTTGTATGCGCATAAGTTTATCCCATTTAACTACCGTGTTAGAAATTAATAGATTTTTAGAGATTTTTGAAGTAGAATATAAAAGACTTAAAATTTAATTGGTGGTGGTTTAATGGAAAAAGTTATATTTTTAAAGTATGGCGAGTTATCAACTAAAAAAGATAATCGCAATTTTTTCATCAAAAAATTAAATGAAAATATTTTAAGTATTTTAAAAGATGTTAAAATAGAATATGATTTTGGGAGAATGTTTATTTATCCAAATAATGCTAATTATGATGAGGTAATTGAGAAACTTCAAAATATTTTTGGTATTCATGAAATAGTGGTAGCTTATAAGTTTTTGGATAGAGAAGTAGATTCTATAAAGAAGAATATTTTAACTTTAATTAAAGATAAAGAATTTAAGACTTTTAAAGTAGAAGTAAAAAGAAGTGATAAAAAATATCCTGTTGATGGGATGACTTTAAGAAAAGACCTTGGGGCTTTTATCTTAAAAAATAAAGAAAATATTAAAGTTGATGTTAATAATCCAGAAGTAGTAGTAAATGTCGAAATAAGACTTAATGAAGTTTTAATTTACATGGATACCATTAAAGGTTTAGGAGGATATCCAGTTGGTACCCAAGGAAAAGGCCTTTTAATGTTAAGTGGAGGAATAGATTCCCCTGTGGCGGGATATCTAGCTATTAAAAGAGGGATAAAACTCGAAGCTATTTATTTTGAAAGCCCTCCTCATACAAGCCTTAATGCTTTAAATAAAGTTAAAAGTTTAGCTAAAATTTTAACCAAATATAATGGCGAATTAAAATTGCATATTATAAATTTTACGGAAATTCAAGAAGAAATATATAAGAATATGCCTCACGAATATTTAATTACGATTATGCGGAGGATGATGTACCGCATTGGAGCCATCATTGCCTCAAGAAGAAAGGCTAAAGTTTTAATTAATGGGGAAAGTATTGGGCAAGTTGCTAGTCAAACTTTAACGAGTATGTATGTTGTTAATGAAGTAGTCAGAATGCCCGTTATAAGACCTTTATGTTGTTTTGATAAGTTAGAAATTATTGCTTTATCCAAACAAATTGGGGCTTATGAAACAAGTATCTTACCATATGAAGATTGCTGTACAATTTTTGTGCCTGACCATCCTGTTATAAATCCCGAACTTGATAAAGCTCAAGAATATGAAAGAAAAATAGATTATGAAGAAATGATTTATAAGGCTATAAGAAATGAAAAGGTTTTAACGATTAAAGGTGAGGAAGAAGAATTTTCGGATATCTTATAAGTATTAAAATAATATTTTAAGCCATATTAATAATGGTGAAGAGATATGCTTAAAAATAATCGTTTTATGCGTGGTCAAAATATTTTAGATAATACATACAAAGGAAGAATGAATAACTATTTTAATCCTTTTGAATATAATTTAGAAAGTGAGTATCGTGATAGAGGTAATAGTGATATAACAAGTAGGAAAACAACGGCTCATGAAGAAAGATTTAAGAAAAATAAATGAAGAAGAGTTAAATTTGACATAATTCTTCTTTTTTCTTGGTTTACAAACTTTAAGAAATTCTTTATAATGTTAATAGAGGTGTAAATGTATGAAAATTTTATCAGTAAATGCTGGAAGTTCATCTTTAAAATTTAATTTAATTAGTCTTCCAGAAGAAAAAGAATTAATAAGTGGTTATTTTGAAAAAATTGGTTTAGAGGATAGTTTCTATTCCATTAAAATAAATGGCGAAAAAGTTAAGAAAGTCACTTCCGTTAAAGACCATAGTGAGGCGATTAAATATTTAATTCAAGAATTATATGATAATAAAGTCATTAGTTCTTTAGAAGAAATTGATGGTGTTGGTCATCGTTTAGTGCATGGGGGAGATAAATATAATAAATCTGTTATTATCGATGATGATGTTATTAAAACAGTGAGTGACTTAGCTAGCTTAGCCCCTCTTCATAATCCGGCCAATATTGTGGGAGTTAAGGCATTTAAAGAAGCGATGCCTAACACACCAATGGTCGGAGTATTCGATACGGCTTTCCATCAAACAATGGAAGAAAAAGAATTCTTATATCCCGTACCTAAAGAATGGTATCAAAAATATAGTGTAAGAAAATATGGTTTTCATGGAACAAGCCATAGATATATTACTTTAAAAGTTCAAGAAATGTTAGGTAAAGAAAATGTTAATATCATTAGTTGTCATATTGGAAGTGGAGGAAGTCTATGCTGTATAAAGAACGGCAAAAGCATTGATACTACGATGGGCTTTAGTCCTAATGCCGGAATTATGATGGGAACAAGATGTGGGGATATTGATTATTCTTTAATTCCTTATGTTATGGAAAAATCCGGAATGACAATAAAAGAAGTCGATAATGCTTTAAATAAACAAAGTGGACTACTTGCCATGAGTGAAAAATATTCTGACCATAGAGATATTGAAGAAGGTATGGCTAAAGGCGATGCCGCTTGTACTCTTGCGAATGATATGTACATCGATAGAATAGTATCTTATATTGCCCGTTATTATGTTAAACTTGAAGGAAAAGTTGATGCTTTAGTATTTACGGCTGGTTTAGGGGAAAATGCTCGTGAGTTCCGAGAGGCTATCCTTAATAAACTTGCTTGTCTAAATATTGTTCTTGATAAGGAAGAAAATAGTAAAATAGCTTCTTACTTAGATAAACATGAAGGTAAGATTTCCGCATCTAATTCAAGTGTTCCAGTTTATGTTATTCCAACTAATGAAGAATTAATGATTGCTTTAGATACAATGGAATTAATAAGTAAGTAGGTGGTTTTTATAATAAATAAAAATTTACTTAAAAATATATATAAAGAAATTAAGAAGTACGATGAAATAGTTATTGCGAGACACATCGGACCGGATCCTGACGCCATTTGTAGTCAAATTGCTTTAAGAGACTCCATTAAAGAAACTTTTCCGGATAAAAAGGTTTATGCTGTCGGAGCAGGTGTCGCTAAATTTAAAAAGTTTGGTAATCTTAATAAAGTTAATTATGAAGAACTTCATAATCCTTTATTAGTGGTTTTAGATGTGCCTAATTTATATCGGGTTGATGGCATTGAAGGATTAAAATACGAAGCCATTTTAAAAATAGACCATCATCCTAAAGAAGATATTGTGGGTATTGTCGATTGGACCGATACGGAAAAATCTAGTACTTGTCAAATGGTTAGTGAACTAATTTTATATACAAAATTAGTTTTAACTAAAAAAGTAGCGGAAAACCTATTCTTAGGCATGGTTTCCGATAGTGAAAGATTTTCTTTAAAAAATACGACATATGAAACTTTAGATACCGCAAAAGAATTAATAAAAGAAAGTGGTATTGAGTTTACATCTTTATATGATATGTTATATACAAGACCTCTAGGAGAACATAAATTTATGGCTTATATTACCAATAATTTAGTGGTCGATGAAAATAAATTTGCTTATATTGTGATAGATGATGCTACTTTAAAAGAATATAATGTCGATGTGGCAACACCTTCTAATTTAATCAATAATTATAATTTTATTGAAGAAATTATGGTCTGGGCATTTATTACCGAAGATGTCAAAAATAATCAATATAAAGTAAGTATAAGAAGCCGGGGACCAATAATAAATGAAATAGCCAGTCATTATCATGGTGGAGGTCATAAGTTTGCGAGTGGAGCCAAAGTCATGAATAAAGAAGAAATTGATAACTTAGTTAAAGATTTAAGTAAAGCGTGTCAAGATTATGGAGATAAAAGGTTATAAAAAGATAAAAAGTAATTTATATGAAATTACTTTTAAAGATAATACCAAAATAAAATTATATGATGATATAATTTTAAAACATAATTTATTATTAACTAATGTTATAACTAAAGAAGAGTTAGATAAAATAATTCAAGATAATAGTTATTTAGAAAGTTATTATGAAGCTTTAAAATACTTAAATACTAAATTAAGAACGGAAAAAGAAATTAGAAAGAAATTAAAAGATTACTCCAAAGAGGCCGTTAATTATACAATTGAAAGATTAAAGGGCGAAAAATATTTAAATGATGAAGTCTATATTAAGGCTTATGTTAATGATGCCATAAATTTAAAATTAATGGGACCAAATAAAATCTTATATGAACTTAAAAAATTAGGTTTTAAAGAATCGGATATTTTAAATTATTTAAATACTTTTAATGCTCAAGTATGGAATGAAAAAATAAATAATTATATTAAGAAAAAAATTAATAGTAATCATAATTTATCTAATTATATGTTAAAACAAAAGATTATTAAAGATTTAAGTAATAAAGGATTTTATAAAGAAGATATTTTAAATATTTTAGAAGAATATTCTTTTCCTAGTGAAAATATGATTTATGAGAAAGAGTATGAAAAATTAAAAAATAAATATCAAAAAAAATATAGTGGTAATGATTTAGAAAATAAAATTAAAGCCACTTTATATCAAAAAGGATTTAGAAAGTGATAAGATGATTTTTAAGCATAAATTAAAAAATGAAAATATTGTTTTAGTAGATCATGGAATAAAGGAAGGCGATGTATTTCGCCTTCGTTATATTAATTTTCATAATTCGAAAAAGCATCCCGACCAATATGGTTTATTTGATATGTATTCCATGCCTTTTAAAATGCCTGAAGGAATGAATTTACTTGATGCTTTTAAAATCCTTTCTTATTTAATTAATTATTTTGAAGAAAAGTTTAATATTCCTAAGTTTAGTCCGGAGTCTCTTAAATTATTAGATAGGGCTTTAAATTATGAGGCTTTAGGTTTTCAAAAATACCCCGAACAATTAGAAGATACTTATGTAAATGATTTATTCATGGTAACTGGTAGTTTAAAAAAATTTACGGAGTCAAGCTATTATGAAAATTATTTTAATTGGTATATTCCGAATATTACTATTAAAGAAATAAAAATTATTTATGATATTTATAATATTAAACCAAAAAGAAAAGTTTTGAATAAATAAGGAGAATTATGGAGTTATTTAATAATATCTTACAAATTAAAAAATACCACTTTAATATGGAAGGAGTATTTCCTTTAAATATTAAAGTTTTTTCAGATTTACATTATAGTAGTAATTTTAATATCAAAAAATTAGTTAAAATCTCTAAGGCTATAAAAGCGAGTAAAACAGATTATGTCATTATTCCTGGTGATTTAATAGATACGGTTAATGTTATAAAAGATAAAGAAAAGTATCAAATTCTTCTTAATTGGTTAGAAGATTTAAGTAAAAACTCTAAAATTTTCTTTACTTTAGGTAATCATGATACATCTTATAAAGAGAAGGGTAAATGGTATTTAAAATATGAAAATACTTTTCTAGAAGATTTAAAGAAAAGAAATATTCTTATAGATAATTACGAAGATAGTAAATTAATTATTCGAAAAATTAATTTACCTTATAGTTATTATTTTAATGAAAAGGAAAAAGAAGATAAAAATATTTTATTAAAAGAACTTAAAAACAATATTAATAATTTAACTAATTTACCAAAAGGGAAGTTAAAAATATTTGTCATGCATTCTCCCATTTATTTAACCGATAATGATGTATTAGAATATTTAAAAGAATTTGATTTCATAATATGTGGTCATATGCATAATGGCCTTTTTATGCCTTTCTTACCATTTTTAAATTATACATTTGGGAATAGGGGTCTTATTAGTCCCAGTAAAAGATTATTTCCAAAGTTTGCTAAAGGTAAAAAAGAAATAAAAATAGATAATCATTATATTAACTTTATCATAAGTGGCGGAATTACGAAAATTCAAGATTGTGCTCCGAATACTTTAAGGTGGGGTAATATGGCCTTTGTAATGCAAATGGATGAAATCGAAATTAATTAGTTGGCAAAATAAATATATTGTGCTATAATAATCCCTAATTTGAAAGGGGTTTTTAAATGTTTTCATTAGATAAGAAAATGATTTTAGAAAAATACAAATTTATAAAAGAATCTTTACCACAAGTAGATGTTAAAGTGGTATCAGATATTCATTATAGTCCTAGTTTTGATTATTCAAAATTATCCACTATATTAGATGTTTTGAATGCTACTCCAACCAATTATGTTTGTATACCAGGAGATTTACTTGATAGTACCGATGTTTTAAATAATTATGAGTTAAGAATAAAATTATTAGATTGGTTAAACTATTTAGCTAATCAATATCAAACATTTTTAACTTTAGGAAGTCATGATATAGCTTATAGGCAAGATAATAAATGGAATTTAGATTATCCAGTCTCTTTTTTAGAAGATGTTAAAGATATGGGAATAAATTTAGGATATTTTACTCCTTATTATGAAGATGATAATTTAATTGTTTATCAATTAGATTTACCTCTTTCATATTACTATAGTAATAATGGTGATGAAAATGTTAATATCTTAATTAGTACTTTAGAAAACATTAAAGAAGATTTAGTTAATTTAAATAATAAGAAATTAAAAATATTTATATGTCATTCCCCGTTATTTTTAACTAATGAAAAAGTTTTAGAATATTTACAAGAATTTGATTTATTAATATCTGGTCATATGCATAATGGCATGCTTTGTCCTTTTATTCCTTCCTTAAATCATATTTTGGGGAATTATGGTTTAATTTCTCCAAATAAAAAGTTATTCCCAGATAATGCTAAAGGAATAAAAGAAATTAATGTTAATAATCATAACCTTTATTTAATTGTAAGTGGGGGAATTACCAAAATTCAAGATTGTGCTCCGAAAATTTTAAGATGGGGTAATGGGGCTTTTGCGATGCAAATGGATGATATTTTAGTAAACGGTCCAACTTTAAAGAGAAGTAGATAATACTTCTTTTTAATTAGGGTATATTTATTAGAAATAAAAAAGATTGGGGTTTCCAATCTTTTAATCTGTTGTACTTTGTAAGGCTTGATTTGTTAAGTTATTTAAATAGATACCATATTGTCTATTTAAATTATCATCAATTATTTTTAAGTTATAGTCTTTACGATAATTCTTCATTGAATCAACAGAGATAGTACTAGTATTTTGAATTTTTTCACTAGCTAATTTTTCAATGATTTCATCTTTTAAATCTTCTAGAGATGATTTATCTCTGGAAGCATTACGATAAATTACATGATAACCAAGTTCAGTTGTAATAACATCTTTACTATATTCACCATTCTTTAGTTTATAAGCTGCATCTAATAATTCATCATATTCTTTACTTAAATCATTATAGTTAATATATCCTAAATTACCATTATCATCTTTAGTGGCGTCATCATCAGAATATTCTTTAACTAAACTTTTGAATGTTTCAAGTTTATTGTCTTCTTCATCAAGTTTTTTAATAACTTCTTTAGCTTTATCCTTCGCTTTATTTTCCGCTTCTTTCTTTTCATCAGAAGTCATGCTATCAGTAGCATCTGATGTAATTAAAATATGATAAATTTCCACATCTTCTTTAGCTTTTTCATTATAGTAATCTTCAACTTCTTTATCCGTAACTAAGCTTTTGGCATATTCTTCTAAAGCATGAGATTGCATAAAACTTAAATATAAATATTCTTTATAAGCATCAATACTAGAATAATTAGTTCTTTGTCTTATATCATTTAAGAAATCTTCTTCACTACCATAAGCATTAACATAAGCTTCAATGTAGTTGTCGGCATTCTTTTTAGCTTCTTCAATATAATCATCATATTCTTTTTCTAAGATATATGTATCAATTAATTTTAAAGTCGCTTCAAGACCAAAATTATTTTTTAATTCATCATATAATTCTTCCGCACTAATCTTGTGTTCTTCTTTTCCTTTCGTAAATGTTACAACTGCTTCCTCTCCATTTTGTAAAGTGGGTATTTTACCACAACCACAAAGGGTAAGAAGACAAATCAAACTTAATAAAATAAATTTTTTCATCATTTTCTTCCTTTCTTAATATTTATTATACACTTATAAATGTAAATTTACAATAAATTAAGCACTCACACTTTAAGATATTTCCCATAAATTATAATGAATAGACATAAAGGAGGAGTGAATTATGAACTGTGGAAATAACGGAATTGGCGCTGCTATTATTTTAGTATTATTTATTCTACTTATTATAATCGTAGGAGCTTATATTTAAAGGAGGTAATTTATGGCTTGTTCACATAGTGGTTCTTGTAACCAAAATAACAATAATACAAATAATGCTTACAACTACTTTTTTATAGTAATCGTACTTTATATATTACTTGCTATAATTATTGGTGGAAGTTTTATTTTTTAAAGAAGGGCCTTGGCTCTTTTTTTAATGCTTCATTATGGACTTGGGGTAGGGGACTCTTACATCAGTTCTATAAAGAATATAGTCAACAGAGACATTATAAAAGTCCGCAAGTCTTTCTAAATAATAAATGGGTATTGTTCTTTTACCTCTTTCATATTCGGAGTATTGTTGTTGCTTAATATGTAAAACCCTTGCTACATCTTTTTGCAGTAAATCCTTATCATTTCTAATTTCTTTTAATCTATCCATTTTCATCACCAATGAAAAGAATAAAAAAAATTAAGTGATTTTTCACTTAACTAGATATTTAATTATTTTTTATTTATCTTTTTTAATTGTTTTTTTAACTTCTTTAACGATTTCCTCATCGCTTAAATTTAAAGCCGTAACTATTTTAGCAAAGGTATCTAAAAGAGGCATATTCAAATCATTTTCTATTCTAAAGATAGTCTTTCGATCTAAATTAGTCAGTTTTTCTAAATCTTCTTGGGATATATTTTTTCTTTGGCGATATTCTTTTAACATTTTAAGCCACTTCCTAATGTAATTGTACCAAGCATGTCCCAATTTTACATTGACAAGTATGCCTCATAAAGTTATAATATTAATAGGACAATAATGCCCCATATATATTATAAATCATTTTATTAATTATTAGAATATTTTTATTTAGATTTGCATTTCGGCATATGCAACATAAAAAGGAGGTATAAATGATAAAAGAAAGATTAAAAAAATTGTTAAATATAAAAGTTATATATTTTGTTATATGTGTTTTTGTCATAACTTTATTTATATGTTTAAAAAATACTCATGCTTATTATAATTATGAAACTGGACCTGTGCCAATCTTTACTGGAAAAGTAGGGAACTTTGCTGGTAAAGGAGATACTTCTCCTTTAACTGATAGAACTACTGATGTTAATCTAATGTTTTATGTTCAAGATGTAACTAATCCTAAAAATTATACTATTATGGAAGGAACACCAGCATTAGTATCAGGATATGTGGTTAATGATAAAAAGAGTAATTGCATTCCCACAAGTGGAACTTATACAATGCATGAAGATAAAGTATATTCTATAGCAAGTGATGGACTTGTAACTGTAGAAGTATCCCAAAATAGCCCCAATCAAGTAGTATGTCGAATATATTATGATTATGGAAAAGATTTAACCCAAGATGATGTAATAGTATTTGCTTTAATTGAAGATGACTTAGGAATGGTAATAAAAAATAATAAACATTATACAATGACAGAAGATATACCAACAAGTGGTTATACATATGACAGTACTATATCAAATTGTAATACCGAAAATAATGTTAAAACAACGATAAGTTATGATACAAGTAAAGGCTTTTCATTTGAAACAGATGGACCAAATATATGTTATGCATATTTTAATAAAAATTAAGGAGTTGAAAATATATGAAAAAGAAAGTATTTAATGTAATATTAATAATATTAACAATAGGAATGATATATGAAGGCTATAGTTATTTTAATACAAATCCAAATACAAAGGTCTTAGAAGATATCAAAACAGTAGATGTATTAAATAATAAAGATAAAACACTATCCATAAAAGTTCAAAGCGGAGGAGAAAATGACTTTGAGTGGTATGAACCAGAAGATAGAAGTAAGTGGCCTGATAAAGCACAATATACATATGTAGGGACAAAATGTGAAGATGCAAGTGGAGCAGATGTAGGAGATACAAAACCATATGTAACATTTAACGAAAACACATATACAGCGACAATAACAACTAAAAAGACAATATACTGTACATTATACTTTGGAAAAGGAAGGCCAGCATTAGAAGTGTTAGATGCTCAAGGTGGGCAATATTATGGCGGAGGTAAGCAAGGAAGTAGAACAGCAGTCCAAGGATTATATAGATTTAAAGGAACAAAAGATCAAGTAACAAATAACTTCATATGTATAGGAGGTTCATTAAATCCAGATAAATGTGGAACAGAGTCAAGTAATAAATACTTATATAGAATAATAGGAATAACAGACGGAACAGAAGCAAGCACCCTTGGCTTAGAAGCAGGCATGTTAAAAGTAATAAAGGTAATACCATCAAGCACACAGCAAGCTTGGTCAACTAATTATACATATGATATAGATTGGGATAATGGAAATAATACAGTAAGAGTATCAATAAACGGAAGTGGTTTTTATAATGACCTAGAAGTTGGAATACAAAATATAATCCCGGCAGTAAATTGGTGGAAAGGGAAAAAAACAGGAAACGCTAGTGGTGCAGAAACAAAGACAAAAACAACAGGACAATATCAAATAGGGTTAATGTATCAAAGTGACTATTATAACTCATGGACATATGCAACAAACACCAATAGTTGGCTTCATATAACCAACACAATGAGTGGAAAAGTAGATACATATAAAAATACCTGGGAATGGACCATGACTTGGTATGGCCTCGATGGTGGGGGTAACCGTGCGTGGCCTGTGCGTTCAGATGGAGCCTTGGAGACGTACAATGGCGTTACGGTTGGGGGAAATGCTGTTCGCCCAGTCTTCTATCTACCATCCACAACAGGACTAGTAGGTAGTGGATCAGAATCTAGTCCATACGTAATAACAAATTTACCAACTACTTAAAATTATTATAAATAATAGACAAAGTTCGACAGGAATGTCGAATTTTGTCATAATATTAGAAGTTTTGACATGTTTTGTCGAACGACTTGACTTAGGAAAAAATATATATAAAATATAGTCTTCGAGATGGGAAATCTCGCCTACTTTTCATGGGGGTTTTGAAAAAAATCTTTTTTGGAGAGGATGGTGGTATTTATGAATGTAATAGTAGAAATATTATTTAAGTTCATATCTTTGATTATAGACATCTTGTTTAAACACAAAAAAAGAGCTACATCAATCCGGATAGATATTCGGATTAAGTAGCAAATACCAACTATAGGTGATGGTAACCCATCTCCATATTTAGATTATACCAAAAGTAGCGATTTTATGCAATAATCTCTACTTTTTTAAATTAATCATTCTTTTCATATTGACATCACTTTTTAAAAATAATAAAATAAAACCTAAATTGTGAGTGAAGTATAGGTGGTAAAAAATGCAAAATATAACAAAGGAAGAAAAAGAATACATAAACAGTTTATTAGAGATCTCTAAAGAAATTAAAAAGTTATATGATGCAATATTACCATTTGTTAAAAAGAAAAGTATTTTAAAAGATGAATTTAAAGAATTAATTAAAAAGTTAGAAAATGCTATAAGTAAAGAAACTAAAATATATGATAGTATTTTAAAAAATCCTACTTGTATTAATGGAATTTTATATGCTATAAATGGTTTAGAAGAAAATGATGTTGTTAATAATGATTTAGTTAGTGAAATTTCTTTATATAAAGATAGTAGGGAAGAAGATTTAATTAAAAGAAGAATAACTAATCGTTTAGTAGCGATGATGTTTAAAAATACCGATATGGTATTAAAAAGTGATGATGCGATGGACATAAGTAGCTTAAAGATAAATAGTCATATTACGGATGATTTTATTAGTACCATTACTTATATATTAGATAGTTATATTAAAGATGATAATTATAAAAATATTCATGCTGATTTAGAAACTATTTTATTTAATATTATCTTTATGCATAAGAATGTGGAAGTAAGTAAAGTTTATTTTAAATTTGCTCCATCTGATAAATTGTTTTGGGATGCTCCTTACTTAAGACTATGGTGTGATGTTAGCAAAGAAGACTATGAAGAATTATGCAGAGAAATGGGGAATAATATTTTTGATGAAGTCTTCTATGATTTAATTAGCACGGATGATTCAGAACTAGAAGATCATGATACTCTAGTGGATTATACTTTAAAAGAAGCTATATCAAGAAGTGCCTTACTATTCTTAAGTGAAGAAGAAGTAAAAGAAATTCACGATAATATCAAGTTAGAAGTGTTTAATGAAGATATTGTGGTGGAAGGGGAAAAATACACGGATATTGTGGATAGAGCCAGAAGAAGAAAAGAAAAAGTATTTGACTGTTATAAGATAGATAAAACTAAAATAAAATTTACGCAAGAAGAGTTTTTAGCATCTGAAGAAGAACCTAAATTAAATTTAACTAATGAAGATTATCAAAATTTAGAAAATTTATTTAAAATAACGAAAGATATTAAAGATGTCTATACTTATTTAACTAAGTTAGAAAGTAATAATGAAAAGAATAGTGAAAACTTTTCTTTAGGAGTTAAAAAACTTCAAAATTTACTTATCTTAGAAGATAAAATATATGATGTAATTAGTGAAGATATTAATGTGGTATCGGATATGCTTTATTATATTTTAAATAATGATGTTTATAGTATTGAAAATGTTTTTTTGAGTATTAAAGATAGTGAAGAAGATGAACTTATTAAAGATAGAATTATCTATCGTCTTAATTATCTAGTAAGTACGATGGAAATATCTGATGAAGATATGGAAGAGTTTGTTAATTCAACCTTAGAAGAAGCCGGAGAAGAGATTGAAGATGAAGACTATGAAGAATTATCGGAAGAAGAAATAGAATACTATAGTAATCTAGCGGAAGAAGAAGTAAATGCCGGAGAACAAAAATTAATATTTGAAACTAAACTTAAATATTTATTATTTAAAGATGTTGTAAATACTACTCTTAGAATATTAAAAGATTATTTAAAGGATAGTAAAATGGATGAAATAAAAGACATTTTATCGAGAATTAAATATGATATGTCTTTTGCCTTTGTAAATGTGGAAGATGATTTAATTAAAGATAATTTTGTCATTCCGGATAATTTATTCATTAGTTCTAAATTATATTCTGATTTAAATAAAGGGGATATTGATGAGTATAATGATTTAAAAAGTTCTGTCGCGGGTAATATCTTATTCACTTTAATTGAGCCTTTACTTGACTTAATGGATGCAAATTTTCAAGAAAGTGAATGTTATGCCGAAGGTATAATTATAGAAATTATGGTTAGAGCATCCCTTTTATTTGCGGGTGATGTAGTAACTCAATTATTCCATGAAGAATTATTCGGAGCCCTAACCAACATAAAAGAAGAAGGAGTGCAAAATTCCGAAGTTGAAACTTTCATTCAAAAAATATTTGAAAATAAAAAAGATGTAGAATTACCAATGACTTTAAGTTTAAAGATATAATATCAAGGATGTGATTAATTTGTTAAATAAAAATATAGAAGAAGATTTTAAGGTTTTAATGGTTGTAACTTCTTCGCTTTTAGAAACGATGGAAGATTTAAAAGTTTTAGAAATAGAGGGTAAAAAAGATACCCAAGAATATGAAAGTAAAATTAATTCTTTAAAATCTACCAAAGAATTAGAAATAAGTATTTATGAAAGAATACCTAATGATGTAAAAGTTATTAAAGAACTAGAAAGTATGCTTAAAATTAAAACTTATGATGATGCTAGTATGATGATGCAAGAAGAATTAAATGATTTATTAAGTAAAGATAAAGATACTTTAATTAGAAGAAGAATATATAATAACTTAAGAAAAAAATTAAGTAAAAACATTGATTTAAAAAATATTACCATTATGGATTTTTTAGAAAACAAAGATTTATCTATTATTAGTAATACCACGAAAGTGGATATGTATAATACTATGCTTGCTATAATAGAGACTTATTTAAAAGATGAAGAATATAAAGATATTACCGAAAATCTAGTTGAGATAAAATACCATTTAGCTTTTATTTTGGAAGATATTTTTAATACTTTAATGGATAGTTATTTTAATGTGGATAGTCATCCTTATTTAGAAAGTGATGCTTTAAGTGATTTATATGGAGTTTCCAAAGATATGTTAAATGTCATCAAAATGATTTTAGTTAAAGAAATTCTTACGAATAATACCATTTATGCTTTAAAAAGAAGTAAAGCATCCATTAATAATATTGATTATGTCTTTAGTGAAGCAGTTATAAGGATGTGTTTTTTATTCTTGGATGAAGAAAGAGGAGAAGAATTTAAAAATAGGGTAATGGAAGTAATTAATGATAATGGTTTAACTATTGATATGATTTTAGCCAAAAGAAAAATGGAAAGAATAATGAATTTAATAGAAAAAGATAAATTAATACCTGTAAAAATTAGCCTAAAAAAATAAACTTGGATAATTCCAAGTTTTAATTTTGCGGTAAACTTTCAATGTTTATATTAGAATCATACATTCTTAAGACTTCACTAAATTCATTATAGACATCTTCATAGTTACTTAAATATTTACTTTCCATTTTACTAAACGGAATAACTAAATAATCATTTTTTCCTTTATCTTTATTATAATAACGATATGTATAGTTTAAATCGGCCCCGATATTATCGATTTTAATCGTCGTCGTGTCGTGTTCCGTATCAACGGTTTTCGTTATATCTAATGTCGCAAACATACCCACAACACCAACTTTTCTAACTAAAGCTTGTTCAGCTCCCATTTGGTTCGAAATAAAATTACCAAAAGAGTAGAAGACTACCGTATCATCAATCCATTCCCACGGTTCAATACAATGGGAGTGGGTTCCTAAAATAATATCGACACCATTATCCGCTAGAAACTTAGCTTGGGCTCTTTGTTTTTCCGTAGCACTTTGTTTATATTCATCACCCCAGTGCATGGAAACAATTAAAACATCTACTTTATCTCGAACGGCTGCAATATCTTCTAAGGCTTGTTCTTCCGAAAAAAGATTAACTAAATATGGTTCATTTGCTAAAGCACTTCCTCCTAAACCATTCGTGCCATATGTATAAGAAAGCATGGTATAAGTAATGCCATTAGCATTCATTATTTTATAATTATTCCGCATTTCATTACTGGAGGCCATCCCTGTTGCTAAAATGTCATCTTTACTATTCCACCAATCCGCACTCACCTTGGCTCCGCTTGCCCCTTTATCCATGGAGTGGTTAGAAGATAAACTAACTAAGTTAAATCCCGCATCAATCATATTTTGCCCAAAAGCACTTGGTGTATTAAAAACCGGATAACTTGTATAACTTTGGGTATCATCAAAAACTGTTTCTTGATTATAATATTTAATATCATAGTCTTTTAGTTTTTCTTTGGTTAGAGTAAGCATATTACTAAAATCATAAGTTTTTGTACTACTATTATAAGCGGCATTATATAAAGGAGAGTGGATAAGGCCATCGCCGGTGGCAATTAACTTAGCCGTATATGTTTTAATGGGATCTTCTCTTTCTAAAATGTTTTTAATCGGATTTTTACTATTACCATCATTATCACTAAACATCAAATTAAAAGCAAAAAATCCTAAAAGAACAAAAGAAATAATAAAAGTAACTAAAATAATTTTTTTCTTAACTCTTTTTTTAAGCCTCGCCATTATTTTACAACCTCATAAACTTCTTTCACATCTTTTTCCGCTCTCATTCCATGATTAGGCATTAAATGCATGTGATAATGTTTAATTTTTTGACTATTACCATAATTTACACAAACACTTAATTCTTTAGCATTTAATCTATCCATTAAATGATTAATATATTTTTTAGCTATCTCATTTATATGAATAACTAAATCATCAGGGATATCCATTAAAGTATCATAATGTTTTTTGGGAATAATTAAAGTATGGCCATCAACATTAGGATAAGCATCCATAATAACTAAAACTAAATCATCCTCATATAATTTATAACTTGGTACTTCACCATTTACAATTTTACAAAATAAACATTCCATATTATCACCTGAATCCATTATATCATAGAAATATTACTAAATGCTTAAGAAAATATTAATTCGTCTTTTTTTGACAAAATAAGTTTGCATAAAAGATTATCTTGAATTATAATTTTAAGTAGGGTGGTTTAAATGGAATATAAAGAAGATTTTAAACAAAAAGTTTTAGAAATTTATAATAATGATGAAAAGATAAAAGAAATGCTAGATAACGGAATAGATTATGTGGGAACTATTTTTTATAATGATGCCAATGAAAAGTTTACTTGTGATGATGTTATCACGGCCTATCAAAATAAAGATTTTAAATCTTTGTATTTAGAAGCCAAGAAAAGATTAGAAAAACTAAAATTATTTTATGAATGGCAACAATTATATAAAGTAAAACAAGAAGAATATTTTAAGAATCTTTAATGAATTTTAGCCTCTTTTAAAATATTCTTTTTCTTTTTATCTAATTTTAAACTTTCAATTCCTTTTTGTAAGGCTTTATTGAAAGTCCAAATATCAATTTTATCTTGATTATTTTTTAAAAAGTTAAGGGTATAATCAAAATCTTTAATAAGACATAAAGATATGCACCAGGCGGTAGCCATTTTAACATAATAGTAATCACTTTTAATCGTGATTATTTTATTTAATACATCATTCCTATAATCATCATCTAAATAATAATTTAAAAACATAACAATCGCAAATCTTAAATAATATTCTTGAGTATAATTATTTATTATCTCATTTAAGTATTCATAGAATTCTTTTTTATTCTCTTTAACAAATTTTAGGCTCCCGCAAAAAACATCACAAGTAGCCCAGTTATCTATTTTAGGTAAATAATTATTAATTAAATTTATTCTTTCATTATAATCTATTTTAATACTTGAAATAATTAACCCTTCCATAATAACTTCTTCAAAACTATTATTACTTAAGTTATTTAAAATATCTTGATAATCATAATTTTTAAGTAAATCTTTTACTATCTTTCTTAAAAGAGGTATTTTTATTCCTAAGATAGGATACTTAGTACTCACTATTTTTTCTTGAAATAATTTATAATTATTATCAATGTATTTATTAAGAATATCTTTAATTGGCATAATATCACCTTTTCTAATATTATAAGGGAAAAATCTAAGTTAATAAAGGTAATTTATATTAATTGGTATAAGATGTAAATTAAATGTTTTCTATTTGACATCTAGTAGATATTAAATTTACGTTTTTGGATTGAAATCTTAAAAATAATAATATATAATTAGTGCACAAAAAGGGGATGATTATGATGAGAAAAATACCTAATTGGGTTAAAAATACATTATATAGTTTAGTATTTATTTTAATTGTGTTAGGCCTGATTTTATCCGCGGACAATTATTATAAAGTAGTAGAAGGTACACCTTTTAATAAGAGTCTAGCTGTAAATAATACATCCTTACCATATGACACGAATAAATATATTTATTTATCGGATATAGATTATGTAAGTGATATGTCTTATGTCAAAAGTGGTTATTACTTTAAAAAAGATAAAAATAATCTTAATGGTTTAATTGAAGTAAATGTTAAAGATAAAGAAAATAATTTACATAAAGAGACCTTTATTAAAGGAATTTCGGCTTGGGCTACATCGGATATTGTTTATGATGTTGAAAATTTAGATTATGATTATTTTACGGCTTATGTAGGAGTAGATGCAAATCAAACTAGTACTTATTACAACAGTGGGGTTAATTTTACCATATATACTTCCGTTGATGGAGAGACATGGAAAAACGCTTATACATCGAAAAACAAAAAAGGTTGGGATGAAGCTGATTTTGTAGAGATACCTCTTTATGAAACAAATGAAGATGATCCGGAAATTAAAGGACCAAAAATTAAATATTTAAAATTATATGCTTATGAAAATGGTAATAGTTGGTATAGTCATTGGCATGATGATGCGGTATATGCTAATGCGAGGTTAGTTAAAGAAGGCTATAATGAAGAAAAGAAAACCTATGATATTATTAAAACTCTAGATGAATATGATGAAGAAATTAAAAAAACATCTAATTTAAATGATTTTAGTAATTTAGAAAGTTATCAAAGTTTACTTTTACAAAGAGAATTTGTAAGTAGAGTAGGTTATGATATTTTACAAGCATTATTTAATTATAGTGAAGATTATCAAAATATAATTAAGGACTTATTTAGGGATGATGCTACTTTAGAATTATATCTTCTTGGAGGAAATCCTGATGGTAACTATGTAGAATCTTTAAAATTATTAAGTAATTTATTTAAAAAATATAAAGAAGATTTTACTAATGATGAAAGTGGAAAGTTATATAAAAAGATGGCTATTAGTTTATCTTTAACGCACTCCGCTAATGTTGGTTTATGGGTAAGTGGAGCTCCAGAAGATCCTAATGACCCCAATGGTTCAAATGCTATTGACCGTTATGCAATTTATAAAAAGTTATATCAAGCGGGTAAATTAAATAATAAAATATTTACTAATTTATCTGTCGAAGAAATGCGTTTTGTCATGAATAATATTATTGATGATGAAGAAATTATTTGGTTAAATGATTATACTAGAGTTAATAATAGTATGAATCCCTACACATATATAAATTATACATTTGGTTATGACTATAGTTTAGATAAATATTATGATTTAAGTAAAAAAAGTGAATGGAATAATAAAAAACATGGTAATTTAGAATTTGCTTACCATTTTGATGATGGTACCTATTTTAAAGATTTAGAACATTTTAACATAAGTGATTATGATATTACTTATCAAAAAGGATATCCAAAATTATGGATAGTTTTTGAAGAGGGTTCTGTTTGTGGTGGTTTATCTAAAACCGGTTCTAATATCGAAGGCGTTTATGGTATTCCCTCAAGTGTTGTATCGCAACCTGGTCATGCGGCTTATATTTACATGGATGTAAATGAAAAAGGCGAAAAGTATTGGCGTTTATATAATGATGTTTCGGGATGGGGACAATCTGGTAAAACCGAAAAATTATCGGTAAGAATGCCTAATGGTTGGGGCGATGGCGATTATGTTGGCAGTTACCCAGCTACTTATGTATTACTTGCTCAAAGCGCTTTAAATGATTTAGCTAGTTATGATAAGGCCGAAAAAATAATGATGTTAGCAAGCCTTTATAGTAATCCAGAAGATAAAATAAAAATTTATGAAGAAGCTTTAAGTATTCAAAATATAAATTTTGATGCTTGGTTAGGTTTAGTAAATGCTTATAAAGAAAATCAGGCAACTGATTCAGAATACATTGAATTAGCTAAGAGAATTACAACCACTTTAAGAAATTATCCTTTACCAATGGATGATTTATTAAAACTTATTCAAAAGAATCTTCAAGATGATTCTGTTAAAACCGAATTAACTAATTTAACTGATCGTACCTTAAAAGATGTTAAAAACACACCAGATCCAAACTATATTCAATCTGGGGCCGCTAAACAAGTAGCAACCTATCTTTTACAAAGTCATGAAAAATTAGCTACATTCTCATTTGATGGAAAATATGCTAAAACTATTAAATTAAATAGTGATATTATAACTGAAGGTGTTCAATGGGAATATAGTGTTGATAGTGGAGAACATTGGTCTAGAGCTTCAGGTTTAACCCATACTTTAACTGATGCCGAAGTAAATACTATTCATCCGGAAACCGAAATCTTAATTAAAATAATTGGTAAGAATGGTGAAAATTCTATTTATGAAATACCAATTGAGGTTTCTTATTTATCATCAAACTTATCCTATAATGATAAAGAAAATATTATTAATACTGGTAATGATGATAATAGCCTAGGTTATAGTAAATCGGCTTTAGAGTGGAAGTTATCAACAGAAAATGATGAGGCATGGAAGAACTTAGATGCTAATTCTCCCGATTTAAGTGGTAATAAAAGTATCGATATAAGAGTGGGAAGACATGAAAACTTCTTATCTAGTGATAAATTAACTTTCGAGTTTACCGCTATTGGAGAAAATGATGCTTACTCTCGGATTGATAATAATAAAATAAAAATAGATGCTGTATCAAGTGAAGAAAAAAATCAAGAAGATAATAGAAAAGAAAATGCTTTAGATGATAGTTTAAGTACCATGTGGCATACTAGTTGGGATGGTAGTGATAAAGAAAGATTTATTGTTTTAAAACTAGATAATCCTACTTTACTATCTGCTTTAGAATATGTTCCAAGACAAGCAGGGGATAATGGTATGGTTATAGAGGCTGAAATATCTACTAGTATGGATGGAATAAATTATACGCCAGTTGAAACAGAAAAAAATCTAGAATGGGAACCAACTAAAAGTAGTAAATATGCTATATTTAAAAAACCAGTTGAGGCTTTATATGTTAAATTACATGGAAAACAAACTTTAGGCGATGGTCGTAGTTTTATGAGTGCGGCTTCAATTAGTTTATTTGAAGATGCTACTCCTAAGAATATTCCATCAAATCAAAACTCTAGAAACATAGAAGATGCAACATTAAATAATGAAACAAATACTACAGAGAACAATAACAATAGTACTAATACCAATACCAATGATAGTAGTACAAATACTACTAATAATGAAAGTAAACAAACTAAAAATACTACTAATAATAGTACTAATGTAAATAGTAGTAGTAATAAAAATAATAATGCTACTAATTCTGTTATTGAAGATTCAAGTAATAATGATAATCAAAATATTGATACTAATACTAATACCAATAATCCTTCTAATGAAGATACAATAACATTTAATAATTTACATAATAATGATACTTTAGAAGATAATAATATTTGGACTTCACCAGGAATGATTGCAGTCTATGTTATAACTTCTTTAGGCATTGCTTCATTAATTGTTTATCTAGTATATAAAAGAAGATATTAAGATAAGAGTTTAATAATTCTTATCTTTTCTTTTTGTTATCTTGTAAAATCTTTCTTTTTGCGGTATCATGAATATGTCAAAGAAATTGACATAAAATAAAAAAGGAAACACTCGATATTCTTGCATTGAGTGATGCCATAGGGTACCACCTAAATCATTGCTGAGTTAGGTGGATTTCTTTATCATAATGTACACTTTCAAAAAATTATTAACAAATAAATTAAAAAGTGTTATTATATTAATAGAGAAAACAATTCATATGTATTTAATTTTATAATTGTATTTAAGTTCTAGTATAAATATAAATTTTTATTATTAAATATGAATGTTTTCTCTTTTACATTTATAAGAAATTAGTTATTGACTAAATAAAATAAATATTATATTATTTAAATGTAAGGTAGAAGAATATTTTTTATTTGTATTAGGTATTCGGTATTTACAACATTAGTATAAAAATATAAATAATAATTAATAATATAAAAGAGGTAAAAGAGTATGAAGAAAGAAATTAAAAGAATAGTATTATATGTAGCAATACTTACATTAGTAGTTCTAAATACCCAAATCGGGGGGGGGGTTATTGTAATACCCTAATATCTTTAGTATTCATACCAAAATATAACTTTAAAGATAAACTTATAAATTTAAAAAATAAATTAAAGAAAAAAGAACTAATATTGGGAATATTCGTATTAGTATTTTTTGCGTTGGTATTAATAAATGTTGCCATTAATAAAACACACGCTTATTATAATTATGAAATGGAACCTGTTCCAATATTTACATCTAAAGTCGGAAATTTTGCTGGTGAAGGAGAAACAGTAAAAGAAGGACCGTTAAGTGGTAAAAGTACTGATGTAAATGTAATATGGTATACTCAAATGCCAGATAATCCAAAAAAATATAAAGAAAATAAAGAAGTACCAGTAACAGGATTTAACTTAAATCAAGACATATCAAATTGTTATCCAAAAGATAATGAAGAAGGAACAACATATACAGAAGATTATAAAATAAGTGAAGATGGAACAGTAGATATAACAGTATCCGAAACTAAACCTAATCAAATAGTATGTAGATTATATTATGATCGAGATAAGATATCCGATGTAATAGTATATGCTTATATTCAAGATACAAGTGGAGATAGAGAATATGAAGGCAATAAATACAAGATGTCTAGTACTATACCAACAGGAAAAGAATATCTAGGAAGTAAATGTTCCAATGAAAAAGTTGCAACCAATATAAATTACAATGATACAGATGGATTTATGATAGATACAGATGGCCCAAATACCTGTTATGCATATTTTAAATAAGGGAGGATATATGAAAAAAGATAAAATATTGACTATTATAATAATTATAGTAGGTATACTAATACTAGGAGAAAGTTATAACATTATAAAATCATTAAGTATAAAAAATGAAGTAACAGAGGATATAAAAACAATGGATGTATTCAGTAAAAATGATAAATCACTAGCTATAATGATTCAAAGTGGAGGAACAAATGACTTCGAATGGTACGAAGCAGAAGATAGAAGTAAATGGCCGGATAAAACAAAATACACTTATGTTGGAACAGAATGTACCGATAGTGAAGGAGTAAGCGTTGCAAGTAAAAATATTTTAACCTTTGATGAAACAACATACACAGCCCACATTAAAACAAAACAAACCATATATTGCACATTATACTTTGGAAAAGGAAGACCAGCTCTAGAAGTACTAGATAATCAAGGAGGAACATATTATGGAGGAGGAAACAAAGGAAGTAGAGTAGCAGTAGAAGGATTATATAGATTTAAAGGAACCAAAGACCAAGTAACAAATAACTTCATATGTATAGGTGGTTCATTAAATCCGGAAAAGTGTGGTACTGAATCAAGTAATAAAAACTTATACAGAATAATCGGAGTAACAGATGGAACAGAAGAAAGTACTCTAGGATTAGATAAAGGAATGTTAAAGGTAATAAAAGTAATCCCATCCAGTACAAGTCAAGCATGGTCAACAAATGATAGTTCAAATATAGATTGGGATAATGGAAGTAATACAGTGAGAACATACTTAAATGGAACATTTTATAATAGTTTAGAAGCAGGAATAAAAGGAATAATACCAGCAGTAAAATGGTGGAAAGGTGACAGAACAAACGCAACATCTAGCGGAGCAGAAATAAAGACAGCCACCACAGGACAATATCAAATAGGTTTAATGTACGCAGGAGATTATTACAACTCATGGGGTTATGGTTCAAACACCAATAGTTGGCTTCATATTACCAACACAATGATTGGAAAAACATCGACATATAGTAGCACAACCGAATGGACCATGACTAGAAAAGGCTCAGGCTATGCGTGGGGTGTGACTACGAGCGGCTCCTTGGCCTGGGCCTATAGTGTGAGCAATCCGCTTGCGGTTCGCCCAGTTTTCTATCTACCATCCACAACAGGATTAGTAGGTAATGGAACAGAATCTAGCCCTTACGTAATCACAAGTTTGAGCAATGCATAATATTGCCCAATGTGGCATTATGGGAATAAACAAAAGGTGTGCCTGTAGAAGATATTATATATTATTTATATAAAATATTACTGGCGCCAAAATTTTATAATCAATATAAATTTATTGTTTAAATACTTGACAAAGTTCGACAGATTGTCGAATTTTGTCATAATATTAGAAGTTTTGACATGTTTTGTCGAACGACTTGATTTTAGTAAAATAATAGTATATTATCACTCTTTGAAAGCGGGTTTTGGTTGATAAAATACTTCATTTATGTTATTTAATTATTACCTATTTCCTATATTTCGTTTTCTGTCTTAAAACTAATAATCCGCTTTCAAAATATTATGTTTTATGGTAGAATACAGGGAAGGAAGTGATATTATGCATTTACCAGATTTAAATATTGCTAAAGATAGAAGTAGTAAAGAAAATAAATATATAAATTTGAAAGAAGATTATAAAGAAGTATTTAAAGGTAAAAAGTATTTTTTAAGAACTTATGGGTGTCAAATGAATGTACATGATAGCGAAGCTATTAGAAGTTATTTAGAAACTTTAGGATTTGAAAATACCGAAAAAATAGAAGATGCTAATGTGGTGGTTTTAAATACTTGTGCGATAAGAGAAAATGCTCGGGATAAAGTAGTGGGCTTTTTAGGTAAATGTCATTATTTAAAGAAAAATAAAGAAGACTTTAAAATAGTTTTAACCGGATGTATGAGTGAACAACCAGACTTTATTAAAGATATTCTAGATAAACATAAATATATTGATATTGTTATTGGAACGCATAATATTCATGAACTACCAAAGTTATTATTAGAAAATAATTCTAAACAAGAAATAGAGGTATATTCCAATAGTGATGAAGTAATTGAAGGAATGAATTATGAAAGAGATTCGAAATATACCGCTTGGGTTAATATTATGTATGGGTGTGATAAGTTTTGCACTTATTGTATAGTGCCTTATACAAGAGGAAGAGAGCGAAGTAGAAAGTTAGAAGATATAATTCGAGAAGTTGAAGATTTAATTAAAAAAGGTTATTTAGAAGTAACTTTACTTGGTCAAAATGTTAATGCTTATGGAATAGATATTGGAACTACTTTTAGTGAATTGTTAGAATGTGTGGCTAAGACCGGAATTAAAAGAGTAAGATTTGTGACTAGTCATCCTTGGAATTTTACCGATGAAATGATTGAGGTTATTAGGAAATATGAAAATATAATGCCTTATATTCATCTACCTTTACAATCTGGTAGTGATAATATTTTAAAAAGAATGAATCGAAGATATACTAAGGAAGAATATTTAAAATTATTTAATAAAATGAAAGAAAGAATACCTAATGTGGCTATTACGACCGATATTATTGTCGGATTTCCTAATGAAACTAGGGAAGATTTTGAAGAAACTTTAGATGTCGTAAAGAAATGTGAATTTGATGGAGCTTATACATTCATTTTTTCACCAAGAGTTGGAACTCCAGCGGCTTTAATGGAAGATAAAACCCCAATGAAAGAAAAGGAAGAAAGATTACAAGAGTTAAATAATTTAGTCAATTATTATTCTAATAAAAGTAATCAAAAGTTACTTGGTAAAACTGTGGAAGTTTTAATATTAGGAGAAAGTGAAAAAGATAGAAGTAAAGTCTATGGTTATACCGATACGATGAAACTGGTAAATGTTTCTGGTAGTAAAGATATTATAGGTAAAATTGTAAACGTTAAAATAACGGATGCCAAAAGTTTTAGTTTAGATGGGGAATATGTAAATTAACAATCTCTTGACAATATTGGTTACAGTTTGCCATAAAATTAAATACATAGTATAATATTATTAGCCAAAGAGGTGAATTATTTTGAATAAAATAAAAAAAATATGGGCAGAGAATAAAGTATTATTTGTTCTAGGAGTCATTTTAATTGTTTGTTTAATAGTCTTTTTAGGAGTATCTATTAAGTATTTCTATGGTTCTAATACCAATAAGTATGGAAGTAGACTTGATAGTATTAAAGATACGCCTTTAAGTGAAGAATTATTTAAAGATATTGAAAGTAAATTAAAAGAGAATGAGAAAGTAAGTAAAGTAACTTCTAATTTACAAGGTAAAGTAGTCTATATTACCATTACTTTTAATGACGGTACAACTTTAGATGAAGCGAAAACAATTGCGGAAGAAGTCATACCTTTATTTAATGAAGATGAACTTAAATTATATGATATTGAACTTACCGTTAAATCAAATGAATTTACTTTAATGGGAGCTCATAACTCTAATGGTAGTGGCACAATAGTATGGGCCAACAATAATGTTAAAGAAAGTAATGAAGAATAATTATGAAAAAGAAGAGTTGGTTTATTATAACTCCCATAATTATCCTTTTAATAGGGATTGGGACGCTTATAATAATTAAAAATATTACTAATTCAAATAATTTAACAAGTGAAGAGCGAACTTGGATTAATAGTAATATAAATAATGTTCAAAATGTTTATGTGGTTAAAGATGAGAATATCGTTAGTAAAGATGGCCATGGGGTTTTCTATGACTTTCTAGAGGATTTTAAGGCCGAATATGGGATAAATGTTAATGTGGTTTCGACCAATGCTTTAAGTACGCAAGCCGGGGTTAATTTAAATTATACTCATGAGGCAAATAACGATAATTTAGTTTTTTTAACTGATCATTATGTTATTTTAAGTAAAGATAAAACTACTTTTAATTCAAACTCTGATTTAGAAGGTTTAACTATTGGTATTTTAAATGAAGATAGGAGTGTTATCAGTACTTATTTAAAGGGGAATAATATTACTTTAAATGGTTATGATGAAATAGATGAATTATTTACATCCCTAGATTCTAAAGAAAAATATATTATTTTACCAAGAATAAAATATTTAGATGAAATATTAACTAAGAATTTAAATATAGCTTATCATTTAAGTGATATAAATACTTATTATTATCTTTCTGGTAACAATGATATTTTCAGTAGTATCTTAGAAAAATATTATCATAAATGGGAAGATAAAAATTTAAATAAATATATTAAAGAAGAAGAATTTAAAATATTTACTAATTCTTTAAATATTAGTGATAAAGAAGTTGATAAACTACTTTCTGTAAACTATAACTATGCCTTCATTAATAATAGTCCTTATGAAGTTATTATGAGTGGTAATTATGGGGGAATTATTGCTGAATACCTTCAAGAATTTAGTAAGTTTAGTGGTATTTTCTTTAATGTTACAAAATATAGTAATGAGAATAAATTAGTTGATGCGATTAATCATAATAAAGTTGATTTGTATTTTGATTTTAATACAGGTATTAATTCTAATTATTTAAAAAGTGAGACAGGTATTATAAGTACCATGTCTATTATTGCCCATTATAATAATTTAAAAGTTATTAATTCCGTATATGGTTTACAAGGGGAAACTGTTTATGTGGAAAAGGGTAGTGTTTTAGAAAATTATTTAAATAGTATTGGGAATATTAATATTAAAACTTATGAGAATAATGAAGAGTTATTTAAACTTAATCGCGAAAATGCCATTATTGTGATGGATACTTATATTTATAATTATTACCATAATAGTAGACTTAATAATTATGTTAGTCGTTATGAAGACTATTTAAATAATGAATATTACTTTAGAATTAAAAGTGGTAATGAAACTTTAAAAACTTTACTTGATAGATATATTAATTATCTAGATCCGCATACAGTTATTAATAATGGGATAACTAGTCATATGAAGACTGTTAGTCATGGAAGTATTTTAAATAATATTGCTATTTATTTCATCTTAAGTATTATTTTAGTTTTAGTAAGTGGTTTTATTGTTTATCATAATTCTAAAAAAATAAGAATTGCGAGAAGACTTAAAAAAGATGATAAGATTAGATTTATTGATGAACTTACTTGTCTTAAAAATAGAGCTTACTTAAGTGATTTTATGAAAACTTGGAGTAATAATACGATATATCCCCAAACGATAATAGTGGTTGATTTAAATCGTCTTCAAGAAATAAATGATAAATATGGCGTAAGTGAAGGAGATAAACAAATTCAAGCGGCGGCGAATGCGTTAATCAAAACCCAACTAGATAATAGTGAGTTAATGCGTAGTGATGGTAATGAGTTTGTTATTTATACAGTAGGTTATTCGCAAAAACAAATTATTAATTATATTCATAAATTAAATAAAGAATTGGGTAAACTTCCATATAACTTTGGAGCTGAATTTGGTTATAGTATGATTTTAAATAATTTAAAAACCATTGAAGATGCCTTAACGGAAGCTACTATGGATATGAAAAATAAAAAGGTAAGTGGTAAATGATGAAGAAAAGAGTTACCAGTGCTAAAAATAAAATAAAAGAGTTTATCCAAAATTTTGTGAAAGTTATAAGACGAAGTGATATGATAGTGTTACCCGGTAATATTGCTTTCTTCTTAGTTTTAGCCATTATCCCAGCATTAGGATTAATTTCTTATGCGGCTTCGATGTTAAATTTATCGGTTTCTGTATTATATGATTTTATTGCTAATTCTTTTTCCAAAGAAATGGCTAATCTAATTCTAGGCGTAAACTTAAGTAATAATTCCGGTATTCATTTCTTTATTACCGTTATCATCGGTTTTTATATCGCGAGTAATGGAGCCGATTCAATTATTACGGCCAGTAATACCATTTATGGAATTGAAAATAAAAATTGGTTAAAAAGAAGATTAAAAGCTTTTGGCATGACTTTCTTACTTGTTCTACTATTAGTCTTTATGTTAATTGTTCCGGTATTTGGTAATTTAATTATTGATTTAATTCAAGAAGTTAATTTAAATTCGGCGATAACTTTAAGAATAGTTCAAATATTTGATTTAATTAAAGGTCCGGTATCTTGGCTTATTATGTTTATTATCATTAGAATTATTTATGCGGTGGCTCCGGATAAACCTCATAAAGATAGAGTAATCAATTATGGGGCTTTATTTACAACCGTTGGTTGGGTAATTGTTACCATTATTTATTCATGGTATGTTACAAGTTATGCTGAATATCAAGCCTTATATGGTGGACTTGCTTCCATTGTGGTCTTAATGATTTGGTTTTATATTTTGTCTTATATATTTACGGTGGGTATTGCTTTAAATAATCAAAAAGATGATGATAATTTACTAAAAAATGGCACGATAAAAGAAGATAAATAGGTCATAATAAAAATATGTACACAGGTATTACTTAGTACATATTTTATTTTGATATCAATCTAGTATTTTTTACTAACGATATTAAAAAGTAATACTTAAAAAGGAAGTCAAATTCCTTTTTTTTGTGAAAATTTTATGAAATTAGCACTCGGGTGTTGCAATTGCTAAAATTTGTGCTATAATTATAAATGTAAAGGACATAAAGATTGCCTTTTACGGGTATTATAATTATATAAAATATAAAAGGAGATGATTGTTATATGATGATGATACCAAAAAGAAATAGTTTTGATTTATGGGAGGAGTTATTTAAAGATCCATTCTTTAGTCCAAGAGAAAGTAAAGTAATGCGTACCGATATTAAAGAAAACAAACATGATTATAGCATTATTATGGATTTACCAGGCTATGAGAAAGAGGATATTAAAGTTGATATCGACAATGGTTATTTAAATGTTTCTGCTTCAATGAATAAAAGTAATGATGAAGAAGAAAAAGGCAAATTTGTAAGAAGAGAAAGATATTTTGGCGAATGTTCTCGTAGTTTCTATGTTGGAGATGAAGTTAGTGATAAAGATATTAAAGCTTCATTTAAAAATGGTATCTTAACATTAACTGTTCCAAAAGTAGAAGAAACTAAAGAAATTCCCGAAAAGAAATATATTGATATCGACTAATTAAAAATAAGTTTAATAAAAAAGGTGCTTAGGCATCTTTTTATATGCTTTTTATAACAAATATGTTTGGAATTAGCATTTTTTAAAAAATTTTTCTTGAAAAAGACAAAATGAGAAGAATAATTAGAAATTTAGGAAAGAAAAAATATAGCATTATAAAAGCAACCATAGAAGGTTGCAATTATAAGCGTCACCTTGTCCTACGCGGGTCGAGCCACTTAACTGGCTCGGGGAGATATAAAATAAATATCTCTATTTATATTATATTTCCTTAATAATTTAATTATATAATAAATGATACATAAAGTGAAGGAGCAATTTTTAAAAAAATTAAATATTCGTTAATTTCTTTTGAAAATTAACGCATTTTTATGGTTTTGCGATTTTTATTGACAAACATGAGCACATATTGTACAATATTATTGAAGTTCAGAACTGACAAGTCACTACGGTGCGTCAGTCTTTTTTTTACAAAATTTAAAAATTATATACAAAAGCGCAATAAATGTGATACAATGATATCAGGGAGCAAAAAAATGATTACAAAACAAAAAGAATATTTATTAATTAATGAACTCATCAGTAATATAAAAAATAAAGGATTATTTATAAAAGATGAAGAAAAACTAAAAAAATTATTAGAAAGTAATAACTATTATTATATAACTGGTTACAAAGAACCATTTAAAATTAATGATAATTATAAACCGAATGTTTATTTTGAAGAAATTTTTACTTTATATCAATTTGATAAAAAATTAAAATTAGTGTTTGCGGAGATTTTATTCGAAATAGAGCAAAAAGTAAAAACAGTATTTTTAAATAATTTTAGTGAAAGACATGGATATAAAGAGACTGATTTGTTTAATCCTGATAATTACGATATTAAAAATCCATATTTATCGGAAGTATTAAAGAAATTAAAAGAACAAATTCATTGGTATGGTAAAACTAGCAAATCATACATATATTATAAAAAACATTATGGATATGTTCCTATATGGGTGCTAGTAAAAGTGTTATCTTTTGGTATGATTAGAGATTTAATTGTTTGCCAAAAGAATAGCGATAAAGATCATATATATAAAAAATTAGTTAATGATAAAAATGTAAAAAACGGAGAAATACCGACATTTTTAGAATTGTTAATTACGTATAGAAATATTTGCTGTCATGATGATAAATTAATTGGCTATATACATAATAAAGTAAATATTAAAACAACTAAATATCATCATCAATTTGACTTGCTTAATAATTCAAATGGTTATATTGCAGGTAAAAAAGATTTATTTGCATCAATAATATGCATAAAATATTTTGCTGATAAAGAGAGTTACTCGAAATTTATCGACAATATTTTGAATCTAATAAAGGAATATAGTAAAAAAATAAATAGTATAACTAAACAAGAATTGATGAAATATATGTTTTTGCCAAAGGACTTTGAAAAATTAAAATATTTATAAAAAGTTAGTAGATAAAGATATGCCTAAATTTTTCTTTGAAAAAATAAAAAAGAAGAGTGAAATAGTAAAATTTAAAACTATTTCTTTTTTAGTTAATTATTTATTAAATTATTAATATAATATATATGAAAATTATATTCTTTTTGTAAATAAGCAATATTTGTCAAAAATTAGTAAAAATATATCTTGACAAATAGAATACGGGGGGGGGTATAATTAGGACATAGAAAGGAAAGAGGAAAAAAATGAAAAATTTAAAAATGTTTGCAATTGCTGTTATGGCATTCGCTGTAATGGCTATGGGTGTTCATGCTGCTGCTTGTACAACTGATTGCGTATCTGTTAAAAAAGGTACAGTTACAACTGATTATTCTAATATTCAAGCTGCATTAAGTGCTATGGCATCCGAAGAAGACCCATTTACTATTATTGTTAATGGTGACTTTGATGAAACTATTTCAAGTGGTCAAATCAGTATAACTCAAGATGTAACTATTGATTTAGGTGAACATACAGTTACTTTAAAAACAAATAATATTTGGGTTGAGGGTGGTTCTTTAACTCTTAAAGGAACTAAAGGTACTTTAACTAACGAAGCAACTGCAACTCGTACTATGTTAGTTGTTAAAGGTCAAAATTCAAAATTAACTATTGAAAAAGGAGTTACTGTTGCTAATATTGCAACTTCAGGTGCTGCAGGTGCTGTATTAGTTTCAGGGGATTCTTCTTCAAATAGTTCAAAAGGAAGTTCATTAGTTATTGCTGGTGAAGTTACTTCAAAAACTGGTCATGCTGTTTCTACATATGGTACATTAGTTGGAGTTACAACTAAAACTGCTCCAGTTGTTACAATTGAAGATGGTGCAAAAATAACTAGTGATGGAGCTGCTGGATTATATCTAGCTGGTTATGCTGTAACTACAGTTGGAAAAGCTACAATTACTGGTGATACTGGTATTGGTATTAAAACTGGTGTTTTAACATTAAATGGACCTACTGTTACTGGTAATGGTGATTTTGCTGCTGTTACTCCTGTTACAGGTGGACTTAACAGTGTTGGTGCTGCTGTACACGTAGAAGGTAACACAGATTATAATGGAACTGCTAAAGTTATATTTAATGGTGGTGAATACACAAGTGAAAATGGTAATGCAGTAGTATTAGACTATGCTACAAAAGCTGCTTTAACTGATGATTCAGTTATTAAAGATGGTACTTTCACAAGTGGCGAAACTGCTGATGGTAAACAATTAGAAAACATTGCAATTATATTTGGTAATGGTGGTACAGTTGATGAAGATACTGTTAATGAATACATTGCAGGATTAGAAAATTTAATTGCTGGTGGTGATTATGTTGGACCAGTAGTTGGAGATATTAAAGTTGGCGATTCTGGAAAAGTTGAAGCTGAAGATATTCAAGCTAAATTAATTGGAGATGCTAAAATTAATACTGATGACGAAGGAAATACAACTGTTGGAGAACCAACTCCAGGAGAACCAGGAACTACAGAACCAGGAGATCAAACAACTGGTGATGGAAACCAAGGACCTACAGATAATGTAAAGAACCCAGAAACTAATGATAATATCTTAGTATATGCTGGTCTAGGACTAGTAAGTCTTGCCTCTGTTGCTTTTACAGCAAAGAAAAGAGAAGACTAATTAAATAAGTTACCTAATTTTGTTAAATAAATTGTTTAAATAGAAATTTAGGGACTCGCAAACACCCTAAAATTCATTCTCACAAACCTTTCCACATAACTTGTGGTAATTGTAAAACAATTATTAACAAATTGGTATAAATGAAACATACTATTTCGGTAGTATGTTTTTTAGTTAAATAATGATATAATTATAGGTAGAGAGGAGTATTTATATGAAATGTATACTTATGAATAAAAATATAGAAGTATTAGTAGTGGAATATAATGAAACCTCAAAGTTCTTTGATTATATATATGAAGTTAAAAATATTAATTATGCCCCTTATATATTAAAAAGTTTTTATCATGAAAATGATATTAATAATACTCCTTTTAAAACTAATTTAAGTGAATGGTTTAAAGGTAGAGGTATTCCATCATGGCGAGATAAATTAGATTTATTATTACATAGATTAAATATCGTGGCTCCTTATGAGTTATTAGATAAAGCTTTTGGTTTATCTTTATCTGATCAATATTGGTTAAAACCATTTAATAGTGATATTTCTTATGATGATATTAATTTCTTTGATAATTTTTTTGATTATGCCGAGTTTATGGAAGCATCTTTATCAACCAATAGTAATCCCATTACTAAAGAATCTTCCTTGAAAACTCCAAATAACACAACTGATGGTATGCTTAAAAAAGCTTGGATTATAGAAGATGATACAAGATATTTATTAAAGGGCGGTTATAAAAATGAAATAATGCAACCTTTTAATGAAGTATTAGCGAGTGAAATATGTAAAAGACTAGGTTTTAATTATGTTCCATATACCATAGATATATATAAAGATATGGTAGTGTCTAAATGTCCATGTTTTATAAATAAAGATACGGAATATGTTTCTTGTTATCAAATTAAGAATAATATGAAAAGACATGATAATAAAGAAGATTATGAGGAATATATTAAAAAGTTAGAAGAACATAATATTGAAAATGCCCGAGAAAAAGTCGAAAATATGTATATTTTAGATTTTCTTATTATGAATGAAGATAGACATTTAGGTAATTATGGTATTATTAGGGATGTAAATACTTTGAATTGGCTTGATGTAGCTCCTATATTTGATAATGGTCAAAGTTTAAATATTGAATATTATGATGAAGAAGAAGTCCATATATCTGGTAGTGGTAGATTCTTCTATGAAGTTAAACCTTTTGAAGAAATAATTAAAGTAGTAAAAGATTTAAAAAGAATTGATATAAGTAAGTTAGATGGTTTAGTAGAGTGGTTTGATAATTTATTACATCAATATCAAAATATAACGAAAATGAGTGATACGAGAATTAATAGGTTATGTATCTTACTTAATAGACAGATAAATAAGTTAAAAAGTTTAAGAGAAAGCATTTAATTATGCTTTTTTTCTATTTAGTAATCATTTTAAATAATAGTAATATAATATAGAGAAATTATACTTTTTTTGTAAATAAACAATATTTGTCAAAAATTAGTAAAAATATATCTTGACAAATAGAATACGGGGGGGGGTATAATTATGGCATAGAAAGGAAAGAGGAAAAAAATGAAAAATTTAAAAATGTTTGCAATTGCATTACTAAGTATGTTAGTAATGATAAGCAGTGTTGATGCTGCTGAAGAAAATCCATGTAAAAGTGTTGTTGGTAAAACTGGTATTTATGCAACAATAGATAATGAAACTGGTAAATGCTACGCAACCTTAACAGAAGTTATGACTGAATTAAACAAAGAGGAAGCAGATTATAAAAGTGCTACAATTAAGTTATATGACACTTTAGCAGTTAGTAGCGAGGTTACTATTCCTGCTGATAAAAGTGTTACTTTAGACTTAAATGGTAAAAATGTTACTTCCACAGTTACTGCTTTTAAAATTGAAGCTAATGGTAGTTTAACTGTTAAAAGTAGTGGTAGTGCTAAAATATCATCTAGTAGTGTAACTAATTTATTCAGAGTTGATGGTGGAAAATTAACTATTGATGGTAAAGTGACTTTAGAAAGTACTGCTGACAGTGTTGATTCTGCTAAGAAAGCAATGATTGCTGTTAAAGGTAATGATAGTGCTGATAAAACAGAAGTTAATGTTGGTAAAGACGTAACAATTACTAGCCAAAAAGGAGCTGGCTTAATCATTTATTCAAATAAAAGTACAGATTATGGATACCAAACTGGTGAGTCTACTGGTGTAGTAATTAATGTTGCTGGTACTTGGACAACGGATCTTTATACTGTTTCAGTACATGGTCAAGTAACTGAAGGTGATGATGGTAATCCTGTTATTAATGTTTCAGAAGGTGAATTCACTTCAAATAGTACCATAGCATTCTATGCGTCAGGATATGGTGAATGGAATATTAAAGGTGGAAAAATTACCGGTGCTGACGCTTTCAAATATAGAACTGGTAAAGTTGTAATTGAAGGGAATGCTTCACTAACTGGTAAGAAAAAAGTAAATTCTGCTCCAACTGGAACATCAGGAGGTACTGCTACTGGTTCTGCATTTGTATTCAGTAAGGATGTTAGAACTCCAATTGATGCTAATGCAAGTACTGATGTAAAATTCAATGGTGGAACTTTCAAAAGTGATAGTGTTGATGGATATGCAATTTATTTTGAAAGTTTAGCACGTGTTAAAGATGAAGAAGCAGTAATTGAATTTAATAGTGGTTCTTATGCAAGTAAGGGCAAGAAAGCTGCAATTGGATTCGCTGCTGATGTTACTAATGATGTAGAAGATTTTTTAAAGAATCATGAAGGCATTGTTAATGGTGGAGAATATACCAATGACATTACTACTTCATTAGGAAATTATCCAGCAAGTGCTATTGCTGAAAAGTTAGCAAAAGGTATTGAATTAAAAACTGAAGATGGAAAAGTAGTTGTTGGAAATGGAAACACAACTGCTGGAGAACCAACTCCAGGAGAACCAGGAACTACAGAACCAGGAGAAACTGGTGATGGAAACCAAGGACCTACAGATAATGTAAAGAACCCAGAAACTAATGATAATATCTTAGTATATGCTGGTCTAGGACTAGTAAGTCTTGCCTCTGTTGCTTTTACAGCAAAGAAAAGAGAAGACTAATTAAATAAGTTACCTAATTTTGTTAAATAAATTGTTTAAATAGAAATTTAGGGACTCGCAAACACCCTAAAATTCATTCTCACAAACCTTTCCACATAACTTGTGGTAATTGTAAAACAATTATTAACAAATTGGTATAAATGAAACATACTATTTCGGTAGTATGTTTTTTCTTTAATTTAACAGTTGAAAATGTAACAATAGTGATATATAATTAAGTCATCAGAGAGTGTTAGAAAGAGAAAAATTAAATGTGTATTGGTGACATAATAGTTGTCAAAGATTCGACTAGTTATGATGGAAAAAGAATTGGCTTACATTCGTATGTTATAGTAGATAATAAAAAAGGCTATATTAGTGGAGTACCATACGACTTTATAGCGGCAGTTTTTTCTAGTTTTAAAAATAATGCTCAAAGAAATAAAAAAATAAGTTATATGGGAAATCAAGAAATAAAGAGAGAAGATATAATTTCTAATAAATTATTAAATAATAAAGATGGTTATATAAAAGCTAATCAATTAACATATTTTAAAAAAGATGATATAGATTATTATGTTATTGGAAGTGTTAAACCTAAATTTTTAAAAAAGTTATTAAAATTAATTAATAAATTAGAAAAAGAAAATAAAATATTTAAAAATTATAATAACATTTTAAAATAAAAGGAGGTCTAAAATGAATTGGTTAGAGAAAATATTCGGTATTAAGAAAGATGTAGAGTATGAAAGTGAAGCCGACTTAGAGCGAGTAAAATGGACTAGAAAAGATCCAAGTCAAGTAGATAAGGATATGCCTAAATGGCTAGTTAAATTCTTTGAAGAAAATGAAAAGGAAGAGAGAAATAGTAAAATTTAAAACTATTTCTTTTCTTATAGGTAATTATTTAAAAAACTATTAATATAATATAAGGAAATTATATTCTTTTTGTAAATAAGCGATATTTGTCAAAAATTAGTAAAAATATATCTTGACAAATAGAATACGGGGGGGGTATAATTATGGCATAGAAAGGAAAGAGGAAAAAAATGAAAAATTTAAAAATGTTTGCAATTGCTGTTATGGCATTCGCTGTAATGGCTACTGGTGTTCATGCTGTTGATTGTGATACTTCTGCTGTTGCTAAAAGTGAAACAAAATGCTACACAGAAGCACAATTAATTGCAAGTTCTGCCGAAACAGATGCATTATATGCTGATAATGTTATCACATTAATTAAAAATGTAACATTAACTTCTAATCTTGAAATCGATAAGAATATTACTATTGATTTAGGAGATGATTTTGTTATTACATTTAATACTGCTAATCAAGGAATAGTTCTTAAAGATGGTGGTAATTTAACATTAAAAGGAACTGGAGAAGTAAAAAATACAGCTGGTACTAGTGCTTTAATCGATGTACAAGCTGGTGCAACATTAAATGTTGAAGGATCAGTTATATTAAACAATTTATCAACTGGTAAAGAAACTCCAGCTATTATGATTAATGGTACTGATGGTAAAACTACTGCTGTAACAGTAGGAAAAGATGTAACTATTAAATCTGCTGCTTATGGTTTAGTGGTTGGAAAGGCTTCTGCTGATAGCGCTCCAGGTGTAACAGTTAATATGGCTGGTACTTGGGAAACTGAAGGCTATGTTGCAAAAGTTAATGGAACAATTAAATATGCTTCTAAAGCTCCAGTTATTAATGTAGAAGAAGGTACTTATAAATCTGCTAAATCTACTGCATTATATGCTTCAGGATACGCTACATGGAACATTAAAGGTGGTTCTGTAGAAGGTGCTCAAGCTGTTGAAGTTAGAAGTGGTAATGTAAATATTAGTGGAGGTACTTTTAAAGGTACAAATCCTAAAGCTGGTGGAACAGGATTTACTGGTGCTAATGCTACTAAAAATGGTAGTGCATTAATAGTTAAGCATGTTGCTAATTACGAAGAAGCTAAACGCATTAACTTAAATGTAACTGGTGGAACATTCACAAGTGAAAAAAGTTATGCAATGTATATTAAAGATTTAGGTGAAAAGGGTACTCTATCTCTTTCAAATGTTAAAATGACTAGTGGAAAAGAAGGAAGTACTCAATTAGCTGCAATTAAGATTGATGATACTAATGACGCTGCTACATCATTTATTGAACATCATAATGATATGATTGTTAGTGGTGAATTTACTGGTGATGTTTTTGAAAAAGTAGAAACATCTTCTGGTACTTTTGCTACACCTGCAGAATTAGCTGCTGACCTAGTTAAGGGAGAACTTAAAACTGAAGGTGGAAATACTACAGTTGGAACTCCTTCTGATGAAGGACAACAACCAGGAACTACAGAACCAGGAGATCAAACAACTGGTGATGGAAACCAAGGACCTACAGATAATGTAAAGAACCCAGAAACTAATGATAATATCTTAGTATATGCTGGTCTAGGACTAGTAAGTCTTGCCTCTGTTGCTTTTACAGCAAAGAAAAGAGAAGACTAATTAAATAAGTTACCTAATTTTGTTAAATAAATTGTTTAAATAGAAATTTAGGGACTCGCAAACACCCTAAAATTCATTCTCACAAACCTTTCCACATAACTTGTGGTAATTGTAAAACAATTATTAACAAATTGGTATAAATGAAACATACTATTTCGGTAGTATGTTTTTTAGTTAGGTAATTATTTAAAAAACTATTAATATAATATAGAGAAATTATACTTTTTTTGTAAAGATAAGAGATTTGTCAAAAATTAGTAAAAATATATCTTG
>CANQBI010000016.1 GCA_947589435.1 uncultured Bacilli bacterium
TCAAGGAACTTCATCTAGTAAAGATACTTCATCAAATGAAGATGAAACCAACGATAACGAAATGAACCATAATCAAATTGATAGTCAAAGTAATAATCAAGGAGATTCATCTAGTGAAGATTCTTCTTTAAATGAAGAAGAAAACAATGATAATGAAATGAATAATAACCAAAGTGATAGTCAAAGCAATAATTCAGGAACAGCATCTAGTGAAGATAATTCTTCAGATGCAGATGAAACCGATGATAATGAAATGAACAATAATCAAAGTGATAGCCAAAGCAGTAATCAAGGAACTTCATCTAGTAAAGATTCTTCATCAAATGAAGATGAAACCGATGACAATGAAATGAATAATAACCAAAGTGATAGTCAAAGCAATAATTCAGGAACAGCATCTAGTGAAGATAATTCTTCAGATGCAGATGAAACCGATGATAATGAAATGAACAATAATCAAAGTGATAGCCAAAGCAGTAATCAAGGAACTTCATCTAGTAAAGATTCTTCATCAAATGAAGATGAAACCAACAATAATGAAATGGACAGTATCCAAGGTAATAGTCAAGGAACTTCATCTAATAAAAATACTTCATCAAATAAAGATGAGAATAATAATCAAACGAATAATAATCAAGATAATCAAGAGACTTCATTTAATGAAGGTGCTCCTTCAAATGAAGAAGAAAACAACGATAACGAAATGGACGGTATTCAAGGTAATAGTCAAGGAACTTCATCTAATGTAGATACTTCTTCAAATGAAAACGAGAATAATAATCAAATGAATAATAACCAAGATGGTCAAGAAACATTATCTAATGAAGAAGAAAATGAAAGTGAAAAACAAGAAAAAGATGTGGGACATGATACACATAGTATGTGGAAAGATGCTGTAAAAAGAAGAAAAGAAAAGAATAATCAAGAAGAGAAAAAATGGGAACAAAAAGATAAAGATAGTGATAAAATAAGTGAAAGAGATATATTTGAGCAAAATTTAGAGGAGAAAAGAAAAGAGTTAGAAAAATTAAAAGACATATTATCTAGGCAAGCAGCAGCGGGATCTGGAGCAGGTCAAAGTGATTTAAAAGTACATGATATTGGTAAATCACGACCATTATTGGATTGGAGATATGTATTAAAAGAAGCAATTAATTATGATGTTGATTGGTCTTATAAAAATGCCTATATAGAAGATGGAGTTGTATGTGCAACCTTAGAAGAACAACCAATGCCAGAAACAGAAATAGTTCTAGATACTAGTGGTTCAATAGATATACTTTTACTTAAGAATTTTTTACGAGAATGTAAAAATATTTTGCAAAATTCTAAAATAAAGGTCGGATGTTTTGACGATGAGTTTTATGGATTCCAAGAAATAAGAAGGCAAGAAGACATCGATAATATGGATTTTGTTGGTGGTGGAGGAACAAACTTTGAGGTTGCTGTTCAGGCTTTCACTAGAAGAGTCGAAAATAAGATTATTTTTACTGATGGTGAGGCCGGTATGCCTGAAACACCTCTAGATGCCATATGGATTGTTTTTGGAGGTCTTGAAATTGATCCTCCCGGAGGAAAAGTAATTCAAATTAGTGATGAACAATTAGATAGATTATATGGCTATCCGGAACCTTCAGAAGAAAGAATGGATGATGACTATTTTTCTAAAATTTTTAAAAAAGCTGATGATTATATGAAAGGCCAAACGAGAAAAAGAATATTTTAAATAATTGAAAAAATTAGTAAAAATTATTACTAATTTTTCTTTTTATTTACTCCAAACATACCTCCTAATATAGAGGTTAATAGTAATATAACATAATAGATAATTGTAGATAAATTAATAGTGTTTTCAAAGAGAATTAATTTAATTAAATACATAAATAGAAGAAATATAAAACCAATAATTAATCCTTCAATTAAACCTTTCTTTTGTTTTTGATAAGCATTAAAGTAAGAAAGAATAAAGAATAATATAATATTTAAAATAAACATAATTATCGTTGTTATACCACTATTTAAACCAATTAAGTTTAAAAGAGATGTAATAAATGTAATCATTAATTCGACTATTAAAAAAATAGCTATAAATTTTAAATAATTAAATAATCTAGACATATAAATCACCTACTAAATTATAATAAAGTGATTAAAAATATATGAATATTACCATAATATAATTGGTGATTATATGGAATTATTACAAGTTATCTTTAGAACGACTTTCTTTTACTTTTTTGTGTTATTGTGTTTTCGAATAATGGGTAAAAGAGAAATAGGACAGTTAGGAGTCATTGATTTAATAGTATCTATTTTAATTGCGGAATTAATTGCGATATCGATTGAAAATATTAAAGATAGTATCTTTTTAACGATTATCCCGATTGCGCTTTTAGTTCTATTAGAAATTGGCCTTGCCTATATCTCAATTAAATCCAGAACGATTAGAACCTTCTTTGATGGAAAACCCTCATTAATCATTTGTAATGGAAAGCTAAATTATCACGAAATGGTTAAACAAAGATATAGTATGGATAATCTTCTTTTATCATTAAGACAAAATGAAATTAAAAATGTAGATGAAGTAGAGTATGCTTTTTTGGAACCTAATGGGAAGTTATCGATTTTTAAATATAATTTCTTAAAAGTACCATCACCATATCCCATGCCTTTAATCCTTGATGGTAGCATTCAAAAGAAAGCCTTAAAATACATAAGAAAGAACGTTACTTGGCTCGAATATGTCCTAAATTCTAAGGGCTTACAAGTAAAAGATATCTTCTATTGTTTTTATAAAAAGAAAAAACTCTATATCATAAAACGGGCTGATTTGAAATAGAAAAAGTTTTTAGTTGACAAATAAGTGTTAAGTTATATATAATTATATTGTAAATGATAGAAGGTAGTGGGTGTAATGGATAAGTTAAATGATTTATTACAAGAATTGGGGGTTTCAAAAGTAAGACTTTCTAAATACTTAGGAGTATCTAGACAAATGGTTTATAATTATCTCGTATTAGATAGTTTAGATAAATGGCCTAAAGAAAAGAAAATTTTACTTTTACAATTACTAGATTTAAAAGAAGGAACTAAAGAAGAATTAGAAAGCATTAAGGTCGACACAGAATACTTAATGAATGTCGAAAAAAGACTTAATATTGGTGTTAAAAGTGGGAGTGATTTAGATAGTTTCTTAGATTTAAAAGGACTTGATAAAGAAAGTAGAATTCTTTTAAATGATATAGCCTTTTTATTAAAAGAAAAATTAGAAGAAAATAAAAACAATGATTTTTCCGCAGTTAAGTATTTACATAACTTATTACAATCTATGGACAATGTTCCGGAGATTAAGTATATTTTAGCGTATATGGCAAAGACAAATGGCTTTATTTCAGCTGATGAATATGCTTTTAATGAAGATAAACAATTTATCTTTGAAAGTATTTTATATTCGGCATTAACGCTTTACAACAATGGGGGAGCTAGCAAGAGTAAAGTAATGGAAAGTCATAAACGTTTTGTTCAAGAAATTGAAGCGAAAAAAGAAGAAAAATTAAGTAGAACGCAACAACTTAATACCACCAAGATTCAAGCTTTAAAAGAGTTAGGATATACCGAAATAAATGAAAATAATGCTGCTGAAGTATTCGAAAAAATTGCGGAAATTCAATCCAGAAAAGTATAGAAAGGTACTCTTATGAAAAAAACTAAAGATAATGATTTATTTCTCGTATTCTTAGTAGTTATATTAGTTATCATTGCGTTAATCTTAGTTATATTTAAATTAATTAATGGTAAGAATTTAAAGACTGATGATAAAGATGTTCTAGAATTACACGAATATTTTAGTACGGATAATTTAGGTAATTGTGAAGGATTACTCACATATAACGATGGAGTAGTGGAAAATAAAAGTACACGTAGTGATTTAAAACTATGTTTTGCTTATCATAAAACAGAAGGTTTAGAAAAAATAGATGAAGTTACTTATAAAGCTCCGAAAAAAGATGATTTATGTAATGAAGATGGAATGACTTTTAGAACCGAAGATGACTCAAATATTTGTAAAGTAAGTATTTATACTAAAGAAGAAGTCGAAAAGACTTATGAGAAAATGTTTGGTGAAAAAGTAGGTAAGGAAGTTACAAGTTTTAAAATTGATGGATTCAATATTTGCTTCTTAAATGATGGAAAATATTATTGTGGTTTATCTGATGAAATAACATATACCGTTGGTAGTGATATATCTGTTTATAGATCTATTAAAAAAGCTAGTAAAAGAGGAGATACGATATTTATCTATGACTACTTTGTTAAACTAGTAGAAGAGAAGTGCTACACTGCTTACGATGATGGCGAAGAAAACACCAGATGTAGTGATGCTTATGGCAAGTTAAAGAATAAAAAGATGGATTATGATTTCATTAAGAAATATGGAACATTATATAAACATACTTATGAGAAGAATGAAGATAACACCTATCATTGGGTTAAAAGTGAAAGAGTATAACTACTCTTTTTTTAGTGTCCAACTCCCCTTCTTTTAAAAAATAGGGTATACGTATATATATCCTTATATAATATATAATAATAGGATATATACGCGTATTAATCCTTATTTAATATTATTAATAAGGTTATAAATAAAAAAACATTTTTAAATTTTAAATAAAGTAATTTATTGAAATTTATTTTTTGTCTCATAAAATTTTAACTAATAAATGCTAGAGTAGTTAGACCAAATTCGAGTATTTGGCTAAAATAAGCCAAAAAACAGCCAAATTTTTACTTTGCATAATGTATATTATGTTAACCAATACTTCGGAAATAGAAATTTGATATATTAAAAATCCTTCTGCTCTTTTATAAATATTAATATTTTTTAATTAATAAATTATGATTTAAAAATTAATATATCTTTTATTTATTCATACTATTTTATTAGGTGATTTATTGTGAGTGTCGTTAATGCCTTATTAGTATCTTTCTTAGCGGGTATGTCTACTCTTCTGGGAGGAATTATCATCTTCTTTAAAATAAAAAAAGATAAAATAAATAAGTTTATTACTTTTTGTCTTTCTTTTTCTATTGCTATAATGATTGGGGTTAGTATAACTGATTTAATTCCATCCTCATTTTTTACGATTCTTTTTAATTATAATACCATACCAGCTTATCTCATTATTTTTTTATCTTTTATCATTGGAGTTATTATTGTTCTTTTCTTAAATAAAGTCATGAACTTTAATAATGATACTTTATATAAATTAGGTATTCTTAGTATGATTGCTTTAATTATCCATAATTTTCCAGAAGGAATTGCCACCTTTATTGGAAGTATTCAAGATAAAAGTTTAGGGCTTAAATTATCTTTAGCGATTATGATGCATAATATCCCCGAAGGTATATCCATAGCGGTTCCAATTTACTATGCCACCGGCTCTAAAAAGAAAGCCATAGTTCCTACTTTAATATCGGGACTTGCCGAACCTCTTGGAGCCCTTCTTGCTTTAATATTTTTAAAAAACTATATTACCCCAGTCATGATTAGTATTACTCTTCTCCTCGTGGCAGGTATCATGATTACTTTATCTATTAATGAAATGCTTCCTAAGGCGACATCTTATAAAGAAGATAAATATATTTATTTAGGATTATTTATGGGGTTTATTATTATCTTTATTAATCATTTCTTACTTTAATTAGTAAATATTGCCAAAGATTATCTTTAAATTAAAGTATTATTTTTAAGATGTAAGCCATAATAATACCAGGAGGTAAGATAATATGAGTAGAAGTTGTAATAGAGAAGCAAACAATTCTAAAAGCAACAATAGAGAATCTAATAACAGAAGTAACAACAAAAGAAGTAACAACCAAAGTAAAAGCAGCAATTCTCGTAGTAATAACCAAAGTCGATAAAATAAATAAGGACATGATTAATTGTCCTTTTTATTTTTTATAATGGGGATGTTTTTGATAATCCGTAATAATTTTATCTTTGGAAATATGCGAATATATTTCGGTAGTAGTTATATTTTCATGACCTAAGAGTTCTTGAATTACTCTAAGGTCGGCGCCATTATTAAGTAAATGAGTGGCAAAAGAGTGTCTTAATACGTGAGGAGATACTTCTTTTTTTATATTAGCATCTTCACACTTCTTTTTTAGAATTTTAAAGAACCCTTGCCTACTCATTCTTTTACCGGTGTAATTCACAAATAAAAATGGAGATTCTTTATCTTTTAAAATTAATGGCCTGTATTCTTTTATATATAAATTTAAATAATTAATGGTAATATCACTTAAAGGAATAATTCTCTCTTTACTCCCCTTCCCCATTACTTTAATGAAGGCTCCTTTTTCATTATAACTACTAAGATTTAAATCTAAAAGTTCCGATATTCTAATGCCTGTAGCATATAATACTTCGAGCATGGCTTTATCTCTATAATCAATAGGTTTTTGAAGATTTATATTAAGTAATTCATTTACCTCATCTATCGTTAAAAATTTGGGTAGACTCTTCTCTATTTTGGGCATTTTTATATTAAGACAAGGATTAACTTTTATCTCATTATTATCAAGTAAATAATCATAGAATGATTTTAAAACAGTTAAATAATGGGCATTAGTCTTGGCACTTTCTTTAGAGTCATATAAAAATTGTCTAATTTCATCTTCCGTTAAATTAGTTAAACTTTTATCTTCAAAAGAAGAGGATATCTTTTTTAAATTATAAGCATAACTTTCGTAAGTATTATGAGAAAGTTTGCGTTCATATTTTAAATAATTTAAATAGTCTTCTACTTTTTCATTTAAAACATTATCCTTATTCATTTACATCACTCTATCTTATTATAACATAATTATTTAATAAATTAGTTATTTTTGATATAATAAGGGTAATTAATTATTTAGAAAGATTGATGTTTATGGAAATTTTAGCAGATAAATTAAGACCGCAAAAATTAAGTGATGTTATCGGACAAGATCATTTAATAGGAAAAGATAAAATATTAACTAATTTAGTCAAAAATAAAAAGATATTTTCCATGATTTTATATGGTAATCCCGGAACTGGTAAAACAAGTATTGCTTATGCCTTAAGTAAAGAACTCGGGATGAGAACGAAGTTTTTAAATGCCACGATGAGTAAAAAAGAAGATTTTGATAATGCGATTGAAGAGGCCAAGTTCTATGGGGATACCATTGTTGTAGTGGATGAAATTCACCGGATGAATAAAGATAAGCAAGATATATTACTTCCTTATATTGAAAAAGGAACAATTATTTTAATTGGTTTAACCACCTCTAATCCTTATTATAAAATTAATCCGGCCATTAGAAGTCGTTGTCAAATATTTTCTTTACACGATTTAACTAATGAAGATATTATTAAGGTTTTAAGTAAGGCCACTAAATCATTAGAAGGTATCAAAACAAACAAAAAGACTTTAGAGTATATTTCTTCCCTTTCTAGTGGAGATGTCAGAAGCGCTTTAAATCTTTTAGAAGTATCTTACTACTCTACTTCTAATCATGAGGTGAGTATTGAGACCGTTAAAAATATTAATTCGAAACCGGTATTTTTACATGATAAAAATGAAGATGGCCATTACGATGTTTTAAGTGCTTTACAAAAATCTATCAGAGGTAGTGATGTCGATGCGACAATTCATTATGTGGCTCGTTTAATTGAGGCTGAAGACATTGATAGTATTATAAGAAGACTGTCTGTTATTGCTTATGAAGATATCGGGCTTGCAAATCCCGGAATTGGACCCAGACTTGATGCCGCCGTGGAGGCTGCTTTAAGAGTAGGTCTACCCGAAGCAAGGATTCCTCTTGCCGAGATTGCGATTGAAATGGCTTTATCTCCAAAAAGCAATAGTGCTATTATGGCGATTGATAAAGCTTTAGAGGATATTCATAAAGGTAATATTGGGACAGTTCCTAGTCATATAAAAAATGGTAATCCTAATTATTTGTATCCGCATAATTTTCCTAACGATTGGGTTAAACAAGAATATTTACCAGAAAAATTAAAAGGAACAAAATACTATATACCAAAAAATAATTTAATTGAAAATAATTTAAATAAAGTACATAAAGAAATGAAGGGTGAAAAATGAAAATAACAATCATGGGTACTGGTGCCTATAGTTTAGGCATTGCTAAACTTTTGTCCAAAGATAAAAATAAAGAGATAATGCTTTGGACGGAAAATGAAGATACTTTAAAAGAATTTAGAGAAACGCATCAAGTAAAAAGAATCTTTGAAGATGTTGTATTTGATGATAATATAAAGATTACGGGTAGCTTTGAAGAAGCTATGCAAAATACTAATTTAATCTTTATGATACCTGCGGCTAAATACATAAAATCCACGGCCGAAAATATTAAACCATATTATCATAATACACCAATATGTATTGCCTCAAAAGGAATTGATGAGGCTACTTTAAGTCCTTTATCAGTACTCGTTAAAAACATCTTACATACAAATAATATTTGTGTAATATCCGGACCAACTTTTGCCATTGATTTAATCCACGAGGAACCTGCAGCTTTAGCTATTGCGGGTTATAATAAAAAGTGCACTAATTTTATTAAAAGCACCTTGGAAAATGATACTTTAAAATTAAGAGTATCATCTGATATTATTGGGATTCAATTATGTGGCAGTATTAAAAATATTATTGCCATTGCAGCCGGTATTTTAAAAGGTTTAGGTTATTCTGAATCTACTCAAGCTTTCTTAATTAATGAATCCTTACATGATATGAAAAATATTATTTATGCTCTAGGTGGTAAAAGGAAAACTATTTTATCTTTTGCAGGGATTGGTGATTTACTTCTTACGTGTTCTAGTCCTAAAAGTAGAAACTACTCTTTTGGCTATGTTATAGGGAGTACTAAGAATAAAAAAGAAATAGATAAGTATTTAAAAGAAAATACCGTTGAGGGTTATTATACTTTAAATTCTATTTATCTTATGCTAAATAAAAAAGGAGTTAGTATTCCCCTTATTACCTTAATATATAATATAGTATGTGAGGGAATGAATCCCAGTATGTTAGCCTCATTTCTTATCAGTAAAAAGTAATTTATTAATAATATAATCGGTTATTAGTAATCCAGCAATACCCGGAGAAGTAATTAAAGAATTTACTTCTCTTTTTTTAATTGGTAAAGATTCATTATAAACAACCGTTATTTTACCTAAAATGTTCTCATCTTTAACTTTTTTTCTTAAGATTTTAGCGACTGGATCACCTTTAGTTTTATCTAAAGTGGTTATTTTTATATGGGAGGCATCTACTCTATTACCCATCCCCATGGCACTTATAATTTCGATATTATTCTTTTTAGCAAACTTAATTAATTCTAATTTTGTATTTAAGGTATCACAAGCGTCAATTATGAAGTCATAATCCTTATCTAGATTATTTATATTACTTTTATCTAAAAACTCCTCTAAAGCGTTAATTTTGATGTTTTCATCTATTTCTTGTGCTAAAGTATTTGCTACTTCTACTTTAGGTAGTCCTAAAGTATTCTTTGTAGCTACTAATTGTCTATTTAAATTAGAAAGTTCTACTTTATCATTATCAATAACCGTAATATTTTTAAAACCACTTCTAATTAAAGATACAAAGGTAAAACTACCAACTCCTCCACAACCCACTAATAATATTTTGGTATTCTCTATTTTCTTAAAATTATCTATGCCAATTAAATTAATTATTCTTTCATACATATATTACACCACCAAAAAACCTAGAGGAAAGTTACTATGATAAAAGCCCGCTCTTCGCAGGTGGTAGGACACATATCGAGTATTAGGATCCTTACTATATACTGTAAGTCTTCAACACCACAAGATAATTAGTCCCCCATATTATCTATATAGTCGGTTTTATATGAATAACTAACCTTACTAGGTATTTATATTATATCATACCTTATTTTATTTATACACCATATTACTTAGATTTGACACTTTTTTCTGTATTAAAACATTCATTTAAGTATTCAATGATATCTTCAATTCTTATGCCTTCCCCGATTAGGATATCGACATTATGCATAATACTAGAATAATAAGTAGCAATTATTTTTAAAGTATGAATACTTATTATTCTATTCTTTAAACCATTTTTAGGACAAGTACTTACTTTATATTTGATATCTTCATCTATTATTTTTTCAATTTTTAAAAAACAAGCCCCATAATAAATAATATAAGTATTATCATTAACTTCCCCATTATTCTTTAAATATTCATCACATATTGTAGTTAATATTTCAATACATTTATAATCCATACCCATAGTTTTATCTATGGTAGCAAGTTCCTTTTCTTTATCCATCGCATTATAAACAAAAACATTTCTTAGCCATCTTTCACATTCCGGATTTAAGAAAAATTCATAATATTTAAGCATTCCTTCATTCTTTTTCATTATCTTACCAACTTTCTTTTTTACTTGTTATCTATTAATTTCTTATTTAAATTCTCTAGTTTTTTTATAGATTTATCATTTTCTAATATTTTCATTTGTCTAATTGCGGAATCATTAAGTTTTACTAATCTTTCCAATTGTGGTAACCCGGCATTAATAAGTTCAGCATTAGTATTCTCTAAATTGCATAATATAAGTAAATGTTTTAAATCAGTATAATCTCGGATATTACCTTCTAAATTAGGATTTTTGTCTCTCCATTCTTTAGCAGTCATACCGAATAATGCGACATTTAGAACATCAGCCTCTTCAGCATATACATATTGTTTTTGCTTTTCCGTTAATTTAGGAATAATATTTTCTTTAATTGAATCTGTATGAAGATGATAATTAGATTTTGCAAGCATTCTACTAGCAGTCCAATCAACTTTATATTGATAAGCTTCATTTCTTTTTAATCTTTCAAATTCTTGAATAACATATAATTTAAATTCAGGAGAAAGCCAACTTGCAAATTCCAATGCTATATCACTACAAGCATAAGTTCCTCCATTATTACCTGATTTAGAAATAATTCCAATCGCATTTGTTTCTTTAATCCATTTTTGGGGAGACAAATAAAAGCTATTTTTACCAGCTAAAGATTCAAAGGTCGTAAATTCGATACCTTTGAAATTTTCGTTATTTAATTTTTCCCATAATCCTAAATAAGCAATAACGTCTCTATTTCTCATCCAAGTTTGAATTGGAATTTTTGGCTCTTCTGGATTAGCATATCTTGCTAAATCAGTAAGAGAAATATATTCTTTATTTCCTATTCTAATTACACTAATTTTATTATTATTTACGTTAATTTCTGATTTTAGTATTTCGGTATTCATTTATAAATCTCCTTTTAATTATCTTTTTAAAGGTCGTAAATTCGACACCTTTGAAATAATATCTTAATTATCTTACCATTTTAATTTCTGTACTATTTATTTTATCACTAGCATATTCTACCAATCTACTTAAACTAATTGTCTTTTTCGTAATAATATCAGCATTGCAACTAGTTGATACTAAATATGATATCTTATCATCATCTTTTGGATATTCAATTACTTCTAAATTTATAAAAGAACTACCCTCTAAAATATTATAAGTGCTTCTTAGAGTATCTTCATAACAGTGAACATCATCACTCTTATTTTCGTTTAAAAAATCTTTTATTATTTTCACAAATACTTTTAAATTTATATAATCTAGTCCCATATCTTCATTTATCCAAGCAATTTCTTTACTTTGGTAATCTAAAGGATATATAAATAATCTTTGTAACCATTCTGTATATTCCATACTTAAAAAGTATTCATATAGTTTATTATATTCAATCATTTTTATCTTCCTTTATTGTATTTTTCTCTTGTCTCTTTATTAACCACATAAGCATAAGCAACTTGTAAATCATTAACAATTACTTCTCTATCTATTCCTTTATTTTCAAGTTCCTTAATCGTTTTAATAATCGCATTTAAAGTTTCATCTTCCTCATTTTTCTTGTTTAAAGAGACATATTCTCTTAATTTATTTATATCAATGAGAGGAAATCTTACTAGAGTTTTATCTTCTAGTTTTGTTACAAGATAACTACTAATGACCGGATTATAACTTCTTAAATCATCATTAGTTAATTTTGTTACTTCTATATACATATCATTATAAGTAAAATTATAATAATAACAAAAGGGATAATTTTGATAATGATAGTAATTATTTAGATAGTAATCTTTTTCTTCTGGAGAGGCTAAATCACTTTTTAAATACTCTTCAACATACTTAAATAAAAGTTTAAATTTATTCATATCATATTCAACTTGTAAAACTACATTAATTTCCCTAGAAAACAATCTATTTAACCAATTACTATATTCTTCACTTAAAAATTCTTCTTGCATATTTTATCTTCCTTTATTGTGTTTTTCTCTCGTATCTTTATTTACTTCATAAGCATAAGCAATTTGTAAATCATTAATAAGTACTTCTCTTTTTATTCCTTCATTTTCCAGTTTATTAACCGTTTGAATAATGGTATATAAAGCTTTATCTTCCTCTTTTTTGCTATTAATTAAGACATATTCAATTACTTTATTTAAATCAATAAAAGGGACATTTAATTTAGTTTTATCTTCGACTTTTAAAATATGATAACCAGTAATTTCTAATTTGTGGTGCCTTAAATCAGCACCTTGTAAAATCTTTATTTCAATATCCTTGTTATTATAAGTTAAATCATAAGTTAAATAACGCGTGTTTAAATAATAATCCTTAACATCACTAGGGGCAAATTCACTATTTAAATATTCGGCAATATATTTAAATAAGATATTAAATTTTTGTCTTTCATCTTTACTAAAGACATCATTAGCGTTACTAAACAAATTATTTAACCAATTAGTATATTCTTCACTTAAAAATTCTTCTTGCATAAATATCCTCTTTTCTTAAGATATTATTATATTAGAAAACTCAAAAAAAAGCAACAAAGTTGCTTTAATTCCAACATTTAGAAACATCACAGTTAGATGAGTATGGCATTGGGTTAGGCATTTCTAGTTTCACTATCATAGGGATTTTAAAGGCTCCGCCAAAACCAACACAAGTACCAGGTTGTAATATCTTTTGTTTTTCGACGATATCAGAAGAAATATTTGGAAGCATTTCTTCAATATATTTAATATCCAATGGGTGGGTCATTTTAAAGATTAAGAAGTTTGAACATTGAGCAATAACCGTATCGGATATTTCTACCGGTCTTTGACTAATAATATCTAAGATTACCCCATATTTACGACCTTCTTTAGCAATACGGTCAAAGATATTATAACCAATTAAGAAAGTATCCGTATCTTTTTGAATATACCGGTGGGCTTCCTCTAAGAATAGGTGGAACGGAATACTCGCTCTTTTTTCTAAGCCTTTCGAAAATTCAAAGATAATTCGACAGAATATTTTAACGATTACTTTCGCATAAACATCATCGATATCTTCGAGGTTAATATTAATTATTTGGGCTTTTTTATCCCCTTTCATAACTAGTGATGAGATAAATTCCGGAACTGGAACAAATTTACTACCCGTAAAATAATTACCGACTTTACTCGTCATTAAAGTATTAAGTCTAACCTTTAAGATAATGGAATCGCCATATAAGTTTTCATTATTTTGAAAACCTTCACTAATTAAAGTAAATTCCAAAGCATTAGCAAAATCTTTTAAAGTATAATAAGCTTCATCTGGTTCTTTAAATTCCACGGTATCCTCTACAATATGTTTTAAAATATAATCGGTAATTAAAACACTTTCCCCAAAATTACCATGCGAATCAATTTCAAAACATTCACTAAATACTCTTGTATAACCTACTCCAGGAATCGTACTATTAAAGTTAAATTCCGGCGTATTACATACTTCAATTACTCTAAATATTTCATTTTTCTTATTAGCCGTTGTTTCATTAGAGAATAATATAGCCAGTAAGGCTTTCGCTATTAAATGATTTTTAAGTTTTCGACTTTCTTCATTTTCTTGACTAAAAATTCTTGCTAGTTTAATCGTATTTTCAATAATTGGTAGTTGGGAATGGGTTGATGCTTGTAATAAAAGAGCCCAGTCATCTAAATTTAAGAGATGTAAAGGAATATCTAATAAGAAGTCTCCATCTTCTTCTTTTGGATTAGTCGTAATAAACTTATATTCATAATTAGGATTTATTTTATTTAACTCACTAAAAGCATTTTTATATTCCCCATAAGCATCAAAGATAAATAGATTAGCTTTCATAGGATTCATCGCGGGATTAGAGAATATATTTTGAACAATTCTAGATACTCCACAAGATTTACCAGATCCAGAGTTACCAAATATCGCTAAATGATTGGAGAATAAATCATTGATATTGGGACATACCTTAAAGTTCTTATAAATGGCTGATTCTCCTAGAATGAAGGATTTAGCATCATAAGTACCTACTAATTCCATTAATTCTTCCCCATTAATAATTCTAATCGTTGAAGATAATAACGGTTTTCTTAAAACACCATTTAAATATCTTTTACCTTGATATTCTCCTAAAAAACGAATTTTAATAATATCATCATTTAACTCAATTACTTCTCCTAATATTCTTTGATTGGGTGCTTCAAATATAACATGAACATTCATTAAATCAGATACCACATCTCTTTGCATTTTATTTTCTACATGCGCTATATTATCACTAATATAAAGTATTTTTCCAAACATTTTTAATTACCTCTATTTCTATTTATTTTTAAAATCTTTAACATATCTTTTCTTAAAGTTTCTTTTAATGAAGATTAATATTAAACTAAACATTATAATTACCGATATTATAAATATAACTAATAATATTCTTAATAACTTATTATTCTTTTCTTGTTTTTCCTCTTCTTCTTTACTTAATTTATTAACCACTATTTTATAAGTATTTTTACTTTTATTATTACCTAAGACATTTATGTATATTTCATTAATACCTTCTTTTAAATCTTTATTACCGACTATTTCTACTTTAGTATCACTATCATATTTTGGTTTTATATTTAATGTATTTACAACACTTCCTACATCTAAATAATAAGTATAAGTATCTTTTTTAAAGTTTAAATCATATCCTTCTATTTTTAAATCATTTAAACTACTTGTTCCATTTAATCTTGTAACTTCAATTGTATATTCTCTTATCTCTTTATTTTCAGCTTCTACTTCAATAGTTAAATTATTAATTCCTGTAGCAAGAGTAATATTTCCGTCCCCTTTAACTTTAGCTCTTTCATCGGAAGTTTCCGTTTTAATATTTATTTTATTTGTATTTTCATTAACTTCTAAAGTATATTTATTTATATCTTTATTAAATGTAGGACTTATATCATAACCATCGATATATAAATCATCTAAATAGTTATTATTACTTGCTTCTTTTCTAATTACTTTAATAGTATAGATAGTACTACTTCCATCTGTAGCGGTTACTTCTATATTAAAAGTATTTTCACCAACACTTAAATATCTTCTTCCAATACCCGTTATTTTCGCTTTTGCATCATTACTTATCGCAATAATATTTACTTTTTCGCTACTATAGGGGAGTTCCACTAAATACTCTTTTATATCATTATTAAAATGAATATCAGCCTCTTCTAAATTTAAAGTCTTTAATGAAGAATCATTAGATACTACTTCTAAATTAAAATTAACTGGACAAGTAGCAATAGTATTTTCATTTTCGATAAAATTAACTTCTACTTTAATGGAAGCATTCCCATATTTTAAAGGCGTTATTATTCCTTCTTCACTTATACTTATAATATTATTATTTATCGTACTATATTTAACTTCATATTTATGCTCTGTATTAATTGAAATAAAGGCTTTTTCGTTCATTCCTATCTTTTCTTTATCTATTAAGACTTCAGCTTCATATTTATCTTGAACACGACAAATAGTAGCCTTAACATTTAAAGGCATAAATATAAAAATACTTAGTATTATTCCTAGCCAATATTTCTTCATCCCTATTATTCTCTTTCTACTATACCAATTATATCATATTATTTTAGAATATTAAATATGAAAAAAGTATAATAATTATTAAACTATTATACTTTATAATTTATTATTAAGCCTCTAAAATTATAAATGGATTATCTTCTGTTCCTTCACCACTCAATAATATATTAGGGGTTAGATAGAAGACTGGGCGAACCGCACGCGTATAGTCCACACGATTGTAGTACAAGGTGCCATCTGTATGCACATCCCACGCATGGTAAGCACTACTGTAGAGGCCATACCTAGTCATGGTCCATTCGTATAGACTATTATATGTTGAACTACTACTTGTCCCATGAGTAATATGTAACCAACTATCTGTATTTGGATTGCTAATTGATGGATTAGCTTTAGCATAGTCCCATGAATTATAATAATCACTTGCATACATTAATCCTATTTGATAATTTTTTGATTTTTTTGATGTTGCTTCTGTTCCTCCACTACTTGTATTATCTCCTATCCACCAGTATGGATTATCTATTAATTTCTTCCATGTTTCATCTATTGTATTTAAGAATGTTACATTTAAGTATGTCTTTTGAATAATTGCATTATCCCATGTTGAACTATCAAGATTTCCACTTCCCCACTGTACTACTTTTATACCATCATCTTCTTTTAATGGTGTTGCTCTTATTATCTTTAATTGTCCCGCTTCTAATTCTAAACTTGCATTTACATTACTATCTGTTATCCCAATTATTCTATACATATATGTATCTGGTGTTTCTAGACATTCATCTGTATCATCTGTTCCAAAACATATATAATTATTTGTTACTTGATCATAAGTTCCTACGTATCTATACATTCCATCTACTGCTGTGGTATGTTCTCCTCCTCCGGCAAATACTTCGCCTCCTGTTTGTTGTAATGCCTCTAATGGTGGTAAACCTTGAAGTTCTTTACATACAAAACTATCAACACTTACCTTTACTTTCATTTCTTGATTAGCTAAGTATGATTGGTCTCTATCGGCGTTATTTAATTTTAAATAGGCTTTTATATATGTAGGAGTTTGTGTTTCTCCATCCAATTTAAATTTTATAGTAGTGCCCTCTGTAGATATATTTTTTAAATCTATTTCTTGTTCTTCTTCTCCATATATTAGTCCTAAGGTAAAATCTCCTTTTTGAATATCTTCTAATATATCAGTTGTAAACTCTAATTTAATTGTGGCACTACAAGTTTGAGTTTCGGATAATATTCCATTTATATCTATTCTTCCTAAATCTTTTATTCCTTCTTCTTTACTATCTGCATAATTCTTATCTTGATTATCAGTAGCATAATAATCTCCTAAGTTTTTATATGCCATATCTTTAGCATCTACAGATATATGAAAGTTCTCTACTTTACCTGATAAGGTTATACCTCCTGCTTCACCAGTAGATATTTCTATTTTAGTAGTAGTATCTTCTCCATTTACTTGTAATGAAAAGAAAGCATAAGATACTCCAATTACTGCAAGTATTAATGAAAGTACTATTGCCGTAGTGGCTATTATTATATTTCTTTTATTATTTCTTATATTATCATTCATATACTATTCCTCACTTATTAAAAATGGATTAGATTCAGTTCCTTCTCCAGAAAGTCTTATATCTGGTGTTAAATACAAGACTGGGCGAACTGAAAACTGGTCATTCACCCAACCAACGTTCAAATGTCCACCTGAATACACAGACCACACTTCGTAATGGTTGTTGCTGGAGCCATACCTAGACATTGTCCATTCATATGTATTACCACATGATATGTTTGTTTCGGTTCTTCCATGACATATATTTAACCAACTGCTTGTATTAGAACCATATATATATGAATTGTAATAATCACTTGCATACATTAGTCCTATTTTATTTTCGTTTGATATTAAATTTGCCGACTCTTTTTTTGGCGGATTCGCACTATTTCCAGTTATATCTCCTATGTACCATTTTGGATTACTTATTAAATCACTCCATTGGTGTGTTCCTAATGTTCCTGTGATTGTTTCTAAGAATGTGTCATTTAAATAAATTTTTACTTCTACATTTGTATCATTCCAATTATAATTTACATCATAGTCATTATACCAGACTTGATTTGTATTTGATGGGGTAGCTTTGATTATCTTTAATTGATCTGGCACTAAACCTAGTTCAGTATTTACATTATCTGATGTTACCCCGATTATTCGATACATGTAGGTATCTGGTTCACTTGTACATGTATTTGTATCTGTTGTTCCAAAACATATATAGTTATTCTTTATTTCTTCATATGTTCCTACATATCTTATTAACTCATCATTTTCCACTACTGTTTTCAAATGGTCAGAATCTGTTGTTTTTTGTAATGTTGTAAGGACACTCTTTCTTACTTCACATTTAAAATCTTCCACATTAATAGTTACATTTAAGGTTTTACCAGCTAAACCACTTTGATCTGTATTTTGATTAGTAAATTTAAGATAAGCTTTTATTGGCTCTATTTTACTTAAATTAAATTTAAAACTAGATAATGTCATACTTTTAGATAAATCATATTCAGTCTCTGTATTTCCTTGGATTATTACAAGTACTAAATCATTTTCGTGAAGTTCACTTTGCATATTACCACTTAAATCTACATTAACACTAGCGGTACATACATAATCATCTACTAATTCTCCCTCTAATTCTAAATTACCAATAATTTGAGTACCATCTTCTTTAGTAGTTTCATAATTCTTACTATCATCAGTTGTTCCATAATAATTATTATTTACTCTATTAAAAGCCATATCAGCAACTTCTAAATGTATTTTATAACTTTCTATACCTCCAGTTAATTTAATATTATTAGCTTTACCTGTTTTAATAGTTATTTCGGTATCTTCTGAATTATTTATAGTACCCATTGTAAAATAAGCATAAGTAGTTCCCACTACGATAACTACTAATATTAAAACTATTATCATACTTCCTATTAATATTTTCTTTTTATTCTTCTTTTCATTATTTAAAGTATTATCCTCTATCATCCTACACTCCTTATTTGTTATAAATACCGAATATCAATATCATTAATAATATGGCATATAATTTTATTTTATATACCATATTATTAATGTCGCTACTTGGTATGTTACAATAAAATAATATCTCAATTAACGACATTAGTCAAGTGCTAGTAGCACTCTTGTTAATTGCTTTTCACATTAAATGTCATTTAATAAAAATATATTAAGTCAAAATAAAAAGTTCCCTAAGGAACTAATTATTTTGTGTTCGGGTTGTAGTCTGATGACAACCGGCACCAGTCACTAGATATTATTGTCCGCAGCACGGATTACGCCGAACATCCTAGCGTATGCAACATTACTTGCCAATTACATTGTATCATTTTTAGAAATAGTTGTAAAGGCTTTTTTGCGACTTGGCTCAATTAATTTTATACTTTTTATTTTAATAGTATCTAATCCTCCAATTAAGAGTATATCATCTTCCACTATAAAAGTTTCAATTATATAATAATTATTATATAAATTCTTTATTGAAAGCATAGGATATATAAAATGATTAGTACCATATACTTTTTTATATAAAATATAATTTCCTTTAAGTGATGTGTTTCGCCATGATTTAGTTTTATCTAATTTCTTTAAATAACTTCTCTTTTCTATTGTATTAATAAACATAACTAAATAGGCTATCCTTTTTTCTAAGTCATCAAAACTTATTTTACGTCCTTTATTTTGTTTAATTTGTTCTTTCAAAGATTTCCATGTTATTTTACCATCTACAATATTCTTAAATCCTTTATAACCTCTATACTGAATTCGTTGGCTATTGCTTTTATATATGTGTTGGAGGCCTAGTAAATGAGGGAGATTACTTTTTAAAATTTTAACTTTCATTATTTTATCTTCAGTTTCAATCTCTAAAGTACACCCATCATATTTTTCAAAATATAAAGCAATATCTTTCAAAGAATAATCTTGGCTATTTATTCTTTGATGAATTTTTTCCAATGGTAATACCATTGACTCTTCCTCCTTTCAGAAGAAAGGAAGGAAAATTATTTAAACAGCGTTATCCTAAGGGTTAACAACCCTCAACTAAACTATAACGCATAAATAATTAATTGTAAATAAAAAGTTCCCTAAGGAACCAATTATTTTGTGCTCGGGTTAAATTCAGTTGATAACCTGCAACAGTCACTAATATTATTGTCCGTAGCTGCGGAATACACCGAGCATCCTAGTGTAGCAGCATTACCTGTCGATTTAATTGTATCACGATTGCTTTTAAAAGTAAATGATAAATTAAAAAAAGCATTTACTTATGCTTCGTAAACGCTTACTTTCTTTTTACTTCTACCCATTCTTTCGTATTTTACGATTCCATCAATCTTACTGAATAAAGTATGATCTTTACCCATTCCGACATTTTTGCCTGGATAAATTTTCGTTCCTCTTTGACGATAGATAATTGAACCAGCTGTACAACTTTGTCCGTCGGATAATTTGGCTCCTAATCTACGTCCACGAGAGTCACGACCATTATCAGTTGAAGATTGTCCTTTTTTATGGGCAAATCTTTGAATATCTAGTTTTATAAATAACATATTTACTCTCCTTTACTAATTTTTAAATTTTTGGGATATTGTCTTTCTAACTCTTTAAGCAAAACAATCATATTTTCAATAAGTTTCGTAGTAATTTCATCGTTACTTAAAATAAATATTTCTAAAATATCATCATTAATATATTGAATTGCCTTATCATTAATATTAAGTATTCCATTTAATGTAGTAAATACAATACTTGATACACTAGCACAAACAATATCTTTACCATAAGATTCAAAATAAGCATGACCACTTATTTCAATTTTTTTGTCCCAACAAACAACCTTTATCATAATTACTTATTAATTTTCGTAACAACAAGTTTTGTATATGGTTGTCTATGACCTTGTTTTTTACGATATTTCTTCTTAGGTCTATATTTGAAAACAATAATCTTTTTATCTTTTCCTTGTTTTTCTACTTTACACTCAACTGATGCTCCTTTAACAGTAGGATTTCCGACAACGCCATCAACGAATAATACTTCGTCAAATTTAACAGTAGAGCCTACTTCAGCATCAATTTTTTCCACGTAGATAACATCATTTTCAGATACATAGTATTGTTTTCCACCGGTTACAAATACTGCTTTCATTTCATACCTCCTTAATTATTTTTTAAGTCGCGCCCTTAAGGTGCTAATTAAATAGACTTTTAACCTTTTTAGTGCGGTTTTTTCCGAAATGACTTAAACGTGATAATTGTATCAAAAATTACGGCCTTTGTCAAATAATTCCCGTAATTTTTCTTTCTCACTTATATAGTGATTATTCTTTTTAAAATAATGGTAAGTATTTTTCTTTAAATCTTGAATACTTTTGGTATGATTATCAATTTTTTGAAATTCTAAATCATAGAGATAACGTTCTAATAAAAATCTTTTATTTAAGTATTTATAGTTTTTTAAGTATTCTCCTATTTTATAGATTAAAAAGGTAATAATAAAATAGTTATCTAAATGATAGTAAATATTTAAAAATATAAATATTAAAATAAAAAATAAAGATAAATAAAAGTTTAAATAATAGGATTTATGATAAGAGAGGAATTTTTCCATAATTAAATGACAAAAATTACTACCATCTAAAGGAATAATGAGTAAGATATTAAAGATAATAATGGTATAAGAATAAGTAAGAAATAAATGATAGGTTGTAATATTTAAATAACTTTTAAATAAGTAAAGAATAATTAGTAAAATAAATTGACTAATTATACCTCCCAAAGATATTAAAATATCTTTATTTATATTACTATTAATTTTATTATTATAGGTTGTAAATCCTCCAAAGGGGAATAATTCGACTTTTAAAATATCATAACCAAAAAGTTTAATAAAAAATAAATGTCCTAACTCATGGATAAAACAAATAAACATAATGATAAAGATATTCTTTAAGAGTCCACATAAAAAACATAATAAAATAAAGATATAAGTATAGTTATTTATTTTAAACTTCTTTAAGATATTCTTCATAATCTAAGTAAACACTGTCTTTTTTTAAAGTGAGGATAATATAATCTTCCTTTGCTTCTCCGATTAAACTATCTTTTTCTAAATAATCATATAAAGTGATATTTTCATTTTGAATCCCACTGTAAGAATAATCAATACCATCATTACCTTGAATAATAATAGTATGCCCTTCATCTTTATCGCCAATAAAGACCACTATTCCCCCATTAATTAAAGAAATGGGGGAACCTTTAGTTACTTTTATTTTAACGCCATTATCTATTTTTTCATAAGGGTTATTCTTTAAACTTTCGCCACTTACCATTAAAGAAGTATCCGATGCTTTAGGAATTAAAGAACCAAACTTATCTTGATACCATTTATTAATTTGGGTAAATTTTAAATTATCTTCAAAAAGATATTTATTAATATAGACTTCATTTTGACTATCCAGTTTTAAAAATATCGAAATACTTATAACTAAGATAATACTTAATAAAACTCGCGTAATTAAACCTTTTAAATATTTAATTTTTTTATTATCGTTGCTACTATAATTATAATGTTTTTTATTACTTATTTTATATGGATCCATATTATTCACCCCGTAAATTATATGAATAAGTTTTAAGTAATATGTTTTTTACTTAGAATATTATAACAAAGTAAATAGAAAAACATATTAATAAGTAAGTTACTCCCTAAACTTACAAATAAACTACGAATACTTGTTAAAGCCATTAAATTACTTAAAATGATATAGGTATTATAGTTAAAAAGAAAGAAGAAAAGGTAGGAAAGGATATTATCTAAATTAAGAAAGGTAAATATTTTATTTAAAAAATACATAATCGTTAAAATAATTAAATTATAATAGTAAGTATTAAAGACGATAAAGTCTAATATTAAAGCGGTAAGTAAATAATATTTATAAGATTTTTGATAAAGGAAGGCAAGAAAGAAAAAAGAGGTATAAGGACTATAATTATTAATTAAGATATCAAGAATTATTAAAGGATATATCATAAATCCTCCTTAATTACGGTAACATATAGTAAATCTTTAATATTAAGCTGGTAATCGACGATTATTACTTCTTCAATACCCGAAGTGTTTTTCTTAATTTCTTTAACAGTACCAATATAAATATTTTCTTTAGTAATACCAATACCAGAAGTATAGATATGGTCTCCGACTAAAATATTGGAATTATTCGAAATATTTTGGACGGTAAGAATCCCATCATCCATCATTAATATCCCCACTTCTTCATTTATTTTTACGGATATTTTACTTTTATTATTGGTAATTAATTTAACAATACTGGTATTTTTATTTACTTTATCGATAACTCCGACTAAAGTATTATCATATATAACCACATTATTTTTTAAATCTTTATCTTTACCTCCTCTTATGGTTATTTCATTTAAATAATTATAAATATCTTTATAAATAATATAAGTATTTAAATAGTCTGTTTCATAAATTAAATCTATTTCATTAAATTCTAAGAGTTTATTATATTCATCTTCTGTTATGCTACAACGCATCGGGGTATACACATTATCTTTAATGGTAAATAGTTTATAGATAGGTTCTTTAAGTAAAAAGATTAAAAATAAGATGATAAAAAGATAAGAATCTTGAATAAATTTTTTCATAGACTAATACTTTCTACATAAAGGTCTAGGATACCTTGATTTACTTTATCAAAGACAGCTTCATCAGTTGTGTTCTGTAAGATAGTTTCATAATTTTCTAACTCATTATAAAAGTTACTCGTAGTATTAATCGTTTTTAAATTTATACTAATATTTTTATCTTCAAAGTAAACAACCATTTTATTGACTATATCAATATTTTTATAAATACCCGAATATATTTTATAAACATCCCCATCTTTTAATATAATACTAGAAGGAAGAGTTTTGGCTAGTTCTTGAGCTTTTTCTTCTTCGGTGAAAGCTCCGATTTGAAAAGCATAGACTAAATATTCTTTTGCTTTAAAAATATTATTATTCAAGATGAGTTCTGCGAATAAAACTCCTAAAACTATCCATATCACAATTATAATAACTATTCTCTTCATCTTATCACCTTAAGACTACTATAACATAAGTATTTTAAAATAATTGTCGAAGGAAAGAAAAAGATTTAACTTTTTAAAAAATAAAAAGGGAGATTAAACTCCTTCCAGTTTAACTCCCACTACTTTACTAATTCCCGCATTTTGCATCGTTATTCCATATAAGACATCGGCATATTCCATCATTCTCTTTTTATGGGTAATAAGAATATATTGACTATCTAATTTCTTTTTATTTAGGTATTCCCCAAATAAATCGACATTAACTTCATCTAAAGCGGCCTCAACTTCATCTAAAACAATAAATGGTACGGGAGAGACATTAAGAATCGCAAATAACAAGCAAATGGCTGTTAAGGCTTTTTCTCCTCCCGATAAACTTTGAGTATTATTTATTTTCTTACCTGGTGGCGTAATAATCATTTCAATACCGGTATTTAAATAATCATCTGGGTTTGTGAGTTCTAATCTTCCCTCTCCACCTTGGAACATTATTTTAAATACTTTACTAAATTCACTGGCTACTTTGGTAAATGTTTCTTTAAATTTATCTTCCATAATATTATCCATATCATTAATAATATTATATAAACCTTCCATCGATACTTCTAAATCATTTTTTTGTTTAGTTAAAAATTCATATCTTTCATTAATTCTCTTATATTCTTCAATACTACCCGTATTGACATCACCTAAAGATTTAATTTCATTTTTAATTTTATGAACTTCTTTTCGGGCTAAATCTTCATCCATATCTAAACTAAAATTATCTTTCGCATATTCATAAGTTAAATTATAGTCTTCATTTAAAGTAAGAAGTAAATTATCTAACTTAACATTATATTTCGCCATATTTACTTTTACTTCATTTAAGCTATTAGAAACATCTCTATATTCTTTATTAGCATTATTTACTTTAAGTTGTAATTCTCTTAAATCATTACTTAAAGTATCTTTTTTATTTTTGTCATCATTAATAGTATTCTCTAACTTCTCTTTTTCAATATTTAAAGTATTAAGTTTATTTAAGATATTTTCTAAAGACTTATCTAAACTATTATTTTCTAAATTATTTAGACCTATAATATCATTCTTAACTACTTTTAATTTTTCTTCATATTCATCTAGAATCGTTATTTTACTATCTTTAATCGTTGTTAAATTAGTAACTTCTTTTCCTATTTCTTCTAACTTTTTATTAAGTATTTCATAATCACTATTTAAATTCTTAAGTTCTACTTCTATATTTTCTTGTTTTCTTGTGTTATCCTCTAATTTATTTTGATAGTTTTCTAAATCACTTTTTAAATTGACATTACTATGTTTATAAACAGTACCACCACTTATACTACCACCTGCATAGATAATGGAACCATCTAAAGATATTACGCGAAAACGGTAATTCATTATTTTAGCAATTAAGTTCATCGTATCAATATCTTTAGCCACAATGACATTACCCATTTGGTTTTCCATAATATTTTGGTACTTTTCATCATATTTAACTAAATCGGATAAAATACCCACATAACCATTTATTTTAGTTAATCTCTCAATGGTTTCTTTATCCATATACCGAGATTTAATAATATTTAATGGTAAGAAGGTAGCTCTACCTAGATTATTATCTTTTAAATAACTAATGGCACTTTTAGCAGAAGTTTCATTATCGACCACAATAAAGTTAGCGGATGATGACAAAACAACCTCTAAAGCCATTTCATAATCCCTATCTATGGTAAGTAGTGATGATATGGTATTATGAATACCTTTAAGTCTAGGATTATTTAAAATACTTCTTACACTTTGCGGTACTTTTTCATTATTTAAAATATTAGATTTTAGAATATCAATCCTATTTTCTAAATATTGTTTATCTTTTTCTAAATCTTCTAAATCTTTATTATAAGTGCTAATTCTTAGTTTTAAATTATTTAATTCAATATTACTTTCATTATTTAGAGCCATCTTTTCTTTAATATTTTCTTTTAAAGTATCGATTTCATTATTCGTAACATCAATATTTTTAATTAAAGATAATTCTTCTTCCTTTAAATTAATTAAATTATTTTGGACTTTATCTTGACTATATTCATATTTAGTTCTTTCAATGGTAATTCTTTTATCACTATCAAGTTTGGCTATTTCTTCCGTTAAAGCCAGTAATTTTTTAGTATTTTCATTTATTTTATCATCTAATTTATAGATTTTAAGATTTAATTCTTCTTCTTTTTCATTATTGGTAATCTTTTGCATACTATCAAGTTTCTTAGTTAAGGCATCTTCTTCTTTTTCTAAAGATACATATTCTTTATGAATATTAGTAATATCACTCGTAACTAAAGCCACTTCGGTATTTTTTAAATTGTTTTTAAGTTCTAAGTATTTTTCCGCAACTTCCGCATCTTTCTTTAAAGGATCTCTTGTTAAAGATAACTCATCAATAACTAAATTAATACTATCTAAATTATCTTTCGTTTTATCTAGTTTTCTTAAAGATTCTTCTTTGCGCATTTTATATTTTAAAACACCGGCCGCACTTTCAATAATAACTCTTCTATTTTCTGGTTTACTATTTACGATATCACTAACTGTTCCTTGCGAGATAATATTAAAAGCATCAGTTCCCGCTCCGGAATCGATAAATAAATTGGTAATATCTTTAAGTCTAACTTTGGTATTATTTAAATAATATTCATTTTCGCCACTTTTATAAATACATCTTTTTACTTCCACTTCTCTAAAGTCCGTATTAAGATAATGGTCTTTATTATCAAAAGTTAAAGTAACCGATGCTTTACTCATAGGTTTAGTCGTACTAGAACCACTGAAAATAACATCACTCATGATGTTACCACCCCGAAGTGATTTTAGAGATTGTTCTCCTAAAACCCAGCGAATAGCATCGACAATATTACTTTTACCACTTCCGTTGGGACCCACAATGGCCGTAATACCTTTATTAAGTTCAAAAGTTGTCTTATTCGCAAACGATTTGAACCCCTCTATTTTTACACTCTTTAAATACATAATTCACCCTACTTTAACTATTTAGCTGATTTTTTATAAGCATCAAAAGCCGCATTTTGTTCCGCTTCTTTTTTACTCTTACCGATGCCTCTTCCATAGATAATATCATCTATTTTAACAATTACTTCAAAAGTTTTGTCATGGGCTTCCCCAGTTTCATTAACTAAAACATACTCTAGAGATTTCTTATCTGTTTGGACACATTCTTGAAGCATTGTTTTATAGTCTCCAAAGAAAACAAAATCTTTTTCAATATAAGGAACCACTATTTTATTGATATAAGTTTTGGCAAAATCATAACCAAAAGATAGGTAGATAGCCCCTAAAACACTTTCAAAAACATCGGCAATAATCGTATCGTTTACATTGCCAATCTGACCATGCCCTACTCTAATAAGTTTAGGTAGTCCCATTTCTTTAGCGTAATAAGCAAGGGCTTGTTCACAAACGAAACTTGCTCTTTTTTTGGTCATTACGCCTTCTTTATAATCCGTATTTTCATAAAAATATTCACTTGTTATAAGTTCTAAAACAGCATCTCCTAAAAATTCTAATCTTTCATAATTATGACAATTTTTATGTTCGTTAGAATAACTACTATGAGTAAGAGCTTCTTTAAGTAATTCTTCATTAATACCTTTTAAATTATATTTATCGATAAATTCCATATAATCACCATAATATGATTATATCATAAATTTAAAAAAACTGATACTTTATCTATCAGTTTATATTAAGTCTTTCACATTAATAGAAATTTTTTATTTTATATTTTTATCGTATTCTATATCTGAAATTTCGTATTTTCTATTTTTAGATATAGTAGAAAGTATTTTAGTTGCCGACCAACCAACAAAGGCTAAAATTAAGAAATAAACAACTCCAAATACTGAAAAAGTTGGGGCTTCTTCTGTAAATAAGGATATTATACTAGCTCCAGCCGACATAGAAGTAACTATTGCTAAACTATCTATAGAACTTGATGTAATATCTTGTTTTATACCATCAAATAATTTTTGAGCCGACGAAACATAATTCTTAGTCATATCCCATAAACATTTTATATAATCTAATGTATCTTTTAAAGTTTCATAACGATATCCAGAAATGGCTAAAAATTCACTTAATTCTTTATCTGATTTGGCAATTTTTTCTCTTGTCGAAATATAAGCTGACATTTGCTTTATTCTGCCATCAATTAAATTTATTGTTTTTGCGTATCCCTCTAATTTTGTTGTAAATTTAATAATGTCTTTTCCTTTAACATTTGCATTTTCTTTTACTTTATCAATTTTTTCCCAAATAATACGATGAATGTTTAAATATCTGTGTAATTGTCCTTTAAATTCTCTAATAAATATTTGTTCTTCAATATATCTTTCAATATTTTTATTGGACTGTTTTTTATTATTTATAAAATAGTATTTATCTCCCCGAATAACATTATAATTACTATTATCAAATTCAAAATATTTTTGTTTTTCAGTTCTTGATAATAAATCATATATTTCTTCATTTTTAGCATTATCACATACTATAAAATAGGGATATACCGTTTCTATATTGGCAAGTTCTTTAGGAACCGGAGCTCCTAAACTAAATAAATAACTAAATGCCGGAGATAATTTATTTTCATAATAATCTTTAACTTTTTCCATATCGGCAAATAAAGTATCTTCTTGAACTTTATCATTATTAAGGACGATTAATCCATCTTCAAAAATTTTAACTCTTATATCTTCATTGGTTGTAAATGATACATATTCCTCTCCAGAAACATTATAATCAATTTTCCCAATTCCTAAATTTTTTCGAAATTCTTCTAATTTCTTTTCACTTAATTTTAATTGGGTTTTAGTTTCTCTTAAAAAATCATATATTTCTGATAGTTGTAACATAGTTCTTTGAAACCAACCACCTATATAAACATTACTTATTTTCATAGTTTTTCACTCCTATATTTCTTTGGAAAAGAATTTTGCATCGTCAACACCAAAACCATAATTTATATAACAAGCATGGGCTGGTTGACGAAAATTCATTGACCATAATTCCATTTTTTTACATTTATTTTCTTTACAAATTTTGGTTACTTCATCTAACATTTTAGTAGCAATATTATGTCTTCTTAATTCTGGCTTAACACAAACGTGATTCAAAATAGCATAAGTATTCATGTTTTCATAAATAGTTGGAATAATTGTAATTTTGACATGAGCAATTATTTTATCATCTAATAATCCTACTAAATAAATTTGATTTTTATCATTCATACTTTCTTTATAAATTCTAGTTGCATATTCCATAGAAGTATTTTCTTCAAAACACTCATTGCATAATTTTATAATGCCCTCAAGATCATCAATAGTAGCTTGTCTAAAAATAACATCTTCATTTAACATTTTTTCTACCTTCCATTTTCTTAAAGTTATTTACTTTAAGTATTTGATATTTTCATACCTATAAACATTATACACTATTTCCAAAAATTTTAAAATATCTGTTTAAAAGAAACTATATAAAATTAATGAATTTAAGTGTTTTTCATAGAATAAGACCGTTTTCATAAAGTAAATAACTTTAAGTATTTTTTAGATTTAAAACAATATTGTAATATACAATGAAAAAAACTCAGAATAACCAAAGTTAAACCAAGTTTTTAAAATTTAATTTATTGAGAATAAAGGATTAAGATTATTCATCAGGATACATTCTAAATTTATAAGCTCGATTTACTAACACAACCATTACCTCCTAGATAATATAATTATATTATACGAACAAATGGATGTTAAGACGTAATTTTACTTTTTCTATGACTTTCTTAGTATATAAAAAACTGATACTTTATCTATCAGTTTAATTAAGTTTACTATTTAAAATATCTCTTACCATATTAGGATTAGCTTTACCTTTAGTTTCTTTCATAACTTGACCAACAAAATATTGAAATAAATTAGTTTTACCATTTTTATATTCTTCGATTTGTTCTTGGTTATTTTCAAGGATCTTATTGATTATTTCTGCAAGTTCTACTTCATTAGAGATTTGTTTATTCTCACTTAAATAATTTTTAGGTTCTTTTTTCTCCTCTAGGGATTTATTAAATATTTCTTTAGCTTGTTTTGAAGAAATAGTTTCTTTATCAAGTTCCGTTGTAATTTCTAATAAGTATTCCGGAATTAAATAGAAATCTTTTAAGGTAATTCCTTCTTTATTTAGGTATGCAATTATTTGAACAGTTAAATAGTTTGCGGCCACTTTGGGATTCATTCCTAAAGAAACACATTTTTCAAAATAGTCGGCATAATCTTTTTCTTTTATAATAATATTCGCATCATATTCCGATAATCCTAAATCATCCATATAATGTTGTTTTCTTTCTCTTGGTAAAACCGGAATGTCTTTTTTGATTTTCTCAAGCCAAGCACTATCTATTTTAAATTTCGGAATATTAGGTTCGACATAATATTTATAATCGATAGCGTCAACTTTACCCCGCATTCTAATCGTGGTTCCACTCTCTTCATCAAAACGTCTTGTTTCTTGTTCTACTTCATCGTATCTTCCGGCATCTTTTAGTTCGCTTTGTCTTTTTATTTCATAGTCAATCGCTGATGCCACATTCGCAAAAGAATTAACATTTTTAATTTCAACTTTTGTTCCTAATTCTGTACTGTCTTCATCCATAATAGAAACATTTACATCACATCTAATTTGGCCTTTTTTAGTATCAGCTTCCGAAATATCCGCATACTGATATACTCTTCGCATATATTCTAGAAAAGCTACAGCTTCTTTAGAAGAAGACAAACAAGGTTCTGTTACAAGTTCTAGTAAAGGAACACCCGCTCTATTGTAATCAATTAGAGATATGGTACTATAATGGTCTAAAGAAGCACTATCTTCTTCTAGGTGAATATCATGAATTAAAACATCTTTCGAATAATCATCTACATCAATGGTAATGTGACCATTTACTCCAACTGGGTCGTGCATTTGGGTTATTTGATAACCTTTAGGAAGGTCCGGATAATAATAGTTCTTTCGATCGAAATACATATATTCAGGAACTTTACAATTTAATATTAAAGACATAAGCAAGGCTTTTCGAATGCATTCTATATTAAGAGTTGGTAAAGTACCTGGGAATGCTAAATCAATAGGTCTAATATTAGCATTAGGAGTATCATTATAAGAGTTACGAGCACTAGAAAACACTTTCGAATTACTTTTTACTTCACAGTGCATTTCTAAGCCAATGACAGCTTTATACTTACGCATTTTCTCCCTCCTTAAATTGGGGTGCAACTTGATTTTTATAAGGCATTTTACACTCAAGAGCAAAAGCGATATTTAAAACATTTGCATCATCATAACATTTTCCAGTAATATTTATCCCTACTGGTAAATCATTTACAAAACCATTCGGAATCGTAATGGAAGGAAATCCTCCAAAGTTTCCTATTTGTAAGTGTTCTTCTAAATTAGTTGTATTATCTTTGGTAATTTCATCTTTACTACCATCTATATAAGGAGCAGGCCCCGTACTTACTGGCATAATTAAACCGTCATAGGTTTTAAATAATTCATTCATTTTATCAACGATTAATCTTCTTACTCTTTGAGCATTAACAAAATATCTTTCTTGATTTTCTTTTTGTAAGATATAAGAACCAATGACAAATCTTCTTTTTATAAGAGAAGAAAATCCTTTAGTTCGGTGATCTTTCATCATTTCATTAATGTTTTTCCCCTCTCCTCTTGGGCCAAAGATAATACCCGTTAAATTAGACATATTGGAAGTTGCCTCGGCACATGATAAACACTCATAAACACTAAATATCGTATTAATAAGATTTTTATCAATACTTACTTCATCTACTTCTACTCCTTCTTCTTTTAAATAATCTAGAGTATGATAAAAATTATTTAAGTGTTCTTTAAGTTCTAAAGAAGCATCAGGATAATTTTCTAAATTAACTATTTCTTTAATATAAAATAATTTTTTACCCTTGACCTTACCATCTAGGGAATCATACAAATGAATATCACTTGAATCCCAACTTGTTAAATCGTTTTTATCGATTCCTTTCATGGCATCAACCACAATCGCGGCATCTTTCACTGAACGGGTAAGACAACCACAGTGATCTAGGGAGGATGCAAAAGGAAATAAACCATAACGACTAATCATGCCATAAGTGGGTTTATATCCAACAATGCCACAGAATGCCGCCGGTTTTCTTATGGAATCACCTGTATCACTACCTAAAGCAAATGGATAGACACCAGCGGCCACACTTGCCGCACTTCCAGAAGATGAACCTCCCGCCATTCTTTTGGTATCCCAAGGATTTAAAATGTTTCCCGTATGCGCAGTCGTTCCCGTTCCACCCATGCCAAATTCATCCATCGCGGTTTTACCAATCGGAACAACATTATGTTTTTCTAAATTAGAAACCGCAGTTGCTGTAAAAAAGGGAACATAATCTTTTAAAGTATTAGATGAACCAGTTGAGAGGATTCCTTTAGTTGAATAATTATCTTTAATACCATAAGGAATACCCGAAAGTATATCATCTGTTACCTCACTACCATGAGCATCATCTAAAATAGTAACAAAGGCATTACATTTATCTTGAACGTTATGCGCTTTCTTTAGAGAGTCTTTAACTAATTCATCGGAAGTTACTTCGCCATTTTTAAGCATCTCGTGTAATTCTTCAATCGTTTTAATCATTATTCGCCTCCTACTACTTTAGGTACTTTTATTTCCCTGCCTTCATAAGAGTCGCAATTAGAAAGAGCATCTTCAATCGGAATACTTTCTTCGTATTCGTCTTCTCTTGGCGTGTAAGTAAAATTATCTAAAGTATGAGTCATTGGTTCAACTTCGGAAATATTCGGTATTTTCGTAATTAATTCCATCGTTTCATCAATAACGTTAAACTCACTTAAGATAAGTTTATTTTCTTCATCCGTTAAGCCAATTAATAATTTATCTGCTAAATCATCAATTAATTCTTTATTAAATTTCATAATTACCTCTTAATAATCACAAGATTTAGGAGTTCTTGGATAAGGAATAACATCTCTTATATTATCGACTCCAGTTAAGTAAATAAGTAATCTTTCAAAGCCCATTCCAAATCCGGAATGAACACAACCGCCATAACGTCTTAAGTTAAGATACCATTCCATACCTTCTTTACTCATTTTTAACTCTTCCATTCTATGGACTAATTTTTCATAATCTTCTTCTCTTTGGCTTCCCCCGATTAATTCACCGGCTCCTGGAACTTCAAGATCAACTGCGGCCACTGTTTCACCATCAGGATTTAACTTCATATAGAAGGCTTTAATATCTTTTGGCCAGTTTTTAATAAATACCGGTCCATTAAAATATTCGGTAATATATTTTTCATGTTCTTTCGCAATATCTTCCCCATATTCCGGTGGGAATTCCCATTTAACGGGTGCTTCTTTTAAGATTTTAATGACATCTTTATGATCAATTCTCGTAAAGTTACTATTAATTAGTTTATTTAATTTTTCTTTTAAACCATTTTCGACAAATTTATCAAAGAATTCCATTTCTTCGGGAGCATTATCTAAAACATATTTAACGATATATTTTAGCATATCCTCCATGATATCCATATCTCCCTCTAAATCACAGAAGGCAATTTCGGGTTCAATCATCCAGAACTCGGAAGCATGAGTTTTAGTATTAGAGTTTTCGGCTCTAAAAGTTGGACCAAATGTATAAGTCTTTTTATAAGCCATCGCAAAAGTTTCGGCTTCTAATTGGCCACTTACGGTAAGGTTAGCCATTTTACCAAAGAAATCTTTAGAATAATCTACTTCCCCTTTAATTTTATCTAACGGAATAGTAGTTACTTGGAACATTTCTCCTGCCCCTTCACAATCACTTGAAGTAATTAAAGGAGCATGAAAATATACATATCCTCTTTCTTGAAAATATTTATGAATAGCATAAGCCGCAATACTTCTTACTCTAAATACGGCTTGAAATAAATTAGTTCTTGGTCTTAGATAGGCTTGCTCTCTTAAAAATTCTTTAGTGTGTCTTTTAGGTTGAATAGGATAATCTTCTGGGCAATCACCAAGTAAAGTAATTTTACTTGCTTGCATTTCAATATCTTGATTACCTTTAGATTCGACTATTTTACCAGTTACAGATATTGCACAACCTACTAAATATTTTTGTACTTCTTTAAAATTACTTAATTTTTCATCATAAACTACTTGTAAATGTTTTTGATGGGTACCATCAGAAAAATCAATAAAACCAAAAGTTTTTTGATCTCGATGGTTTCTAATCCATCCATTTATCGTAACTTCTTTATCTAAATACTTTTTACTATCTAAAAATAAATCTCTTAAATCCATTATTTTCATCTCCTTTAATCTCTTACCTTTATATGTAATTCCCTTAGTTGTTTTTCATCTAAAGTATTAGGACTACCCATAAGTGGGTCCATACCCGATACATTAGGTGGGAATAATTGTACTTCTCTTAAGTTTTCTTCATCTTTTAAAAGCATAATAATGCGGTCAATTCCGGGAGCCATACCAGCATGAGGAGGAGCCCCAAATTGGAAAGCCGTATATAAACTTCTAAATTTATTTTTAATGACTTCTTCATCATAACCCGCTATTCTAAAGGCTTCTTTCATAATTTCAATATCATGATTTCTTACAGCCCCGGAAGCCATTTCATTACCATTACAAACAAAGTCATATTGGTAAGCGACAATATCTTCGATGTTTTCTTCTTTTAAAGCCTTTAGGCCACCTTTAGGCATACTAAATGGATTATGGCCAAAATCCCATTTTTGATCTTCTTCATTATATTCATACATTGGAAAATCATTAATAATACAAAATTCAAATTTATTTTTATCAATTAAGTCTAATTCTTCCCCTAGTTTATTACGAAGAATACCTGCAACTTTAGGTGATTCTTTACCACCCGCAATGATAAAGATGACATTACCATTTTGAATATTTAAAGCACTCTTTAAATTATTAATTTCTTCGGCACTTAAGAATTTGGTAATGGTACTTTTAAGCTCATTATCTTCACATTTTAAGTAAGCAAGTCCTTGCGCCCCTTTTTCTTTAATAAATTCTTCTAATTTTTTATACCAAGAATTAGATTTATCGCAAGCATCTACTTTAATACTTAAAACTGTTTTTCCTTTAAAACCATTAAAGGCACTATCTTTAAATATATCGCTTACATCTTCAATAATTAAAGGATTTCTTAAATCTGGTTTATCACTACCATATTTAGCCATGGCTTCTTTGTATGGTATTCTTCTAAATGGAGGCTTAGATACTTCTTTATTGCCAAATTTTTTGAATGTTTCATAGAAGACCTTTTCGCCCACAAGATAAACATCTTCTTCCGTAGCAAAACTCATCTCTAAGTCTAATTGATAGAATTCTAGTGTTCTATCGGCCCGACAATCTTCATCCCTAAAACAAGGAGCAATTTGAAAATAACGGTCAAAGCCTGATACCATTAATAATTGTTTATAGATTTGAGGGGCTTGAGGTAAAGCATAAAATTTACCTTTATAATTTCTTGATGGAATAACAAAGTCACGAGCACCCTCGGGACTACTTGCCGTAATAATTGGTGTTTGTAATTCCGTAAAATTCATTTCTTTCATTGTTTTTCGAATAAAATCAATAACATCAACTCTTAGCTTAATATTATCGTGCACTTCTTTATTTCTTAAATCTAAATAACGATATTTAAGTCTTGTTTCTTCCGATGCTTCTTTACTTCTATTAACTTCAAAAGGTAAAACATTTAAGCATTTACCAAGTACTTCAATACTTTCTAAAACAATTTCAATTTCCCCGGTAGGCATATTTGGATTAACATCACTTCTTTTTCGCACCACGCCAGTTATAGTGGCTGTACTTTCTCTTGTGATATCTTTAAAAGCATCCGCATCTTCACTAATAATTTGCACAATGCCACTTTCATCTCTTAAAGTGATAAAAACTAGACTTCCTAAATTACGAATCGAATTAATCCAACCCGCAACACGCACTTTTTTATCTACATCTTCTATTCTTAAATCTCCACAATAATGGGTTCTATAAATATTTTCCATACTTCCTCCTTATAAATTACCAATAATGTATTCGACAATTTCGCCTAAATCAACTTTTTCTTCTTCTTTGGTGGCATTATCTTTAACATTAACTAGTCCTTTTTGTAAATCTTCATTATTTAAAATAATTAAAAGTTTGGCTTGAAGTCTATCAGCTTCTTTAAATTGGCCTTTTAAGCCTTTACCCATATTATCAAGTTCCGTAATAACCCCATTAAGTCTTAAGTTTTGGGCAATATCAATGGCATGTAATTTTTCTTCTTCAGATACATACATAATATAAACTTCCACTTGTCTTTTAATATCTTTATATAAATCCATATCTTTTAGAATATTTATAATTCGATCCATGCCACATGCAAAACCAATTCCATAACTATCTGGTCCATCTAATTCTTTAATTAATTTATTATAACGGCCGCCGCCTCCTAAAACATTATGTTCCGTTTCAAAGTTATCTAAAGAAACAATTTCAAATACCGTATGGTCATAATAATCTAAACCTCTTACAATACTTGGATTTACTTCATAATCAATATCCATTATATCTAAATATTTTAAAACTGTTTCAAATCTTTCTTTACTTTCTTTATTTAAATAATCAATCGTCTTCGGAGCATTTTTTAATACTTCACTATCTTTATCGACTTTACAATCTAAAATTCTTAAAGGATTAGTTTTAAATCTTTCCTTACAATCATCACATAATTTATCTAAATTAGGTTCTAAATATTTAACTAAAGCCTCTTTATAATTCTTTCGAGATTCCGCATCTCCCAAAGAATTAATCATAACTTCTAAATTACTAATGTGTAACGTTTCTAAAATTTTATATTGTAAACTGATAACTTCAGCATCCACAATCGGGTCATTACTTCCTAAAACTTCCACTCCAAATTGAGTAAATTCTCTTAAACGGCCACTTTGTGGTCTTTCATAACGGTACATGGTGCCATTATAATAATATTTCTTCACATCTGGTAAAGCGTAAGCCTTATTTTCTAAATATGAACGTACTACTCCGGCAGTTCCTTCTGGCCTTAAAGTAAGATTTCTATCTCCCTTATCCTTAAAATCATAAGTTTCTTTTTTGACGATATCAGATGATTCTCCCACTGAGCGGTGATAAAGTTCACTAGCCTCAAAAATAGGAGTTCTAATAAACTCATAATTATAAGTCCGCATCATGGTACTTACAACATCATTTACATATTCCCAAAGTAATGATTCATCTCCCGTTACATCTACACATCCTTTTGGTTTAGTTATCATATTTTTACCTTCTTTCTTTTAAATAAAAAACCTAGAAGCATATAAGGGCGAGAAAAACCACGCGGTACCACCTTACTTCTAGGCTTTAAATTTTATCGCATTATACGCGTTTCTACATATCTAAAAGTGTCTTCATTTATTAATAGTTTTCGATGTTTCCACCAACTCATCTTCTCTTTTAAAACAAATTAATAAATTACTTGTCTTTTTATAGAAAACTTATACTAGTATTCTACTTCTTTTTTTATCTTTAGTCAACTAAAGATACGCTTATGTTAATCCTTTTTTAAAATGTTACATATAAATTTTTTTAAAATGTTACATTTTGATATGATAAAATATACCTTT
>CANQBI010000017.1 GCA_947589435.1 uncultured Bacilli bacterium
GTTAAGCGAGTTTACTCGCTAAATGTACTTTCAGTACCTGAAATAAGCCACGTACTTCCAGTGCGTGGTAGTTGACAATCATTAGTTTGTATCATATAATTAAAATGTACCTAGGGAACATATAAATATTAAAATTTACCTTTTCTATAACATATATTGTAATATAAAGTTAAGGTGAATTTTAATGTTAAAAAAATTATTTACATGGTATAACAAATTATGCTATGATAAAACTAATAAGAAAGGTGATATTATGGAAAAAGAAGTGTCTAATAATCATTTAACTGTTTTTGATATTGCAAATTTCTTTAGAAGCAAAGAAGCAATGACTCATAAAAAGTTACAAAAATTAGTTTATTATGCTTATGCTTGGTATATTGCCTTATATAATGATACAAAAGATAATTTATTAAATAAATTATGTATTGATACAACTTTTGAGGCATGGATTCATGGTCCAGTTTGTAAAAAATTATATGATTTTTATTCAAATAATTATGGTCAAGTTGATAAATATAAAGGACATTTAAATGAATTAATTGTAGGGGATTTAAAAAAGTTTTTAGAAGAAATATATAAAGTTTTTGGTAAATACACAGGTGATGAATTAGAAGTGATGTCACATAATGAGTATCCTTGGCAAAATGCTAGAAATACATTATCGCCTTCTGAACCATCAAATAATATTATTTCGGAAGTAGATATGTTTGTATATTATAATAATTTAAATGGCTAAAAGGAAGAAACCGAAAACTTCAAATAATCCTATAAAATTATTTACTCCTACGGAAGTAAAAAAAGAGAATAATAAACTATTAATATCATTTGAACATTTATGTTTAAATAATAAGAAATATAATATGGATGAAATTGGGGATAATAAAACTAAAAATAAATATTATCATGATTTTTATGAAAAAATATTAGAATATTCTAAATATGATAATTTTAAAAAATATATAAGTGAAAATGGAATTTATAGAGATAAAAATCATATTCATCAAATAAAATGGAATGATAATCGGATTAATGAGAGTGCATTTACTTCATTAAATACTAATTTAATGGAACAAATAAAAGATGATTGTTGGCAATTGGGAATAAATAATGATAAATTTAGAGTACATGGTTTTTTCGTTGATAATGTTTTCTATTTAGTATGGTTGGATCCACTTCATCACTTATACCCATTAAAGTAAAAAATGGTAATTTATAACAAATCACCATTTTTCTTTGCCAACATTTTCATCCCAAGAAAATTCTTTAGCCAAATTTTTACCTTTGTAATGTTTGAATTTTTCTTTTAAAGAAGTGTTTTTGATTTTGGGTATACTTATTATTTTTCTGTCTTTCTTTTCTTTTAAAATTTTCATTTTCCCTCCTTATAAATAATATTTTTTATGAATATTTTATAATTTGTAAACTCTTTATCTTGGTTATTAATTTGTAAAACATATAATATTTTACCATATAAACCACTTAAATATTTTTCTTTATTTTGGATATTTAATCTTTTTAAATGGGAAAGAAGACCATATTTTTTAATATAATAAACCTCTTGTCTAATTTTCTTCCGATAATTTTTAGATACTTGAATTTTTTTATTAACAATTATACCGGTGACATTTTGGCTATTATAATATTTAACAACATGAATTTTATCACTATTAAGAGTTAAACCAAGTTTAGATAAATGCTTTTTTACAAGTTTAATAATATCCGAAGGATTAAAATCCCCAGAAAAAGTCATATCATCGGAATATCTAGTATAACTAATATTTCCTTTTTCACAATAACTTCCTATTTTCTCATCAAAGTTTTTCATAACTAAATTAGAAATATAAGCAGAAGTTGGTGAGCCTTGAGTTAAATGGTCTTCATAAGTACATAGGGTAGTAAGTAGAATACCTACTGATTTAGGAAAATATTCTAAAGGAAAACAAGACTTATAAATATTTAAAAAAGAAATACTTTCAAAAAAGTTTTTAATGTCTAATTTTAAAATTATCTTTTTATTTAAATGAGGTATGGCATTATCTTTTAAAGAAATACCTTCTTTATAAGCTTTTGCATATTTGGAAATTTGTTTATTATTTAAAATATTTTCTAAGATATTCTTTTGAATAGTTTTTAAAAGAGGAGTGGGTTCATAAATTGTTCTTAAATGGCCATTTCTCTTTTTAATCTTATATATATGATAATTATTTTCGATATTATTACTTAAAGAATATAAAGTTTTTAAATATTTTTTGGGGTTTTTACATTTAAATAATTGGAGAGATAATAAAAATTCATTACATTCTTTAACACCAATGTATTTCCACATTTTATTACCTCCCAACTTGCAGTACTAAAAGATAGAGTAATATGGAGATGGACGGAAAGCGAATGCGGCTACACAAGGTGTAGAATTGTCCATTGGAGTATTACTATTAAATCTTTCCAACTTAAAATAGTTCTTTAACGACTCGCTAAAGTAGGAATAACATCCCAATCACTACTGCAAGTGTATTATATCACTTAGTGTCCTAAAACAAAAGTAGTAATAAATATAGTAGTTATTAAAATAGCACTTATAATTAAGATAACAGCTGCAAAACCAGCTTTGCTATAATCCCCTAGAGGATTTTCTTCTTCCTCAGGAGGCATAAAGTTTACTACCGATTCATTAGTTCTAACTAGACGAGGACCTTTGGATTTACCATTAACCGTATCATTATCATGTTTAATTAAATTTTGTTGAATTAATAAACTAGCGGGATTATTTATAAATTGTTCATCATAAGAAGTATAAATAGGAATACCTAAGCCCCATGTTTTAACACTAGCTTCATTATTGCCAATTAAAGCTAAATCATTATATTTTAAATAATTATCTGTATAATCATTAATAAATTTAGTTTCATTATCATTTAAAGAATCTTTATATAAAAGTTCTAAAACATAGATAACTTGAAATATTTCGGTGGAATCTAAATAAAAGATATTGGGATTTAATAAAGATAGATTAGTATGATAAAGAGGAATTTTATAATAACCATTATAATTTAGAATAAGGTAATTACCTTCCATTGTAAAATTCTTTAAAGAAGGAAATGTCTTTTGTAAATTTTTTAAATATTCCTCGTTCATACACTATTCTCCTAGTATAATTTTAACCTAAATATGTAAAAATTACAATTGTTTTATTATTTATTTTAGTGTATTATATTATTGATGAAATTATGGAAAGAAAGTTAGATAGAGAATTTATCGAGTGGTTAAGCCATAAAAAGGGTGAAGATGAAAGAATGCTTGAGTTTCGACTTAAGTCTTTTTCAGCATTCCAAGAAATACCTAATCCAACTTTTGGACCCAAGATAGATATTGATTTTGCAAATATTAATTATTATCATAGTGAAACTAAAAATGTGGAAAATAATTGGGAAAATGTCAATGACGATATTAAAAACACTTTTGCTTCTTTAGGGGTAATTGAGGCCGAAGAAAAATACCTAGACGGTGTATCTAATCAATATGAAAGTGAAGTAGTTTATCATCATAATAAAACGGATAAAGATATTATTTTTATGAGTACGGATGATGCTTTAAAAAAATATCCCGAACTATTCTATAAATATTTTAATAATTTAGTTAAATATAATGAAAATAAATATACAGCTTTAAATGGAGCTTTATGGAGTGGGGGTTCATTTATTTATATTCCACCTCATACTCATTTAGATCGTCCTTTGCAAAGTTATTTCCGCATTGATAGTGAATCCCTTGGTCAATTTGAAAGAACGATTATTATTGTGGATGATGATAGTAGTTTAGAATATATTGAAGGATGTACGGCGAAAAGTTATTCCACATCTTCTTTGCATGCCGGTGTTGTGGAAATTTATGTTGGTAAAAATTCGCGTATGCGTTATTCTACCATTCAAAATTGGTCGACTGATGTTTATAACTTAGTAACTAAAAGAGCCATTGTGGATGAAGGTGGCATCATGGAATGGGTTGATGGCAATATTGGTAGTAAACTTACGATGAAATACCCAAGTTGTATTTTAAAAGGAGATAATTCCGTGGGAAGTAGTTTATCGATTGCTTATGCTAAAAGAGGACAAGTATTAGATGCTGGGGCCAAGATGATTCACCTAGGCAAAAACACGAAAAGTAATATCATTAGTAAAAGTATTGCGGAAGATACAGGGGTAAGTAATTACCGCGGCATGGTTAAAATTATGCAGGGTGCTGAAAATGCCATGGCCAAGGTGAAATGTGATACTTTAATTTTAGATAATAAATCCAGTAGTAATACTTATCCTAAAAATATTTCTTATAATGAGAGTAGTACCATTGAACATGAAGCGACCATTTCCAAGGTTAGTGAAGAAAAACTTAATTATTTAATGAGTAAAGGATTATCCGAAGACAAAGCCAAAGAATTATTAGTTATGGGTTTCATTGCCGATTTCAAAAAAGAACTCCCGATGGAATATGCGGTGGAATTAAATCGTTTAATAAAAGATTAATGTCAAATTTATGTAAAATATGTAAAAATGCCAATTATTATAAATTGGTGTTTTTTAATTTGCTTTAAAAGTAAAAAATATAAAAATTGGTCATAAATAAAATCCAAAAGTCTAAATGTTTTGGTAGTTAGGAAAAAACAAAGAACAATGATAAATTGGAAATATGAAAGGAGGTTATTTATTTGAATAGTGTTATTTTGGTTGGAAGACTCACTCAAAATCCCGAGATTCAAGTAGTAGATGACAATAAAAAAGTTACGACAATAATTTTGGCTGTAAATCGTAATTTTAAAAACCCTGATGGAATCTATGAAACCGATTTTATTCGTTGTATTCTTTGGAATAATGTTGCTGCCACCACCACCGAATATTGTCGAGTTGGCGATGTAGTTGGCATTAAAGGACGTCTTCAAACTAGCAAATATACTGATGAAAACGATAAAGTTCATTATGTGACCGACGTAATTGCTGAAAGAGTAACATTTTTATCTTCAAATAAAAAGAAAAATAATGATGATGAAGAAAAAGAAGATGATGAACTGATGGATGTCGCTTAAATTAATGAATAAATATTCTAAATATTATTATAATTTATTAAGGTGAATGTATGAAAAATCTTTTTAAATATATGGGAATTGCAGCAATTTTATTTGGGGGCTTCTATTATACCGAAAAGATGAGTAATATCGTCATCAATAATAGTAGTCTAGTAAATGAAATTAACAAGAGTAGTGGTGATTATAACGTGGAGGCTGTTAGCGCGGTCATTACTAAAGATTATATTATTCCTGGCCTTAATGGATATGCCGTAAATGTATTAAAAAGTTATAATAATATGCGTTATTTAGATACCTTTAATTCTTATTATTTAGAATATGATAAGATTGTCCCTGAAGTATCTTTAGAAAATAACAAAGATAAGATAATTAAATATGGTAATGAATCCAAGAGGAGCGTGTCTTTAATTATTAAAGACAATATTGATGTTTTAAATTATAGTGTTAAACAAAATCTGAATATTACAAGACTAATTGATAGTAAGACTTTTGATAGTAATAATCGTTATGAACAAATTAATAATGATTACCTAGAGTATAATAAAGTTGAGACTATGTTAAATAATAACAATGTTAATCAAAATATTTGTTATGTGGATAATAATATTAAAGATATTTGTTTAAAGAATAAAAAATATTTAGTTGAGGCATCATTAATATTAAATAATTATAATTTAGCTTCTGTTAAAGATAAAATAAGAAGTGGTTATATTATCTATATTAATGATAACGTTAATTTGACTAATTTTAAATTACTTTTAAATGAGATTAATTACCATGATTTAAAAATAATTAATTTAAGTGAACTAATCAGTGAAGAAAACAAAATAGTTAATAACAAATAATGTTATTGATAACCTATGTAGCACAGGAAGGAGAATTGATAGTGATAGACAAAGGCGAATATCAAATAAACATTAAATTAGTTGAAGGACGTCATGCCAAATATGAAGATGATGATTCGGAATATGATGCTTGTTATAGTTTAGAAGATTTAGATAATTGTATAAATGGTCTAATAAATGTCTTAAAAGAAAAAATTTATGATGATAAGGAAGACTCAATCGAAGATATTCTTTATACTGAAGGGTATCAAAAAGCCGAGAAAAGAGGCAAGAAAAAAGTCAAGAAAATCATCAAAAATTTATTAAAAGAGGGAATGCCTATAAAAGAAATAGCCAAAGTAACAAATTATTCAGAAGAAGAAATTTTGAATATCAAACACGATTAATTATTTTAATGATAATCTTATATGACAATTTATTGTTAAGTTTTTTATCCTTTCTAAAATGAATACTAAATATAATTGGTAAGCTTAAACGCTTACCAATTTTGCTTAAAAAAAGTTGTTTATTAAATAATATTATGTTAAAATAAATACTTAATCAAAGGAGCTGATAAAATGGCTTATGCTTCAAAAAGTGATGAGATACATGATAGAACAGTAAAGGCTAAAAATATATATCCCAATTTATTTCAAATTATTACTGTTCTAGAAGATATTAATGGTTTTACAGATACTGAAGTTTATCAAGAATTTGTCAGAAATAATTTAGGAAACATAATTAGTAAATGTAAAAGTAGTAATAATTTAGATATCAAAGATAAGTATATTCATTATTTAGAAAATGCTTCCGCTATCGAAGTAAAACACTTATTAACATTCTTAAAAAAGTATAAATTAATGGATTTTTATACTTATTATTTTCCAGGAAGAATTTATATGAGTCAAAAAGATAATTTAACTGAAGAAGATATTATGAATGCTTATAAAAAAGAATTATCCCGTTTAGCTATATTAGATAAAAATGAAATGAAAACGGATATTATAAGGGAAAAACAATATTTAAAAGATTATAATTATTTAAATTATAGATTTGGTAATTGTCTTAGAGAAGCTATTTTAAATTATACTTTAAATAAGAATAAAATGTTTAGTGATTTATATTTACATGTTGAGTCTAGACATCTTAAGTATGTTAAAAGTTTATTAGAATCTTATCAAATAAATTTTGAAATAGGAAAAGATAATAAACGCGATGATTATATTTTAACTATTTATATGCTAAAAGGTAAGGAACTCGAAATTATTCATAAATTATTAGATGCTTATCATGGAGAGTTACAAAGATTCTATCATTATGGTAGTAGCAAAGAAAAGTTAGAAGAAGATAAAGAGAGATTTATTAATAATAATCAGTTATGGATAGAAAAGAAGAGGGAAAGAGGAAGATAAAAATGCAAGATTTATATGAAGTATTAGGTAGTTATGATTCTATTGAAGAAAAAAGGGAAAAATTAGATGAGGCTAATGAAATATTTGATGAATCTATAAGACTCTCAAGATATGAAAATGCTTATAAGGCTTTTATTAAAGATGAATTAGGTCTATATTCAGTTATCAAAGAATCTATTTTAAATTATTCTAGGAAGAGTGCAGGTAAGAATTTCTATCTAGTATTCCCCAATAAACATTATAGTTATAAAGATGGTACTTATTTAAAAATTAAATTTATAAGAGATTTTTTAGATAAATATGGTTTTGAAGTAGATGTTTTCTTTGACAAACCTGTCAAAAATAGTTATTACTATATTGATAACATTGGAACTATAGAAGATGTTAAAAGATTATTAAATTGTTTTTATTCAGAGCTTCAACAAATAGATTATTATAATATGAGTAAAGAAGAATTATGGGAAAGACACCAAAAATTTTGTGAAGAAAATAAAAAATATTTAGAAGAAAAGAAAGGAAGATAAAATATGCAAAATTTATATGAAGTTTTAGGAAATTATGAATCTATTGAAGAAAGAAAAGAAAAATTAGAAGAATTAAAGAAAGATTATGATGAATCATTTAGATTATCAGGATGGGAAAATGCGTATAATTTTTTTATTACAGATAGAAGAGGATTATATTCAATTATTAAAAATTCCATTCTTGATTTTGATGAGAAAAAAACTATTCATATTGTAATAAGCGATACTAATGTTATTTATTGTGGTAGGTATTATTCAAAGTATGAAATTGTAAAAGAATTCTTAAATAAGTATGGATTTACAACAAAAAAATATTTTGATCCACGTTTTAGAAAAATTGATATGTACTATATTGATAATATTGAAACTATGGAAGATATTAAAAGATTATTAAATTGTTTTTACTTAGAACTTCAACAAATAAATTATTATAATATGAGTAAAGAAGAATTATGGGAAAGACATAAGAAATTTTATGAAAATAATAAAGAATGGATGACAAGTGAAAAAATTGAAAGTCATCATAAAAGAGGCTAGACTTAAGCCTTTTTTTTTGATATAATTATTTCCAGTGAAAAGAACTTTTTAGAAAGAGTGATTATATTGAGTAAAATAAGAATTTTTGGCTTGGGTGGTCTTGCTGAAAATGGCAAAAATTGTTATGTAGTGGAAATTGATAACGATATATTTGTTTTTGATTCAGGACTTAAATATGCTAGTTCTAGTTTATTAGGTATTGATTATATTATGCCTGATTTTAATTATCTTGTAAAAAATAAAAAAAGAATTAAAGGGATATTTATTACCCATGGTCATAGTGAAAATTTAGGTAGTGCTCCAGATTTAGCCAAAGTATTACCGAATGTTAAAATATTTGCGACGAAATTTACAAAATTTGTTTTAGAGGAATATGGAGTTACGAAAAATGTTATAGAAATAAAACCCCATCGAAAAATAAATTTTGATAATGGCATTTCTATATTTCCAATATCGGTATCCCATAGTATCCCGGATGCCGTTATGTATGTCGTAAATACTAAGGATGGGGCTATTTGCTATACTGGAGATTTTGTTATTGACCCAACAATGCTTGGTTCATATGATATGGATTTAGGTAAAATTGCTTACATTGGAAAACAAGGTGTTTTATGTATGATGTGTGAATCTTCTTTCTCGGAGAAGAAAGGACACACATCTCCTAATCATCATTTAGAAGATTACTTTAAAGATATTATTAAACATAATGAAAAAAGAATTATATTCTCCCTTTTACCATACCATTTGTATACAATAACGGATATATTTAATGCGGCGCGAAATACGCACCGGAAAATAGTTATTATGGGGAAGAAACTTCAAAATGTTGTTAATTTCTCTATAAAAGAAAAATACTTAGAAGTGGAAAAAGATATTATTGGGGATTTATCTAATATTGAAGATGATAATGCAATTCTTTTAATTAGTGATGAAAGAGCTAATCCTTATGCTAATGTTAGTAAGATTCTTCATGGTTATGATAAATATATTACTTTAAAAAACAGTGATACGATAGTATTCGCTGAACCAAGATATGATAGTAATGAAAAAACTTTAGTAAAACTCGAAAATGAACTAGCTAAGTTTGGCTGTAATATTGAAAATTTACCAAGTGATAAAATTATTTTACATCATCCATCTAGTGAAGATATTATGCTTATGATAAAACTTGTTCAACCTAAATACTATATGCCTGTTAAAGGAGAATATCGGTATATGGTTAACAATGCCAATTTAGCCAACCGTCTAGGTATTAAGCCTGATAATATTATCTTAAAACAAAATGGTGATGTTGTTACTTTTGAAGATGGAAATCTTGTTCAAAATGGCGATGTGATTAAAGTAAATGATGTCTTAATCGATGGTAAATCTTCAGAGGATATTGGGGAACTTGTTATTAAGGATAGGGAAATGTTATCCGAAAATGGAATTGTTTTAATAAGTGCCACCATTTCTAAAAAAGATAAAGTAATGCTTGTAGGACCTGAAGTTACGTCAAGAGGATTTATCTATGTTAAAGATTCGGCTTATTTAATTGAGGAAATAAAGAAAATTTGTGAAAATATTATAAATAGAAATATTACGCCAACTTATGTAGATTACAATAAAATTAAAGTGGAGATAAGAGAAGAATTAAGTAATTACTTATATGAAGAAACTGAATGTAAGCCCATGATTATTGCGGTTGTTCAAGAAGTATAAAAAATCATAAATCACTCATACTAGAAATGGGTGATTTATTTTGAAAAAAAATATGAGTGAAGAAGTAGAGTTTTTAAATTACATCTATAAGAATGCCGAGATGGGTATCATTGGTATTGATGATGTAATTACGAAAAGTAGTAATGAAAAATTTACTAAACTTTTAAAAAGTCAAAAGGAAGATTACGAAGAAATTTGTAAGGAAGCTAAAGATATTTTAAAAAAGTATGGCAAGAGTAATGAAGAAATTAGTATGATGGCTAAGATGAGTACGAAAATGATGGCTGAAATGAGTTTAATGAAAGAAGAAAGTGATCAGGTTATTGCCAAAATGATGATGGAAGGATCAAATAAGGGAGTTATAGAAATAACGGAAAAGATAAATGCATATAATAATATTGATGCAGAAATAGTCGTCCTTGCTAATAAATTAAAAAGTACTTTAGAAAAAAATATTGATGAATTAAAAAAATATTTATAAAAATGGTCCAATAGATAATATTTTTGCATATTTAATGTTGACATTTAAAACGATTTTGTATTATACTATTGGAGTAATGCCCGATTAGCTCAGTCGGTAGAGCGCACGGCTGTTAACCGTTAGGTCGTAGGTTCGAGTCCTACATCGGGCGCCATTTAGAATTTTAAGCAAACCTAGATAAATAAAGGGTTTGTTTTTTTTAATATTAATTTGTAGTGCGATTTTGGCAGGTTTTTGAAAAAAGTGTCGCGAATTTTTTGCCATAAATTTAAAAAATTATGGAACTAAATCTCTACAATCGATTAACCAATGTAGAGATTTAGTCCATATTGTTGCTATAGATTGTTAACTTATTTTTTGCAATTTCATTTGCAAAAAGTTAAAAAATAAAAAGTTTTGCAAATACGCTTGCAAAACTTTACGAATCATTTTTTATGTGATAATATTAATTTGGTGATGATTTATGATTATTAGAGATAGTTATTTAAAAAGAATGGTTGAGGCCAAGGATACCGAATTTATTAAAGTAATAACAGGTGTAAGAAGAAGTGGTAAATCAACTCTTTTATTGATGTTTAAAGATTATTTATTAAATGAAAAGGTTAAAGAAGAAAATATTATTCATCTAAACTTTGAATCAGCTAAATATGATGATATAAGAAATTACAAAGATTTATATAAATTTGTAGCGGATAAAATAAAAAAAGATAAGGTTTATTTGTTATTAGATGAAGTTCAAAATGTTGAAGCCTGGGAAAAGGCTATCAATTCATTTAAAGTAGACTTTGATATAGATATTTATATAACTGGTTCTAATGCGTATCTTTTATCCAGTGAATTATCAACATTACTTTCCGGAAGATATATTGAAATAAAAATGTATCCTTTATCATTTAAGGAATTTTTGCTATTTAATAATTATGATAATCTAAATTTATCTGATAAATTTAATGAGTATTTAAAATATGGAGGACTTCCTGCTATAACCATGATAAAAGATAAAGATGAATTAGTTTTGTCATATTTAAACGATATTTATAATACTATTGTAAAAAAAGATATCATTGACCGTAATAAAATTAAAGATATTGCTCTTTTAGAAAATATAATCAAATTCTTAGCTAATAATATAGGGAATCCAATTTCTTCTACCAAAATAAGTGATTACTTAAATAGTAATAAAATAATAACAAATTCTAATCATCAAACAATCGATAATTATTTAAATATGTTAGAAAAATCATTTATAATGTACAAAGTAAATCGTACTGATGTAAAAAATAAAACTTTATTAAAAACTTTAGGAAAATATTATATTTCTGATATTGGCTTAAGAAATATAATCCTTGGATTTAGAAATATAGATGAAGGACATATATTAGAAAATGTTGTTTATTTAGAACTTTTAAGAAGGGGATATAAAGTAAGTATTGGTAAAACCCAAGAATATGAAGTTGATTTTGTTGCAGAGAATCCAAAAAATATAAAATATTTTCAAGTTACTAAGTCATTAGCTAATGAAGATGTTAAGATAAGAGAAGTAAGAAGTCTTGAAAGTATTAATGATAATTACGAAAAAATTATTTTAACTATGGATAAAACAATAAATAATGATTTTAATGGGATAAAAGTTTTAAATATTATAGATTGGCTTTTAGAAAGTGAATAAAAGAGGTAATTATGGGTTTATTTAGTTTTATTTTAGGAATGACAGAAAGTGCCGATAAATATTCAAAAGATGAAAAGAAAAAGAAATTAGAGCAAGAAATGGATTGGAATAATTTAGATGATTATGAAAAAGAAGAAGTCCGTAAAGGAAATTATGATGTCTATAATTTTGAAGATTCCGAAGATGCCTACTTAGACGAAGATGATTATTATAGTGGAGATTAAAATAAGTTGTAATTAATTTAAATATTATGTTATAATAAATGAAATATTTAGGGAGGTTTTTAAGATGCAAAGAGAACCAATAACAATTGAAAGAATTGATGCTGAAGTTAATGGAAAAGTAATAATGCCTAAAGAAAAAGAAAGAGAAAGACATATTGTTTTAGCGGAAGAAGGTAATCCTAAAGTACCTGTATTTACCGGTTATAGGAATGTTAAAAAAGATTATAATTATGAAACTCCTAAAGTTAGAACTTTAAAAAAATTTTAAAAGTGAACTCTTAAGTTAAGAGTTTTTTTATCTAAATTTATTTCAAAGTGCTATAATTAAATTAAATTTATATATTAAAAATTATATAATATATTAATATTGAGTGTGGTGGATATGAAAAAAATATTTAAAAATAAAAAAGTTATTATAATAATTATTATTTTATTTTTGGTTGTAATTGGTACTATAGGGACTATATTATATTTAAATAATAAAGAAAATAATTCTGATAATGGACCAAAAGTAGAAGAAAAAGATAAAGATAAAATTAAAGAAGAAGGAGAGGAATATAAAGTTACTTTTAATCCTAATGGTGGATCAGTTGTAGATAGTATGTTGGTTAAAAGTGGTGAAAAAATAACTAAACCAGAAGATCCGACGAGAAATGGATATAAATTTACTGGGTGGAAATTAAATGAAGAAGATTTTGATTTTGAAAAAGAAATAACTTCTGATATTACCCTAACTGCTAGTTGGATTAAAGAAGAAGATAACTCTGTAACAAATAGTTCTAGTGGTAGTAAAGAGTCATCAACCTCTAGTAATAGTCAAAAATATACATCTACTATTGATAAAATAAATTTAAATGAATATCCAACCACCTCAATTGATTATGAAAATTATAGAGAGCCGATTGGTTATTATTTTATTAATAATTTAGGGGATGTTTTTCCTAGTCTTGCTGGTAAAAGTACTATTAAACTTTCTTGGGAAGAAGAGAATCCTACTAGTCAAGGATTAGATCTAAGAATAGATGAATGGTATGCTGCCTTTAATAAATTACAATTTGATACAACTAAAGAAAATAAAGCTAAAACAACATTAAATAATATTAAAAATAAATCATATAAGGGAGTTATATTTGAGATGAGTGTTGGTAGTCCATATCCTAGTTATAATGATAATCATAGTGTTAGTTATAAATATAAATTTATAACTGTTAGTAAAACACCACTTACAACTTTATATAATCAAATGAAAAGTATAAGAGATGGTTTAGATACAGAAATTTCTAAGGCCTTAAGTGGCTCAATTAAAGTAGTATTTCCGGGATATGGAGTTTATAGTAAATATGAAGCTGGTATTTTATCTGAGGAATTATGCGAAGAATATAATTTAGTTTGTGAACGGTGGTAACTCATGAAAAAGATTCTATTTATATTATGGTTATTATTAATTCCTTTTGTTAGTTATGCTGCCAGTAATCCTTATCCTAAAACTCAAACTTTTAATGGGGTAGTTAGTACACCTTGTACGAGAGTTGTCTGGCAAGAAGTTTATGATAGGCTTAAAATTGCTCTTCCTAGTTGGGGTAATGCTGTTGATTGGTATCGAAATGCCGCCAATGCTGGCTATCAAGTAGGAAGTGAAGCTAAACCTAATTCAGTTGCGGTTTATTCTGGTTTTCAAGGTTATGGCCATGTGGCTTTTGTTGTATCCGTATCTGATGAGGCTATGTATGTGGTGGAAAATAAGGGAAGTGGTGAAGGAAAAATAGAAGGTAGTAGAAGTAAAGGTATTGGTTCAGGAGCGCAAAGTGAAATTTACTTAATTGGCTTTATTTATATAACTGAACCTAAATCTAGTAGTTCTTCTAGTTCTAATACTTCTTCAAATACGACAACTACCACATCTAAAAAGTCAAATAATAGTTATTTAAAAAATTTAACTATTGAGGGTGTTCTTTTAGATTTTCATAAAGATAATTATTTTTATACTTTAAATGTCCCGTTTGAAACAAATAATATTACAATAAATGGTCAAACTGAATCTAACAAAGCAAATGTTGAGGGTTTAAAAAATTATGAATTAAATGTTGGTGAAAATATAATTACTATAAAAGTAGTGGCTGAAGATAAATCCGAATCATCTTATATTTTAAATATTACAAGAGATAAAGAAGAGAAAGAAGTAGAAGAAAATAAAAGAGAAGTTATAGAAAAAGAAAATGTTAAGAAATTTAAATGGTCTAATTATTATTTAATACCTATTATAGGTTTAATTATATTAATTAGTGGCTTAGTTATAATATTAATTAAAAATAAAAAACTCTAATTGAGTTTCATTATCTTAAGAATACACTTGCGTATTCTTTTTAATTTTAATATTTTATTTATCTCTATTCAATACATAGTCAATAGAGTAGTTACTTAACTTACATAAAGTAATTAATGTTTCGCTTTGAATTAAATGCTCTCCTCATTCATAACTGGCTAATGCTGAAAAAGAAGTATTGAGTTTATCTCCAAGTTCTCTTAAGGTTAAACCAAGTTCCAAACGAATGCTTTTAAGTCTTTTTCCAATTTCTTTTAATTCAATTTTAGTTGGCTTATTAATTAATCTTCTATCTTTAGATAAATTTAATAAATAATCAATATTAACCTTATAAAAATCCGCTAGTTCAATTATTCTTTTGGTGAGAATTGGTATTTTACTATGTTCCCATTCGGAATAGGTTGATTCATATACTTTTAAGTATTGAGCCACTTCTTTAGATTTTAAATTTCTTTCATCTTTTAGTTGTTCTAATCTATTTTCATTCATTAATAATCATTCCTTACTTGAATAATTTTCCCATTTTAAATTAATAAATAGTTTTTCTTCTCTAAATACGCACAAAGTGGTATAATTAACTTGAATTATTTATATATAAGAAATATAAGTATTTAAATTTTAAATTTTTCGCTTATTTAAAATAACGAGATATAGTAAGTCGAAAACGATAAAATAGAGGTGAGTTTATGAAAAAAGAAGAAAAAATTAAGAAAAATAGTAAAAAGAAAGTAATAATTATTGTTGTTTGCATTTTAGCAATTATCTTAATTTCATTAGGGGTATTTATTTTCGTAAATAAGAAAGAAGATAAAGATGTAAAAGAAGAAACTTCAAAAATTAAATTAATCGATAATTTAGAAGTGGAAGTAAATAGTGAAGTAAATTTATTATCTTTTATAAGTGATAGTAAAGATGTAGAAATTCTAAGTAGTGATGAAACAGTAGATACTAGTACTTTAGGAGAAAAAGAATTAATAGTTAAATATAAAGAAGAAGGCAAAGAAAAAGAATATAAATTTACTATTAATGTAAAAGATAGTACTATTCCAGTTATTGAATATCAAAAAGAATTAAGTACTACAGTAGGAACGGAAATAGATTTATTAAAAGATGTTAAAGTAACGGATAATTCTAAAGAAGAAATAAAAGCTACTGTTGAAGGAGAATATGATTTTAATAAAGAAGGAACTTATACTTTAAAATATGTGGCTACTGATAGTAGTAATAACAAAGTAGAAGAAGAATTTACTTTAAAAGTAAATAAAAAAGAAGAAAAGAAAACAACTAATAAAAATACTACTAGTTCTAATAAAACAACTTCTAGTAGTAAAACTCCGCCCAAAAGTACTAACCCTGATAAAGAATGGGTAGATTTTGATTATACAGAAGAAAATGGTCAAACAGTGGATTATAAATATGGTACTAAGGTAACAGAAGTATATCAATACTTTGTCTTAAAATATAGTGATAATACGGAAGAAAAAGTTCCTGCTGGAGTATCATATAAATTAGATTCTTCTAATTATAATGGGACAACTAGTAGTATTTTAAAAGAGGCAACTGAAGTTGTTAATGGTAATTTAAGTTCACAAAATGAAATGCTAAAATATGTTAATGAATATAGAACTGAAGTAGGTGCAGAACCTTTAACAATAGATAGAGATTTGTCTATTGCGGCGACAGTTAGAGCCATAGAAATAGCATATTCTGGTAAGTTTTCACATGAAAGACCTGGTATGAGTGGAAATGATAGTTGCTTTACAGTATTAAGTGATTTAAATATTAGTCGTTCTACTTTAGGAGAAAATATTGCTTATGGAAATTCTACGGTTAAAGCAACTGCTGTTCAATGGCGAAATTCCAGTGGTCATTATGCTAATATGATAAATTCCAATTATAAAAAGATTGGTATAGGTATATTTAAGGAAAATGCTAGTAAATATCAATATACTTGGGTTCAAATATTTAGTAATTAAAATTAAAAAATAATCACATTTCTAAAAAAACGTGATTATTTTTTTCAATTTAAATGTTTTAATAATCTTTTTTCTAAGATTATAATTAACTTATAGAGAATATAAGAAATAATAGCAAGTAAAATAATACCTGTCATAACTAAATCTAAATTAAAGACTTGTTTACCATAAACAATAAGGTAACCAATACCCATTTTACTAACTAAAAATTCCCCCATAATAACACCGACTAGACTTTGGGCTATCGCTAATTTAAAAGAAGCAATAATAGTTTGATAACTGCTCGGAATAACTAGCATTATTAAAGTTTGCCATTTACTTGCATTCATCGTTTGAAATAATTTTAGACGGTACTCATCAGTTTGTAAAAAACCATTATATATAGTGATAATACTTACAATTAAATTAATAAGTAAAGCCATCACAATAACACTTTTAATATTTGCACCCCATATAATAATAATTAAAGGTCCTAAAGCAACTTTAGGAAGCGAATTTAACATGGTTAAATAGGGATCAAGTATTTTAGCTAATCTTTTCCATTCATATAAGATAATAGCTATTATAAAACCTAAAGTAATTCCTAATACAAAGGAAATAATTACTTCTTTTAAAGTTGTATAAACATGAATAAAGAAGTTATGGTCATTTATTAGATTTATAATTGTTTTAATTATTCTTGAAGGACTAGAATAGATAAAAGAACTAATAAGACCATTTTGCACTAAAACTTCCCATAGAACAAAAAATAAGATTAATAAAAATAATTGCCAAAATAAGATTTTAATTTTATTAATTTTAATATCTTTTAAATATTTCTTTTGTTCAGAACTCATTATTTAAATCCTCCCATATGATATCAAAATATTTTTGACCTAATTTATCTTTTCTTCGTTCTAAAACAGAAGTTTTATTTTCAATATCAATTTCTATTATTCTTTTTATCTTCGCGGGCCTTTCAGTAAGAACCACAACTCTATCAGAAAAAGTAATGGCCTCCTCAATATTGTGGGTTACCAAGATAACGGTTTTATTTTCCTTCTTACATATTTGATAAACATCATTACTAATTAAAAGTCTTGATTGGCCATCTAAAGCACAAAAAGGCTCATCTAAAAGTAAGATATCGGGTTTTATTGCTAAAGTCCTAATTAAGGCTAGTCTTTGTTTCATACCTCCGGATAAATTCTTGGGATAATTATTTTTAAAATCTTTTAATTTATATAAATCCAGTAAGTAGTCAACATATTCTAAATTTTCTTTGGTCATTTTATGATTTATTTTAAGACCTAAAATAGCATTATCATAAATAGTAAGCCAAGGAAGGAGGGCATCACTTTGGAGCATATAAGCCATTTTAAGGTTATCCTTCTTATTAATGGTGCCCGTATAATCCTTATCTAGGGAAGAAATAATGGCAAGAAGAGTCGACTTTCCACATCCGGAAGGGCCAACCAATGATATTATTTCGCCCTTTTTAATATCTAAATTAAAATTATCTAAGGCTTTAATTTCGCCTTCTTTGGTATGGTAATTTTTAGTTATATTTTTAAACTCTAAGATATTATTCATAAAGATTATAAACCAAATCTTTATAGTAAACTGTCTTATTGATTAAATCATTTTCTTTAAGTAAATCAATTAAAGTATTAAAGAAATCTTCTTCAACGACTGGGGTACTTAACCAAACATCCGCTTTTTTATATCTTTCAATCATTATTTTTAAATCATCAACACTTGTATCACTAAATTGATTTTTTACTACTTTAGCTACTTCTTCGGAATCATTATTTAAAGTAAAGTCCATTCCTTTTTTAATTGCCTTCGTAAAAGAAGTTAATAATTCTTTATTTTCTTTTAAATAACTTTTTTTCGCATAGAAGGCCGTATATGGGAACGGATCAGATGAAGCCCCGACACTTGTCACAACATAGCCATTATTACTTTCTTCTAGTTTACTTGCTAGAGGTTCAAATAGGTTAACGTAGTCCCCAACACCTCCGATGAAAGCTCCGGATAGTTCGCCAAATTCAATAGAGTAGTTAATATTAACATCGCTTTCTTTGATACCTTCATTTTTTAAGGCTCTTAAAAAACTTAAACCAGGCATTCCGGTTTTTCTACCTACCAAAATTTCTTTACCAATTAAATCTTGCCATGCAAATTCTTTACCACTGCGGCTTAAGATAAATTGGCCATCTCTTTTAGTAAGGCCTGCGAATACTTCTAAATAGTCTTTTTCACCACCAAGATAAACATAAGTTGCAGACTCGGGACCAGCAAGACCGACATTGGTATCACCGGCTAGAACAGAAGCCGCCACATTATCACTACCACTAACTAAAAGTAAATCAATATCAATTCCTTCCTCTTTAAAATAGCCATTTTCCATTGCTACATAAAAAGGGGCATAGAAAATACTATGAGTTACTTCTGCTACTTTAATGGTTTGTAAATCTTGGTCATCTTCTTTATTTTTAAATAGTAAACTGCCTATTAGGGCCAGAACTACTATTCCAATTACACTAGTTAAAACATATAAAAAATTTTTCTTCACAAAAACACTCCTTACATTTATAATATATTCTGGAATTTGGTTTTTTGTTAAATGAATAGGACTAGAAGAGTTGACATCTAACTTTAAAGAGTGTATAATGTTATTATTAAATTAAAAATTGTTATATTTTTAATAAAAATATAACGTAATATATTTAAGGGGGATGTCTATGAATTTAAATGATATATTAATTAAATATATAAATGCTTATCCTTATGATGAGCCTATTTTTATTGAAGAAATAAGGGATTATTTCAAAAAATATATAAGGAAAAATTTTGATGTAACATTTAAGAATATTTATGTTTATGTTAATAGACTTGTTAGAGAAGGAAAAATAGTTCAATTTACTAAAGGCATTTATTATAAACCGATAAAAGGTACTTTTGGCAAGAAAATACTTAATGTTAATAAAGTCATTACAAAAAAATATATATACGATAATAAAGGTCAAAAAGGTTATTATTCTGGGGCCTATTTATTTAATAAGATTGGATTAACTACCCAAATACCTAAAGAAATATTAATTGTTACCAATGAATGTCCCAATGCTAATGATTATAAAAATAAAAATTTAGGGGTTACGATTAGAAGGCCAAAATTAAAAATTACGGAAAAGAATTATAAATATCTCCAACTTTTTGATATTTTAATAAATAAAGATAATATCAAAATAGAAGTAAAAAATGAAAAGAAAATTATTTATAAATTTATTAAAGATAATAAGTTAGAATTTGAAAAGATATTTGAATATGCTTATTTATTAAAAAATATTAAACCAATAAAAAAACTATATGATTTAGGTGGTGAAGATATTGAATAGAGAAGTTTTAGAAGAATTAATATTAGAAATTAATAATAGAACTAAAATCAGAAATGAAATTTTGGAAAAAGACTATTATGTTTGTTTAGTTTTAAAAGAGTTAGCACGAAAACAAAATGAACTTAAAGCCTATTTTAAAGGAGGAACAGCAGTCTATAAGATTTTAAATCAGATGAATAGATTTTCTGAAGATATTGATTTAACGGTTAAAGTAAATCCTAAAGAAACAAATAATAGCAACAAAATGAGATTAAAAAAATCAGCTCTTGGATATAATATTAAGGGTTTAGAATTAGTGAAGGAAGAAACTATTGATAAAAAAGGAAGTGTTACTTCGTTTTATAAATATGATTCTTTATTTAGTGTCAATGAACTATTTAAATCTGAAAGGATTCAAATAGAGGCAACATCTTTTACAGTATCAGAGCCTGTTTCTACTTATACAATTGAACCGCTTATTTATAAGTATGCAACTAAAGAAGAAAAGAAAATTTTAAAAGAAAAATATAGCATATCAGAATTTAATATTGAAATTATTAAATTGGAAAGAATTTTTGTTGATAAGATATTTGCAGCCGAGTTTTATTATGAAAGAAAAATGTATGAAGATGTTTCAAAACATTTATATGATATTTCAATTTTAATAAAAAATGATGCTATAAAGAAATTGCTTAATAATAAGAAAGAATTAAACAAATTAATTGGTTATAAAAGAGAAGAAGAAAAATACAGAGTAGGGGGAATATCTGAGGATAAAAATATAGTAGATTTTGATTATATGAAATTAAACTTTAATGATGATTTTATTGATACTTTTGATAGAATGCAAAAAATATATGTATTAGATGATAATAGTATGATAACTATTAACGAAGTAAAAGATACTATTAAAGTATTATTAGAGGTGTTTAAAAATATATAATATTTGGGTATATGAAAAGCATTTTTGTATTGATTTTGTGTGTCTTTAATGTTAAACTTAATTTGTTGCCAAATTAGCCCGTTGGTGAAGTGGCTTAACACACTGCGTTCTCAGCGCAGCATTCACGGGTTCGAACCCCGTACGGGTTACCATTAAAAATAAAAAAGCTGATACTATTTTTTAGCGTCAGCTTTTTTTCTGAGTTCGGTATTTAAAATTACTTTTCTAAGTCTTATAAAGTTTGGAGTAACTTCGACAAGTTCATCTTGATTAATATATTCTAAAGCATATTCTAGAGTTATTGGTCTAGGTCTTTTTAAGACCACTGTTTTATCAGAGAAGGCCGCTCTGGTGTTTGTTAATTCTTTCCCTTTAACAATATTTATGGCTAAATCATTATCTCTATTACATTCGCCAACAATCATACCTTCATAAACTTCCGTATTAGGTTCCACAAACATAATACCTCTATCTTCAAGTTGGCCAATTCCATAGGCTGTGGCTTTACCAGTTTCCGAAGATACTAGAACACCTAGTTTTCTTTCTCCTACAATTTCTTTAGCCATTGGAGCATATTCTTTAAACGTATGGTTCATTATTCCATAACCTTTAGTTAAAGTCATAAAGTTAGTAGAAAAACCAATTAAACCACGTGATGGAATAGTATAACTTAATCTTGTTAAACTTCCTAAATGAGTCATATTATCCATGATGGCTCCCCGGGTACTTAATTCTTCAATAACCCCACCCATATAATCATCTTCAACTTCAATTTGTAAATCTTCATATGGTTCACATTTAACACCATCTATTTCTTTAACAATAACTTTAGGTTTAGATACTTGAAGTTCAAAACCTTCTCTTCGCATATTTTCAATTAAAATAGATAAGTGAAGTTCACCACGACCTGATACTAAGAAGTTTTCGGAATCTAATTGTTCAATTTTTAAACTAACATCTTTTTGGGTTTCTTTAATAAGTCTTTCTTCTATCTTACGGCTTGTTAAAAGTTTTCCATCTTTTCCAGAGAATGGACTTGTATTAACTCCAAAAGTCATTTGTAAGGTTGGTTCATCAATATGAATTATTGGTAACCTTTCGTGATTGCCTACTTCGGTAATGGTTTCCCCAACGGATATATCTTCAAGCCCAGCAATAGCACAAATATCTCCGGCAGCAACTTCATTTACTTCTACTTTAGATAAAGCGGTAAAAGCAAATAACTTTTGAACTCTAAATTGTTTTTCGGTACCATCTAATCTTAAGCAGTTAACCATTTCGCCAACTTTAATTTTACCATTAAAGATACGGCCAATGGCAATTCTTCCGACATAGTCATTATAATCAAGTAGGGCTGGTTGGAATTGAAGTGGTTTTGTTTCATCTCCACTAGGTTTACTAATTTCATTAACAATTAAATCTAAAACACATTTAAAAGATTTTTCTTGGGTACTTAAATCAGGATCTAGACTAGATGTTCCATTTAAAGCACTAGTATAAGCTACTTTAAAATCTAATTGTTCATCACTAGCTCCAAGATCTAAGAATAAACCTAAAACTTCATCAACCACATCTTTAATTCTCGCTGTTGGTTTATCAACTTTATTAATAACGACAATGGGTTTAACTCCCGCATCAATAGCCTTTTTTAAAACAAATCTTGTTTGAGGCATTGGTCCTTCATAAGCATCAACCACTAAGATAACACCATCAACCATTTTCATGATTCTTTCTACTTCGCCACCAAAATCGGCATGTCCTGGAGTATCCAAGATATTTATCTTGACACCATTATACATAATTGAGGTAGTTTTCGCTAAAATAGTGATACCTCTTTCTTTTTCTATTTCATTTGAATCCATTGAAAAACTATTTGCATCTTGATTTTCTCTAAAAGTTCCAACATATTTTAGTATCTCATCAACTAGTGCTGTCTTTCCATGGTCAACGTGCGCAATAATTGCAACATTTCTAATTTCCATAAAATCACCCCGTGCAACCTACATATTATAGCATTAAGTAAGTAGAAATGTAAATGTAAACTTATAAAAATGTTTAAAATACTGAAAAAATTTTAAATTAATAGTTGTTTTAGAAAAAAGAATGTGTTAAACTTAAAATAAGGGTGACATACATGAAGATAAAGGGTAAATATATAAAACGAGGTACTATTATTACTGTTGTTTCTATAATTGTTCTAACACTAGCCACTATGAATGTTTCATATTCATCCTTTTTTTCAGTGCAAACTCAAACCAATGTCCCTGTAATTACGGCAGGTAATTTAAGTGTCACGGCTGAGGTTACTCCAACACCTACTAGCCCAACTGGAGATGGTTTAATGCCATCAAGCGGTTATACTAGTATAACATCTTCGAGTTCACCAATTAGTGGTACACAAAATACTGATTATATAAAAGAGAGTTTAAAGATAACTAATAAAAGTAATTTAAAAGTAACAGTTGGAGTTTCTTTGCAAAACTCCAACATTGAAAACATTCAAAATGCTTCTCCAGAAAGTATTGTTATTGCTATCCAAAAAAACAATAGTTGGATAACTTTTGGAACAACTAGTACGTATTGGGTTCAACTTAGTAATTTAGTAACATCTAGTAATGGCATTTATCCGATTATTAAAGATGATATTGGAGCAAGTTCAGGTACTGGAACTGCTGTTACATATGATATTTATATGTGGGTTAAAGATGATGCTAAAGAAGAAGATGCCGAAAAAGACATTAGTTATAATATATCTGTAAAAGCAATACCTGCTGAAGGTCAAGATAGTAGCAATTCAGTACCAAGTGTAAGTTCAAAAGCAAGTTAATTAGGAGGTTTTTATGTTTCCAAATGATTATAATGAAAATGAAAATGTTGGTGTAATAAATGAAGAAGAATTAAGAAAGAAGAGATTAATGGCTATCGTAATAATGGTAGTTATTATGCTTTTAAGTTTAACTTTAATTCTTACATCATTTACTTTAGATTTTTGGGGAACTCATCAAATAGGGGGTTCTTTAACATATCCTCCAACTGATTTAAATGGTGATGGTATACCTGATTTAAATATTCCTTATGGTAAATATAAAAATGGTGAAGGAATATTTAATGTTGATACTAATGGTGATGGTGTTGCTGATTTTAACTTTATAAATCAAGATACTGATGGAAATGGTAAATGTGATTTAAACTGTGATATAACAGGAGATAATGTTCCTGATATTAATATTGATTTAGATGGTGATGGCAAAGCTGATTTAAACATTGATAATGAAGGTGCTTCTAAATGTTTTGACTATCCTAATGATAAAGGATTTGGCGATGGAAGAAGCGATATTTGTTTAGACCATGATGGTATTCCTGATGTTAATATTGATATTAATGGTGATGGAAAACCTGATTTAAACGTTGATGTTGATGGCGATGGAAAACCAGACTTTAATATTGATACACCAACTGGTAAACAAGAGTGTTATGATACCAATGGTGACGGAAAAAAAGACATTTGTATAAATGGTGATGGCAAAGCTGATGATAAATTAGTAGAGAAATGTTCAAAGTCTAATACAAAGAACTGTGATTCTAATGGTGATGGTTATCCAGATAGAAATGTCGATATTGATGGTGATGGTAAGTGCGATTTAAATTGCGATGTTGATAATGATGGCAATTGTGATTTAAACTGTGATACTGATGGTAATAGAAAACCTGATTTAAACCTTGATATTGATAAAGATGGTAAATGCGATGTTAACTGCGACACTAATGAAAATAAAGAACCAACTTGTTATGATTTTAATAAAGATGGTAATGAAGATATTTGTGTAAATGGTGATGGAAAACCAGATAAAAATCTTACTAATCAAGATACCGATGGTGATGGTAAGTGTGATTTAAACTGTGATACTGATGGTGATGGTTATCCTGATACAAATGTTGATGTTGATGGCGATGGAAAACCAGATTTAAATGTTGATGTTGATGGTGATGGAAAATGCGATTTTAACTGCGATACTGATGGTGATGGTGTACCAGATTTAAATCTTGATATCGATGGAGACCATAAATGTGATTTTAATTGTGATACTGATGGTGATGGAAAACCGGATACTAAACCTGTAGGTAGTGGTCCAGATTGTACAGAGAACTGTGATACTGATGGCGATGGATATCCAGATAAAAATGTTGATATCGATGGCGATGGCAAATGTGATTTAAACTGCTACGAAGGCGATAAATGTACAAAGAATTGTGATACTAATCATGATGGCAAATGCGATTACAATTGCGATAATAATGGTGATGGTAAATGTGATTTAAACTGTGGTGGAACAGGTAAAGATTGTCAAACTAACTGTGATGAAAGTGGTAATGGCAAATGCGATTACAATTGTGACACTGATGGTGACGGTAGATGTGATCGTAACTGTGGTGGAACAGGTAAAGATTGCCAAACAAATTGTGATACCGACGGCGATGGTATTTGTGATAAAAACTGTAGTGATAAAAATGGTAATTGTATAAAGAACTGTGATACCGATAAAGATGGCAAATGTGATAAAAATTGTTACAATGAAAATGGTGAATGTTATTTAAACTGCGAAGGTGTTAATGGTGGATGTGTTAAGAATTGTGATGATAATGGTGATGGTAAGTGTGACCGTAATTGTTATGAAGGCGATAAATGTGTTCTAAACTGTACTAATGGTACAGATAAATGCCAAACAAATTGTGATACCGACGGCGATGGAGAACCAGATAAAAATGTTGATCCAGATGGTGATGGCAAATGTGATTTGAATTGTTATGATGGTAAAGATAAATGTCAAACCAACTGTGATACTAACGGCGATGGTAAGTGTGATTTAAACTGTGATCCAGACCATACTGGTAAATGTCAAAATAATTGTGATACTGATGGTGATGGCGTTTGTGATTTAAACTGTGGAGGTTCTGGTAGTGGTGGAACCGGATGTACAAGAAACTGCGATACCAATAATGATGGCACATGTGATTATAACTGTTATAATGATAAAAATGTATGTTATAAAAACTGTGGTGGAACAGGCGATAATTGTCAAAAGAATTGTTACGATGACAAAGGTGAAAAATGTATTAAAAACTGTATGGATGATACAGGTAATAAATGTTTAAAAAATTGTTATGATGCTGATGGTAAATGTACAAAGAACTGTGACGATGATAATAATGGCACTTGTGATTACAACTGTGATATCAATGGCGATGGTAAGTGTGATTTAAACTGTGGAACAAAAGATAATTGTGAAACTAATTGTCTTGCTCCAGGAGAATCTGGCGAACAAAAATGTTTTGATTCCGATGGCGATGGAAAAAATGATATTTGTGTCAATGGTAATGGTGAATGTGAATACAACTGTGTAGAAGGTGAAGGCGTTGACCAAAAATGTGTAAAGAACTGTGGTGGAACAGGTAAAGATTGTAAGACTAACTGTTACAATGAAAATGACAAATGTTATAAAGAATGTGACGTCGATCATAATGGTGATTGCGACCATGATTGTCATAATCCTGATGGAACTTGTCGTAAAAAATGTACTGATGGTAATGGTAAATGTACTGATAAATGTGAAGAGGGCGGCAGTGATATTAAGGCATTAATGACTGTTGTTAGTGCTCGAGATGTTAATCTTGATGTTACCATTTACGATATGCTTAAAGAAGGTTATGGTGATAATTCATATAGAGATGTAAGAAGTAAGGAACCTGGTTCATTAAAGGTTAGTTTAGATTCTCAAGCTGATACAACAAGTTGTCATTACAATATAATGTATAAAGTAGAAAAAAATAATTTCGAAAAAAGATATCCAAATGATGGAGAACTATTTATTGAAATGGTTGGCTTTGATAATAATGGCAAAGAAAAGACTCATTTAATCGATATTACGGATAAAAAAGATAATGAGACTGGTATTTTAGTTAGTGATACACTTATAGAAAATGATGCTAAGAAGGAAGAAGCAACTGTACAAGAATGGAAAATTAATCTAATATTTAGAAATTATCAAACTCATGATCAAACATATAATGCTGGTAAAACAGCTAAGATTAAGATTCAATTAGAAGGTTCAGCAGCTTGCGAAAGAATTTATTAATAAATGAGGGAATAAGAAATTATTCCTTCTTTTTTAATTAACAAAAATAAGTTATAATATTATTAGTAAGATAAAGGATGTGAATTATGTTAGAGGATATTATAAATAAAAATGCCGAATTAAAAAAACATCCTTCAATTATATCTATCTTAAAAAAGATTGAGTATTTAATACCTTTAAATGTTAGAGATAATTTCTATCGTAATTTAAGAACTTTAAAAGTAGAACTTTCTTCTAATAAAGGCGAAGATTATGCTTATTATGAATTTAAAGAAAATGAATTATATATATGTACTGATGTTGATGGATATTTATTAGGAGATTGGGAAAAAGATATCAAAGACAAAACGAAAAATAAAATTATAGAAAGTACTTTATGTCATGAATTTATGCATATGGCTAGTACGAAGTATTATTCTGATAGTAATTTAATTAATTCAGGATTTTCTTCAATTATTGGGGATGATAAAGTTTTAAATAATTATTTAAATGAAGGATTTACGGAAATGTTTGCAGAGATTTTATATCCTGAATCTTTCCTTTATAGTGGGTATAAAGATACTACTTGTATTGCCAATATTATAACGAGTATTGTTGGATTAGATAAGATTAAAGAATTATATTTTTCTAATAGCCTAGCTATAAGCTTAGAAAATTATCTAAAAAGTTTTGCTAATGAAATAGATGTTAAATCAATCTTTTATTGGGTTAGTAATATTTTTTGGGGTAAAATAAAAAAGAATAAAGATGATTATAATAATTCTTTAAAAAATGTTATTTTTCATGGTTTAATTCCCGTTTTAGATAAAGCTATTATAAATGGTATTAATAATGGTAATTTTAAAAATATTGAAGAATTAATAGGTTATTATAATACTTATCTTAAACCTAATTTTGATTATCTAATTAATAATATATTATTAAAAAATGGCTATAATGAAGATTTACTTAATGAATACTTAGAAGAAGTAAATTTTGATATTAATAATTATGGTAAGTATTTTGAAAATAACTTAAAATTAGGTTATATTTCTGTATATGTTTTAATAAGTATTTTATTAATATTTATAGGAATAGGAGTATCATTTATTTTAATATAGAATAAGATGGAGTAGTTTATGAATTATATTGGTAGTGAAACTATAGAAACTGAACGTTTAATTTTAAAGGCCCAAACCCTAAAAGAACAAAAAAGATTATGGGAAATATTAATGATTCCGGAAGTCAATAAATATTATTTAACCGTGCCATCAAAATTTAGAGAAAAATTATTAGATTGGTCTAAACAAGAAGAATTTTATAAGAAGAATATGGAAAGTGCCTATAATAAAGATGTTTTTATTTGGAGTATCTTTTTAAAAGAAAATGGGGAATGTATTGGGAGAATTTCTTGTCAAGAGAGTGGTTTAGATTTAAGTATTAGAGATGTTGGTTGGTATATAGACCCAAATTATCAAGGAAAGGGCTATGGCACAGAAGCTGCCTATGCTATGATTGATTATATGTTTACGAAAGTAAATATTAATAAAATTGTAACGGGAGCAGCGATTAATAATAAAGCATCATGGATGATTATGGAAAAGTTGGGTTTTAAAAGACAAGATAAAACTAAGATGGTGCAATATACTTTTTTAGATAAATTAACGAAAGATTATTCTTATACCATAGATAAAGAAGAGTGGTTTTCTTTAAAAAAGAGTAGAAGAAGATAAATAGTTATAAATTATAAGGTTAATAAAATCTTATTTTTTTATAATAATTAATTTTTTTAATATAATCAAATTACCTTAATAAACTACTTGTTTTTTTAAACTATTACAAGAAAATATTAAATTTTTTTTAAAATATTGTAATATATGTGATATAATAGATAAAAAAATTATTCAAGGGAGTGATAAAGTGATAAAAATATTGTTAGATACTAATTTATTAATATATCGAGAAAATCATTCGGTAATAGATGATAAAGTATTAGAACTTACAAAAATACTTTACGACTCAAATAAATATAAAATTGTGATTCATCCAATGACTATAGAAGATATAAATCACATTAAAGATTTAAATGAAAGAGAAATATTCCATAGTAAGATTAAAATCTATGAAACTATAAAAAGACCTCCAAAAGCAACAAACCATTTCAATAATCTAGTTGGATGTTCCAAATTCCCAAATGATCTAATTGATAATAATTTGTTATATGCAGTCTATAGAGATTGTGTTACTTATCTAATTACTAATGATAAAAAATTAAAAAATAAAGCTCAAAAAATAGGCTTAAGTGATAGAGTTTTTGGTATTGAAGATGCGATAGTTAAATTTAAGCCACTTGAAGAAAAAGAAGTTAGGACACCAGCGTTTATAAATTATGAATATTTATATAACATAGAGATTGAAGATGATTTCTTTGATTCATTAAAAGCAGATTATAAAGGATTTGAAAATTGGTATAAGAAAAAATCTAGAGAAGGATATAAGGCTTATATAACGCGGTATTCTAATAATAAAATTGGTTCTTTTTTAATGTTAAAAGTAGAAGATGAAAGTGAAGATTATTCCGAATTTAAAGAACCATTAAAAAAAGGCATACATTTAAAAGTAGCGACATTTAAGGTTGCAAACACAGGAAATAAAATTGGTGAAAGTTATATAAAAATTATGGTTGAAGAAGCATTAAAAAATAAAGTTGATGATATATATGTTACTGTTTTTAAAAAACAAAAAGAATTAATAAAACTATTTTTTGAATATGGTTTTATTAAAAACACAACAAAAATGACTGAAAAAGCAGATGGAAGTTTAGAAGAAGAATTAGTACTTGTAAAAAGTATGCATGATAATACTTATCCAAATTTTGATTGGGCAAATAGAGATACTTTTATTGTACCTATTAAACAAAAATATCATGAAAAGTTATTTCCAGAATCGGAGCCATTAAATCAACTTTCTTTTGAAGACCTTCAAGGCGTTAATACTTATTCACATACCATTAAAAAGGCATACATTTGTAAAAGTCCAACACAACAAATAAAACCTGGTGATATTTTGCTTTTTTATGCTAGCGAGAGTAAACGGAGCATAACTACTATAGGAATAGTTGATAATGTATTTAGCAAATTTGCTACTCCTGAGGATTTATATGCTTTGGCCACAAAAAGAACAGTTTATTCATTAGAAGAAATTAAATCTAACTTTGATACTAGTTTAAAATTAATACTTTTTAAGTATTATAAAACATTAAAAGAACCGGTAACGTATAGTAGTTTAATAGAAAATAAAATATTAAAGAGTGCTCCTGCGTCTATCGTAAAAGTTGACTCTAATTTATCAAAAAAAATAATAAATATTTAAAATAAAAATAAAATGGGCAATTTTTGTGATATAATGGTTATAATAGATGGGAGGTTATAAGATGTGTACTATACTATTGCCTATTAAACCAGAGTATGCAAATAAAATTGTATCCCAAACTAAGTTATACGAATATAGAAAAAATATATGTAAGAGAGATATAGATAAAATTGTTTTATATAGTACCTCTCCAGTAAAGAGAATTATTGCCGAAGTTGAAGTAAAGTCTATAATAACAAATACTCCCGATAAGTTATGGAATGAAACAAAACAATATGCTGGTATTTCCAAAACTAAATATATGAAATATTTTGCAAATAAAGATATTGCTTATGCTTATAAATTAGGAAAAGTAATGGTTTATGATAAGCCAAAAAAATTAAAAGACATTGGGATAGATTATTATCCACAATCTTATGTATATTTAACAAATTAGTATAACTCATTATATACTTTATAAAGAGTTATAGAATATTTATAAAGAGTGTGTAAGAAATTTTCCATGATAGAAAGTAAGAAATTAATCTTACTTCTTTTTTTATTATCTGATAATTTTCTATTTCAATAAAATAATTTATAATTAGAGATGAAATGTATTTGAATATTCGAAAAAGTTTGAACAGATTCCTTATGTAGGGCAAGAATAGTACACATTTGAAAAAAAGGTTAACTTCTATGTGTAATTATAATATTATTTTTAACAAAATAAATATTAAAGAATTATTTATTAGGAAATTTATTAGGAAATATATTAGGAAATATAGTATAACTAATTTAGTAATAATTGAAGATGCTTAATGATAGAAGCTATTGAAAACTCAAGAACCGAATTTAAAGTCAAATTAGTTGATGATTTAAAAGAGTCAGTTATAGTTTTTTTAATAAATAAAAACCCGCAATAGCGAGTTTAATTCAAATGGAGCAAGTGAGCGGAATTTCTTTGTTTTGATTTAAAAAAAATTGGAGCAAGTGAGGAGAAATTGTGCTATTGCTTGTGAGTGGGTGCGAGTGTAGTTCGCACTCAACGAATGCGAACTACACTATGCCCCAAAGTTAGACAATATATAACGATTTATGAAAAAACTTGATTCTACTATACTTGATAGTAGGCTCATAGTTACGACAAAAAAAGAAAATTATAACCTAAAAATGGTAACTTGTGGCGATTTTATACAAGTATATTTATATAGTGCTGATAAGATAAAAAGTACTAATGATTACTTGGACGATTTAAATTTAAAAAAGTGTGAAAAGAAAAGAAAACTAAATGAGGTTATTAATTTAGAAGAAAGCACTGATATTGAAGATACTACTAATAAAGAGAATTTTAAAAAAGTAGATAAAAAGAATATTATTCGTAGTAAATTAGAGTGTCAAAGACTAGCTAAAGGAAATATTGAAGAGTGGGAAACTTTTATAACTTTAACTTTTTCTGATAATATTATTGATATGAATTATGCTAATAAAAAATTTAGATATTTTATCGATAAGATTAAAAGAGTATATAAAGATTTTAAATATCTTTGTGTTCCCGAATTTCAAAAACGAGGAGCTGTACATTATCATTTATTGACTAATATTAAAATTAATGATAAAAAATTGATGTATAAACAAGAAAATAATTCTCGGTATAGTCATGTAAAATATTGGAACGAGGGTTTTACTAGTGTAGAAGAAATTAAAGGCGATATAAAAAAGATAGTAGGGTATATTGCCAAGTACATGACTAAAGACATTGATAATAGGTTGTTTAATCGCCATAGGTACTTTTATTCAAGAAATTTAAATATTCCTATTGTTGACTATATAAATATTAATATACAAGAGGACATAGAATATTATGCAAAAAAAATTCAAGATAAGGAACTTATTTACCAAAATGAATATTTAAACCCACTTGATAATTCACAAGTAACTTTTCTTGAATATACAAATTCTAAATAAATTATATATTAATATTTAAAAAAAGGAAAGAGGAGATTATATGTTTAGTATTATTTTTACATTAATTGCGTTGGTAGTTTGTGTTATTCATTTATTTAAATACGGGATTGAAGATAGGTACGATATTGATTTTTTGATTATATTTATATTACAAGTATTAATACTTATTTTTAACATAATTAAATAAAAATTTTTCACCTTAGATAGCATAATAAAATGTCAATAGAAACATGGAATATCGCAACTTTGACATTTTATGATTCAAAGCGAGAATATGCCGTGAAAGTCTATTGACATTTTATTATGCGAAATATAATTGTGTTTCCTTCTTTCAGAAATGAACTTCTTGTTTCTCTTCTTTGATTATAATTTCATTTTGAAAGAAGGTATGCCTTAACGGCGAGTTATAAAAAATTTATAAAAAGTATTGACATACATATTAAGTGTTGATATAATCATTTTGTCATATAATATTTATTCTAAAAAATATTGTTCAAAAATTTAAATTTTAGAAAGGAATGATTATTATGGCAAAAGTAAAAAGTAATGTCGAATTGACAAGAGTTAATATGAATTTACCCACTAGTTTAGTCAATGATATTAAAGAATATGCAATGGAACGGGGAATTAATACTACAAATGCTTATATTAATTTATTACAAGAAATTGTTGAGCAAAAGAAAATGATTAAGCAATTACCCGAAAGTGTTGCTTTATTGCAAAAGCTTAATCTTATTGATGTTACTAATTTGGAGCAATTAAATAAAATTATGTCAATTCTAGAAAGGAGGTAAAATTGTCTAAAATAAAATTTGCTGAAGTATATGCTGAATATCTTGTGTATGCAAAAAAGAATATGAAACCCCAAACCTATTATACTTTTTTTTATAATTTTAACTCTCGTATTTTACCATTTTTCAAAGATATGTATTTAGAAGATATTACAAGTCTTGATATTCTTAATTGGGAAAATGAAATACTAAAATTAAATTATAGTAATAATTATAATAGAGGTTTATATTACAATTTAAGTGGTTTTTTTGAATATTGCAAAAAGATTCATGGTTTTGATAAAACAATTATAAGTAATGTTGGTTGTTTTAAAAAACATTTAGAAGAAGATAAACATGACTTTTATACTTTAAAAGAGTTTAAGAAATTTATTAAATGTGTTGATAATAATATCTATAAACAATTTTTTAATCTTATGTTTTTTACTGGTACAAGGCCCGGTGAGGCAATGGCTTTAAAATTTAGCGATTTAAAAAATGGGTATATTTCAATTAATAAAACTATTGAAAGTCATGGTAATCGTAGTTTAGGTACTCCTAAAAATACTTCTTCTATTAGAAATATTAAAATTGATAGAAGATTACAAAAAGATTTAATGAAGTTATATAAATATTATAAAGACCAATACCATGAAGATTATGATTATTATATATTTGGTGGTAAAAAGTGCTTAAGTCCTACTACAATTAATAGGCATAAATTAGATGCTTGTAATAAAGCTAATATTAGACCTATTACATTACACCAATTTAGGCATAGTCATGCAACTTTATTATTAAAATGTAATATTTTAATCAATGAAGTTTCAAGAAGATTAGGACATAGTAAAACTTCTACAACACTAGATATATATGCCCACACTGATTTAACACAAGAAAAAAGAGTGTTTAACACCCTTAATTCAATGCGATACAATATCTTTGATATATTTTTCGAACCTATTAAGAATATTGTATCCTTTATATTAAAGCATAGGCTTTAACAACAATTGGAGCAAGTGAGCGGAATCGAACCGCCGTCCCAACCTTGGCAAGGTCGTATACTAACCGCTGTACTACACCTGCATATAGAAAATAATAACAAATTTTTAAGAATAATGCAATAAAAAAATTCAAATTTTTTCTTTAATTAATTTTATTCTTTAATTTCGAAAATAATTCAAAAATATTTTGAGGAAAATTAAGCACTTAACTTGATAATAACTTCACAATATGATAAAATCAATATAGATTAGAAAGTAGGGTGCTTTTCTTGTGAAGAAGATAGTTATTATACTAATTTTATTAATAATGCCATTATTTGTTCGGGCCGAATGTTCTTATCAAGATCAACTTAATTTAAATAGTAAAGCTGCTAATGTAAGAACAAATTATGAATTAAAAACGGACCGAATTGAATATGAAGATGGTGTTAGTTATGTCGAATATTTTGTTATTCATATATTAAATGTGACCAATGAAACTTATGTTGAATTATCTAACAATGTAGAAGATGGTTCTAAAATATATCATTATGCTGATACTACTGATGGTAATGTAGATATAATTTGGACTAAGACTGAAGATATTGCTAATTTTACGGTTAAAGTATATGCCGAAAATGGAACAGCTTGTAGTGGAGACTTATTAAAGACTAGTCGTTTTACAATGCCAAAGTATAATGGCTATTATAATAGAGCCATATGTGAAGAAATACCAGACTTTTATTTATGTCAAAAATATATAACTGTGGAAACTGTTGATGAAAGTGAATTTGTAAGTAAAGTTGAAGGATATATTAATGGGACAGTTAATAAAGATGGGGAAAAAGTAGAAGAAAAAGAAGATAAAAAAGGCATTTTAGAGTTTATTAATAAGAATAAATGGTATATAATAGGAGCTGCCGGAGTTATCGGTGTAGGTGTAGGAGTATTCGTATACCTAAAGAAAACTAAAAAACAAAGGGAGCTTGGAATATGAAAAAAGTTGTAAAAATATTAAGTTTAGTTGTTTTAACAATGATGTTATGGACTGTAGTTGTTAAAGCAGATGATTGTGGAGGAATTGACATTTATTTTGAAGACAAGGAAGGAACAGGGTATACTGATCTTAATTCCCAATTTGCGGGAAGACCAATAACTGTTTATACTTTTGAAGGTTCTGATGGAACAAAATTCAAAGGATATTGTCATGACCCAAGAATAAATCCAGCAGTTGATGCTACTGGAAAGCCAACATCTGATAGAGTTAAAATGGGATGTGTAAGTACATTAGTAAATCCTGAGAATACAGATGATACTACTAATGCTTTTAATGCAGGATTAGTAGAAATATTAACTTCAAATGATAGTGATGCTGTTAAAGATACAGCTAAAATGATTTATCAAATGTATTGGTTAGTTAAAGATACAACTAAAGAAAATCCTGAAGATACGACCAATGAATATCGTTATTGGGTTAATAAATATATGAGTGAAGATAGCAAAGTAAAAGGATTGCTATCTAGTTTGCGTAAAAAATTAGGTACAGGAGTTATAAGAGGTAATGCTTATGCCGATGATAGAATCCAACAACCTACAGGTAATTATAATATGGATATGGATTCTGTAAAAAATCTAGTTATTAAAGGTTTAGAAAAAGCTTTAAATCATACTGAAGTTGCTCAAGTTACATCTCCTGATCCAGTAAAAACAAGAACTGAAAAAGAAGAAAATGGGGAAAAAGTATATTATCAAACAATAACTTATAAAATAAAAATTTCTAATTTTAATTCCGAAAGTGCTAAAGTTCGGTTAAATTTTGATTGTCCAAAATGTGCTGAATATGG
>CANQBI010000018.1 GCA_947589435.1 uncultured Bacilli bacterium
CAAAGTTGGTAAGGCAAACGATAATATGCAAGATGCCCATGAAGGTATCAGACCAACAAGTATTTTAAGAACTCCTGATAGTGTTAAAGCTTACCTAAGTCAAGATGAATATAAATTATATAAACTTATTTATATTAGAAGTTTAGCTTCCCTAATGGCAGATGCGAAAGTAAAAGCCACGACCGTTATCTTTGAAAATAATGATTATTTATTTAAAACAACGGGTAGTGTTTTAACTTTTGATGGTTATTTAAAAGTTTATAAAGAATATGAAGATACCGAAGATAAAATTTTACCAAACTTTAAGGATTATAAAAGTAATGTAGTGGTGGCTTCCTCAATCAACAAATACCAACACTTTACGAAACCTGCTAATCGTTATACGGAAAGTAGTTTAATTAAGGAACTGGAAAGTTTAGGTATTGGGCGTCCTTCAACATATGCCACCATTATTAGTACTATTAAAGATCATGATTATGTTAAAGTGGAAGATAAGAAATTTGTGCCAACGGAAATGGGTATGGAAACAACGGATAAACTTCAAGAATACTTTAGTGATATTATCAATGTTAAATATACCGCAAATATGGAAAAAGATTTAGATGATATTGCCGAAGCTAAAAAAGATAATATTAAAGTTTTACATGAATTTTATGATAAATTTGCTCCGATTATGGATGATGCTTTAAAGAATATGGAGAAAAAAGCTCCAGTATCTATTGGGGAAGCTTGTCCGGAATGTGGAGGAGACCTTGTTATTAGAAAAGGGAAATTTGGGGAATTTGTGGCTTGTTCTAACTATCCTAAATGTAAATACATTAAAAAGGCGGAAAAAGAAAAGAAAGAAGTTACCAAAGTGGCTGAATGTCCTAAATGTCATAAAGATATAATTGAAAGAAGAACTAAAAGAGGAAAAATCTTTTATGGATGTTCTGGTTATCCTAAATGTGATTATGCTACTTGGTATAAACCAACGGGAGATGTTTGTCCTAAATGTGGTAATTTAATGGTTAATAAAAACAATAATGTTATTTGTGAAGAATGTGATAAATAGTTTATTAATTTAAACTATTTTTTCTTGCAATCTAAAATAAATAGCACTATAATATTAGGGCTTAAAAGAAAAGAGATAATAATTATGAAAAAAAGTGTTTTAAAAAAGTTATTAAAGAAAATGCAAGAGAAGAATATTTCTTTAGATGTAGTGGATAATTTTTTAGCTGTAGATGAAAGTATTTTATCTTTTGTGGCTAAAACTGATTATGATAATATTGAAGATATTATTTCGATTGTCGATAATCTAAATTATTATAATGTCAGTAGTATAGATATAATTGCCTCCCTAGATAGTTATGTTTATGCGGAAGATTATCAAAGAAAATTTATTTATAATTATTTAACTTCTAGTATACCTGCTAAAGGTAAATTTACTCTTGATGGCTTAAATATTTTAAAAGAGTGTCCCAATGAAATTTCTTCAAAAAGTGCTTTAAATATTTTACTTAATAATAATTTAATAAATAAAAAAATTAATCTATCTTTAGCAAAAGTTATGATTAATGCCGAAACTAAAGAAAAAGTAGAATATATTGAAAATTTATTTATGGGTAGAGAAATAATTAATACGGAAGATATTTTAAAAAGTGCCTCTATAATTGCGGATTCTCCAAGTAATTTTAATGCGCGTTATGCCTTTTTACTTTTAAATAATCATAATTTAAAAGAAGCAGGTAAACATTATGAAGCTGCTAAATTAATTAATATGGCTCCGAATGAATTTAATGCAAGATATGCTTCCACTATTTTAAAACATTATGCCTGTGTTAATTCTGATTTTGCTTTTGCAGGAGCTAAAATAATTATTGCCTCTTCCGAAGTATATCAAGCTCATTATGCGGAAGAGTTATTATCTAGTTCCAAGATAGAAGATTTAGAAGACCGTTTACTTAGTGCTTATATCCTTACGAAAACTAAAAATAACATTGAGACGTCTTATGTTTATAAACTACATATTACGGAATACTTCTTAAGAAATAATTTAGCTTACATATTATCTTCTTTAATTGTTAATAAGAATATAGATAAAAATATTCCAAAACTAAAAGAAGTTATTGATACGGAATTAAAATTAAATATCTTAAAAGAAGAAATTGAAAAGATAATTAAACCTTTAGAAAATACATCTCCTTTAGAATATGAAGAAGGAATAAAAATATTTAATAATATCTTAGAGCTAGTCTTTGATACTAATTTAAATATTACTTCAATGGAAGAAGATTTAAATCAAAATAGTTTCTATACGGAATACAACACAGAAATAGATAGTATCGATAGCGAAGAAGTAAAAGTCGAAGAAGTAAGAAAAAGAGTTTTAAAAAGAAGGGAAGAGATTTAATGTTTCTTCCTTTTATAATACAATCATTTTACAAATAGAATTAATTACCACTTAACTAGTATTCTAGTTTTTGATATAATGATATTAGGTGGATAATGAAAAAGAAATTATTTAAAAATAAAATTCAAATGATTACTTATATTATCTTATACATAATTTGTATAGGTTTATTTGTATTGATTGGGAATATTGAAGTTAAAAATAATTCTTTAACTGAATCCTTAAAATTTAGTAATATTTATAAAAATGTTCCTCAAGATAATTTATATGTATTCGCTAATGCTACGGATGTTTTAAATATTGTAAACGGTAGAAGTGGGGTTGTCTTGTTTGGATTTCCTCAAAATAAATATACGAGTTATTATGCGGAATATTTAGATTTAATGGGTAAAGAAGTTGGTCTTGATAAAATATATTATTATAATTTTTTAAATGACCGTGATGAATCTAATGGCACTTATGAAACGATAGTCAAAAACTTAGGAGTTTATACCCCAACTTTAGATGAAGGAGTAAGTGATATTATGGCTCCGACGATTTTAGTAGTTAAAGATGGTAATGTTTTACTTTATTATGATGAAGTATCTATTAATAAAGGAAATATTACTCCAGATGTTTATTTTACCGAAAATAAAAATGCGGAAATAAAAGAACTATTAAAATCGGTTTTAGAAGAGTATGTTAAGTAGGTGAACTATGGAAGAGAATTTTAAAAATAAATTTGGCTTTTTCGCTTTTGTCTTAATTGTTATAGGGCTTGCTGTTGGAGGTTATTTCTATATGGATTATACCATTAAAGATGTAAAGACAGGAAGTAAAAAAGAAGAAAAAGTCATAACTGATTATAAAATTGATAAAGATAAAGATTTTATCTATTATAAAGATGAAGAAACAATTAGTGAAGAAGGGGAAATTTATTATAAGAATGTGGTTATTAATTTAAGTACCCAAGAAGTTTTAAATGAACTTTTAGAAAAAGAAAATAAAATATATAAAGATAATATTAAATATCGAAGTGATGTAAGTATTCCTACCGAAGAAATAGTTAATTATGATTATGATAATTTATATTCTTTAACTTTTAGAGAATATAAAGATTATACTTATAATAATTATGTTAGTTTACTGGTTAATGATTTTTCTTTCTCTTGTTTTGATGATATAACATTTAAAGATACTAAAGCTTATGTCTTTGATACGAAAACAGGAAAAAGTTTAACGGAAGAAGAAATTTTAAGTATTTATAGTTTAAGTATGGATGATGTTAAAAATAAGATGCGAGAGTATTTAACCGGTAAACAATCCACTGTGGATGGGACAGAAGTTATTAAAATAGATGAGACAGTTAATAATTTAGATAATTATAGTATTTATATTAATGAATTTGGTCATTTATACATTACATATCTTGTCAAAACGACGCAAGTAGATTATAATGAGAATATGGAGGTTAAATAATGGATTTAAATACCGAAGTGAAAATGCAAAAAGCCATTGAGGCTTTAGATACTAAAATGACCAGTATTAGGGCCGGAAGGGCCAATCCTTCAATGCTTAATGGTTTAATGGTCGAATACTATGGCAGTATGACTCCGATTAATAGTATTGCGAATATTACCGTTCCCGAAGCTAAACAATTATTTATTAAACCATTTGATAGAAGTGCTCTTAAAAATATTGAGAAAGCGATTAATGAATCTAATTTAGGAATTGCTCCCAATAATAATGGGGAAATGATTATTTTAACTATTCCAGAACTTACGGAAGATAGAAGAAGAGAATATGTTAAAATGGCTAAGTCATTAGGAGAAGAAGCTAAAATTGCTTTAAGAAATATAAGACAAGAAGATAATGATAAGATTAAAAAGGAAGAACTTCCGGAAGATGAAGAAAAATTATATTTAGAAGATGTTCAAGAATTAATTAATAAATATAATAAAATAGTTGATGAAAAAGTTAAAGAAAAAGAAGAAGAATTAATGAAGATATAAAAAAGGGTTGATGAAAAAATGAATAAAAAGGATGAAGTGAAAGTAAAGGATAAGAAGTTTCATTTAGCATTAATAGTGTCGTGTTATTTAATGTTAGATGTTATAGTCTTGTTTATTCTTTGTTTATTAGAAGTGTTTTTCAAAGTAAATCATGATATACTTTTAATTGCTAGTATGATTATTGAAGTATTTATGATGATGATTGTACTTTATAAAGGAAATATTAGGTCAGCAATTATATTTTATATATTGCTCTTAGTATCTCCAGCCTTCTTAGTAGTGCTTGCTAATTGTATGCACTTTATAACGGATGCTGACCCATTTACCCCAATAGTATTATTGTTATTTAGAACTGGTTATAATTTAAAAGGGGTACTACTTGGTAAATTTATAAGAATGATATTATTCTTTAGAATACCAGCATTAATTACTTTACTTATTTATTCATTAAACTACTATATTAAATATTTAACTAGAAAGAGAAAGGCTGCTTAAAGCCTTTTTATTTTGAGAATAATATTAATATATATTTTACAAAGTATATGTAAAATTTTCGTTAGTTTATTGTTCCAATAAACTAAATATTATATAATATTTAGTTTATTGTTCCAATAAACTAAATATTATATAATATTTGTAGAAAAGGTAGGGAAATACAAATGAATGAAAATAATAACAATGAATTTGAAAATGAAAATGAAGTAAAACAAGAACCAAATAATAAACCAAATTTTGATGATTTTAGTTATGGTAAAAATGCTAAGAAAGCTTTAATACCAATGTTTGTAGGCTTATTTACAATGGTGTTACTTACGGTAGGAGCAACATGGGCATATTATAATGTAACAATTTCAGGCAGTGCATCTTCTACATCAGTAGGTACTACAATGGGTGCACAAAATGTTGTTACAATATCTGGCGGAAAGGGAACTTTGGCACTTAATTTGAGTGCAGAGAATATGTCACAAACTACTGCTGGTAGTAGTGGTAAAGTTTGGTATGCCTCTGCAAATGGTACTCCTAGTGATGCTAAATATGAAGCAAATGTAGCTACTGCTACGTTAACAACAGGTCAATCTGCTACTTGTACATATACATTAAAGATTACTAACACAAATAAAACTTTATATACAGCATATCAAACATTACAAAATAAAGCACTTGGTGAGATTGTATTAACAGTTGATGGCGTTGACTATGATTTATCTAAAGCAGATACAGATCTTTCTGCAATATTTGGCAATGGTTTAACTATAACAAATAAATCTATTACTTTAAATAGTGGTACAAATAAAACGAAAAATATTATGGCAAGTTTTAAATTTACAAATACCGCAAAGGACCAATCCTCACTTGCAGGTAAGGGTATGGCTCTTACGGTATCAACGGAGGCATGGAATTGTAAATAATCAAAATAAGCAGGGATAATCAAATTATTCCTGTTTAAACAAATAACGTTTATTTTTAAAAATATTTTAAAAATATATGTTGTACATATCGTATAAAATAATTTATAATATAGATATATAGTATAGAAAGTTGGTATATTTATGAATAATAATGATAGAATAGGTGATGCAAAAAAAGCATTAGTTCCTGCGCTTGTTGCTGTTATTGTATTAATTGGTTTAGTAGTAGGAGCAACATGGGCTTATTTTACAGTTAAAGTTGATAATAAAGTGACTCAAACAACTGCATCAGCAAATACTCCAGAAATTCCGTTAGTAACGTTAAATGGAGGAGTAAGTAAATTATCTATGAGTTTAACAGCAGATGATATGGCAAGTGCAAACCAAAAAACTTATTATGCTGGTGAAAATGGTAAGGTTGAATCTCAAATTGCTCCTACTATTGCGACGGTTACATTAGATAAAGATAAGATAAATACTTATACTTGCAGTTATACAATTACCGCAAAGGTTTCAGCAGAAAATGAGTCATTAATTAGTGCATATACTTCTAAATCAGCAACTAATACTGGAGAACTTATTTTAAAATTAAATAATCAATCTTACGATTTAGCTAATACTTCCCATAATACTGCGATATTAAGTGATTCAGGTTTATCTTATAGTGGTACTATCGAGGTTAAACCTAGTGTACCAACTAATTTAACAGCACAACTTAGTTTAGCTAATAATAATAAAGATCAATCATTTCTTGCCAACACTTCAGCAATAATTAATATAAGTGCAAAGATAACAACTTGTAATCTAAAAACATCTTAGTAAAATATATTGACAATTTCTTAATTTCTATGTATATTAGTATATAGAAAAGGACAAGAGGTTAGAAAGAATAATTAATTGAAGACATGGGATAGGTTGTATATCTTATGTCTTTTTCTTTTAGGAGGAATTCATTATAAAAGAAGCTAAAACTAATGAAGAATTAATTAATCACTTAATAACCAAAGGTGTCAAAGTTAAAAATAAGAAGAAAGCTCTTAAACTATTAGAGAGATATTCTTATTATGCCATTGTAAATACTTATAAAGATGTTTTTAAAGTAAAAGGGAAATATATTAATGGGGTTACTTTTGAAGAAATATATGCTTTATATGAGTTTGATAAAAATATTAAAGCAATATTTTTAAAATATACTTTAGAGATAGAATTAATTATTAAAGCTTTATTGGCCAATACGATATCAGAAAAGTATGGAGTAAAGGATTATTTAAAAACAAGTAATTTTGATTCTAAGGCAGATTTAGAAGAAATTAAAAAGTTAAGAAATAAAATTAATAAAGCAATTAAAAATAATTATGGTAAACACGAAGCAATTACTCATTATAAAGATAAATATGGATTTATTCCTCCTTTTGTTTTAGTAAAAGTATTAACTTTTGGGGAAATAAGTAAATACTATGGTTTATTAAAACAAAGTGATAGACAAAAGATAAGTAAGTATTTTAAGTTGTCGGATAAAGAGTTGAGGCAAATGCTTTTGAATATTACTCTTGTGCGCAATTTATGTGCCCACAGTAATAGACTTTATACGTATAGAAGTAGATTCTTTGTGAATGTGGATAAGCCAAATAGAAATTATCGAGAGTATATAAAATCAACTGATTTATATATGATTACTAAATGTATGGAAATATTATTAGATGCTAAAAGTTATAATAAATTATTAAAAGATTTTGAAAAAGAAATTAAGAAACTTAGTAAAAAATTAAAATGTATAGATATAAATAAAATTTTAAATATGATGGGATTTTAAGTAAATAATAATTATTTTTTTGCATATAATATTAATGAAATTAATAAAAATGTTCAATTTTATTAAAAAATGTTACAAAAATGATTGACATTTTCAATAAATTGGGTATAATTAAATTAATTGGTACTTAGGAAACTTTCGAAGCCTTAAGTCGTCGAATACTTGGCACTTCGGTGCTGGGTATTTTTTTTATAAAAAATTTCACAAATGTATCAAATGTGCTTGACACATATTATAAAATGAGTATAATTATAAATGAGCAGTACTTAGGAAACTTTCGAAGCCTTAAGTCGACCGGGTTACTGGCACTTCGGTGCTGGGCTCTTTTTTTTAATATTTATTTTACAATTTAATGTACTTTAAGATAGTTTAAATAAGTTATTTATGATATATTATTTATAGGTGGTAGTAATGGTTTTAGTAATAATTATTATACTTATATGTTTATTTTTAATATTTATAATGTTTAAATCATATAAAGAAAATGAATTTAATATGTTTGGTTATAATTTGGGTAAATATTTACTTAGACCTATTTTTAAGTTATATTACCCTTATAAAGTTATTAATAAATTAAAAGTACCAGAGAATGGTCCGGTTATCTTTTGTTGTAATCATATTCATTTTATGGACCAATTCTTAACGGTTATAGAATCAAAAAGACCTATTCATTATTTAGCGAAAAATGAATATTTTTTAAGTAAGAAAACTAAATGGTTTTTTGCGGGAACTGGTTGTATTCCGGTTAATCGGAGTATTCATGATGAAAATGCTAAAGATAAGGCTAGAGAAGTTTTAGATAAAGGATTATGTTTAGGAATATTCCCAGAAGGAACTAGAAATAAAACGAAAAAAATATTATTGCCTTTTAAATTTGGGGCCGTATCTTTAGCGAAAGAAAAGAATGCATATATAATTCCTATCGGAATTACAGGTCATTATAAGTTTAGAACAAAAGATTTAAGAGTAAACTATGGAGAGGCTTATAAAATAGAAAGTGATGACTTAGAAAAAGAAAATAAAAAGTTAGAAGATAAAGTTTTAAGTTTAATAAAAGAGGCGAAGAAATGAATATTTATTTAAAAGATTTAGTAAGAGTATCGGAGGGTATTTTAATTAAAGGAGATAATGCTACTTTAATTAATTCTTTTTCGATTGATACGAGAACTTTAAAAAAGGGGGAAGTTTATTTAGGTATTAAGGGTAGTATAGTAGATGGTAATACTTTTTATAAAGAGGCCATTACAAAGGGTGCTAGTGGGTGTATTTTAGATAAAAATACAGATGTTGATAGGGAATTTTTAAAAGATAAAGATGTTTTTATCTTACTTGTGGATGATGTAATTTTATCTTTACAACAAATTGCTACTTATAAAAGAAGTAGGTTAAATATTCCAGTTGTGGCTATCACAGGTAGTGTGGGTAAAACGAGCACTAAAGATATGGTAGCAAGTGTTTTAAGTACCAAATATAAAGTTTTAAAAACCGAAGGAAACTTAAATAATCATTTAGGACTTCCTTTAACGATTATGAAATATTTAGATGAAGATATTATGGTTTTAGAAATGGGAATGAATAACTTAGGAGAGATAAGAGTTCTATCCAATATTGCGAAACCCACTTTAAGTGTTATTACGAATATTGGAACCTCACATATTGGTAATTTAGGATCAAGAGAAAATATTTTAAAAGCTAAACTAGAAATCCTAGAGGGTATGGATGAAAAAGTTTTAGTTATTAATAATGATAATGATTTGTTACATAACTTAAAGATAGATGGGAAAATTATTACTTATGGAATTAATAATAAAAGTGATTATAATGCCTATGATATTAAATATAATTTAGATAATTTAACTTATAAAATTAATTTATTAGATTGTACCGAAGAAATTAAAATAAATGTACCAACAGAAAGTTTTGTGTTAAATAGTTTAGGTGCTTTAAGTGTGGGAATGTATTATGATATAGAGATAGATAAAATAAAAGAAGGATTAGAGACCTTTAAATTATCAAGTAATAGAATGGAAATAGAAAAGATAAATAATATAACATTTATTAAAGATTATTATAATGCGAGTGTAGATTCTATTAATAGTACTCTTAGTTATTTAAGTAATTTAAAGGGAAGAAAGATAGCCGTTTTAGGGGATATGTTAGAATTAGGAAAGTACTCTAAAAGTTTACACGAAATGGTTGGTAAGAGTGTATATGAAAAAGGAATAGACATTTTAATTACGGTAGGTAATGATGCTAAGTATATTGCGGATGAAGCTTTAAAATTAGGCTTTAATAAAAATAATATTTTTACATATATTCATAATAGAGAAGCTTCTTTAAAACTATTATCAATATTAGAGAGTGGTGATATAGTTTTACTTAAAGCTTCTCATGGAATGAATTTTAAAGAGATTTATTCCTTAGTAAAGGATGGTTTAAAAAATATTTGAAAATAGCTATTTTCTTTGGCGGACAAAGTAATGAACATGATGTTTCGATTGCTTCAGGAACAAGTGTTATCTACAACATTGATAAGGAAAAGTATCAAGTGTATCCCATTTACATAAGTAAAGAGGGAAAGTTTTATCTTTATGAAAAAGACATTTATAAAATAAAACCTTTAAAAGTAGGGGCTAAACTAAACAATTTAAAAGAAATTGAAAATATTTTAGAATACTTACAAGATATTGATGTATGCATTCCTATTTTACATGGCAAATATGGGGAAGATGGAAGTATTCAAGGATTATTTAAATTATTAAATAAAAAGTATGTGGGGTGTGATATCTTATCATCTTCTATTTGTATGGATAAAGTAACTACCAAAATGCTTTTAGAGGGTATTGGTATTAAAGTGACTCCCTATTTATATATTAAGAAAAATGGTCATAAATATCTTTATTTTGATTCTAACTTTAATAGTTACTTACTAAGTAAAAGTGAACTTTTAAAACTTGTTAAAGAAAAAATAGGTTATCCTTTATTTGTAAAAGCCTCTAGTTCGGGTTCTTCCATTGGCACATTTAAAGTAGAGGATGCCTCTAGTTTAATATCTTCTATTACGGAAGCAAGTTTAATTGATGAAAAAATATTAATTGAAAAAAATATTGAAGGAAGAGAACTAGAAATAGGACTTCTTGGTAATGATGAAGTTATTTGTAGTCCGGTGGGGGAAATAAAGGCAAGTGATACTTATTATTCTTATAAAGCTAAATATAATGATAAAAATTCGCAAACATACTTAGCTAGTTTAAATTTAAAAACTTTAAATGAAATAAAAGATATTGCTAAAAGAGCTTACATGGCTTGTAGTTGTAAAGGGTTATCGAGAGTTGATTTCTTTTTAGAAAGTAAGAGTAATGAGCTAATTTTAAATGAAATAAATACCATGCCTGGATTTACCAGTATTAGTATGTATCCCGAGTTATTTATGATGTATGGTTATGATTATAAAACTTTAATTGATAAACTAATAATGCTTTCCTTAAGTTAGATGATAATTATCATCTTTTTTTAATTAAATTTTTACCTTTCATCTTGCGGTAAATATCTTCTTATGGTAATATTTTAGTAGAGTAAAAGTAGTAAGGATGAAGTAGTGATGAAGTTTATTAAAGGACTAGGTAAATTTTTTAGTTTTATAGGTGTTTTTTTAGTTTTTTTATTGGTTACGATATATAGTATTGGTCTTATTTTTTGTTATGGACCATCTGTTCATGCTCGAAATTTATTTGTCACAACTCTTTTGGAAACGGGCCAAATGAAGTTTATGGTTAAACTTTTTGCAAGCAACAAATTAGTGCAAAAAATTGTTAATGATAATAGTATGGCGGCATTTACCGAAGAAGTAGATGAAGATTTAATCAATATGGAAAGTGAACTTGATAAAGATGGCATTGAGTTAGTGGAAATTGCGGGTTCTACTTATATGGCCAAGATGATTATTGTAAATGATCCTGCAAGAGTAAAACTCGCGACCATTTATGATGGTTCTTGGAAAGAATATGGCGTAACTTTAGATAAACTCGTTACAAGTGCCGATGCCTTTGCGGGCATTAATGGAGGTTTGTATTATTCCGATAGTAATAAAGGAGGAAGACCTTTAGGTTTAGTAGTTAAAGAGGGTGTAATTGAATACAATAATCCAACTGGGATAAGAGGACTTCATTTAGTGGGGTTTAATGAAGATAATTTACTTAAGATAATTGATTTAAGTGGTAAAAATGAAAGTGAAGTCGAAAATGTAATAAAGACGGAAAAAATAAGAGATGCGGTCGCTTTTCAAGAAGAAGCAAGTGATGCGAATAACCATTTTGTTAAATTAATTATTAATGGTGAGGAAAGAGAAGTTATTGGGTCTGGTTCCGGGGCTAATCCGAGAACCGCGATTGGTCAAAGAAGTGATGGAGCTGTCTTACTATTAGTTACGGATGGAAGAGGTGCTAATGGCCATTTAGGGGCTACGGCTTCGGATTTAATTGAGATAATGAGTGAATATGGAGCTGTAAATGCGGCGAATATTGATGGAGGATCATCTTCCTCAATGTATTATGATGGCAAATATGAAATGACTTCAGTAACTTTCTATTATGCTAATTCATCATGGCGTCTTCCTACTGGTTTTGTAGTCGAAAAGAGGTAGTTTATGAGGAAATTAAGAAGAAAATGGCAAAGATTAAGTATGTATAAAAAATCTTTAATTTTATTTAGTTTATTACTAGTCTCTTTTAGTTTTTTAATCCTTACATATGTATATAATAGTATGGTTATTTATGAACGTAATTTAGTTGATAATTATATTAAGTATGTGGCCGAGAAAGGAGTCCTTTCTAGCGAGGTTAAAAGTGATGCTTTTAAAATAAGTCCTTATGAAAAAGATAATGCTAGTATTAAAGATGGGTTAACTAAACTATTTAATACCGATTTAAAAATTAAGAAAAATGGCCAAGAAAGTACCGATAATATTTTTGCTTATAATTTATATAATGAAGATACTTTAATTGGCACCGTTAAATTGAAAAGTAAAGATACTTATAAAAGAATGGCTATCTTAACGATTAATGAATGGAATGTGGAAGATGCTACCTTTAATCTTGATAATGGTATTTATAATTATGAAATAACCGTACCCGCAAATTATACCGTTATTGTAAATGGTAAAACTTTAGGTAGTGATATCTTAACAAAAAGTGGGGATGTCCCAACTTTAGAAAGATTAACGGAATATGTGGAAATTGAAAAAAGTAATACTTATACTTTAAATAATTTAGTTTATAAACCCAAAATTGTTATTCAAGATGAAAAAAATGAGGAAGTGGAATATAAAATAGATGACAATAAAATAGTAATTGCCAAAGAATTTAAAACTTATAAAACTTTAGATGATGCTAAACAATTTATCAAAGATGATTTTGATATATTAACTCTTGCGGAAAATTATAGTTTATTCTTAACTGATGATTTAAAGGGTAGTTATCATGGATTTGATAAGTTAATGTCTTATTTAATTAAAGATTCATATATGTATAATATGGCTTATACTTGGGCTCACGGAGTAGACATTACTTTTGTTAGTTCCCATTATTTAAAAAATCCCATCTTTACTAATGAAGAAGTAAAGAATATAATAGTTTATAATGATGTGGCATTTAGTGCCGAAGTTTATTTAGAAAAGAATATGATGGTAAGTGGTAAACTAAGACAAGATATTATGCATGATAGATTATATTTTGTTTACTATGATGGGGGTTATAAACTAGTGAATATGGAAGCAGTTAAGTAAGAGGTGAATTAGTTTGAAAAATATTTTTATCGTCGTTCCTACTTTAAATCCTGATGAAGCTATTATGCAAAAATTCATTAAAGAATTACATAAGAAGTTTAACCATATTTTAGTAGTTAATGATGGTAGTAAAAAAGGGCATGATGCTTTCTTTAAAAAGTTAGAAAATGATGGCATTGTGGTTTTAAAACATTATAAAAATTTAGGAAAAGGAAGAGCTTTAAAGAATGCTTTTAATTATCTTTTAAATGAATATAAAGATATCGAGGGTGTTGTTACTTGTGATTCCGATGGCCAACATAGTGTGAAAGATATTGAAAATATTGCAAAGATTACTCTTAAAAATCCGGATAGTCTTATTCTAGGAGTTCGTAATTTTGCTAAAGAAAATGTACCTAAAAAGAGTAAATTTGGCAATGTTATCACGCGTAATATTTTTAAAATTTTTATTGGTTTATCTATAAGTGATACCCAAACAGGTTTAAGAGGTTTAAGTAAAAAGTTAATGGAAGATTTTATGGATGTTTCCGGAGAACGTTATGAATATGAAACGAATATGTTAATTTTAACTAAAGATAAAAATATTCCGATTAAAGAAGTCAGAATTGAAACTATTTATTTAAATAGTAATGCTAATAGTCATTTTAATCCTTTAATGGATTCCATTATGATTTATCGGTTATTTGTTAAATATTTTTTAGCGGCTTTTTCTTCCTTCTTATTAGATATCGTTTTATTTGGAAGTATCCTAGGTATTTTAAAAATTAATTCCCGGATTTTAGCGGCCACTATTTTAGCTAGAGTAGTATCATCTATTTATAATTATTTAATTAATTCCAATTTAATATTTAAAAATATGAATATAATGACTCTAGTTAAATATTATATATTAGTCATTATTCAAATGTTTATCAGTGGTTGTTTTGTTACCTATTTATTTAATTTATTACATTTAAATGTTATTTTAATTAAAGTAATAGTGGATTTCTTCCTTATGATTATTAATTTAAATATTCAAAGGGAATATGTATTTAAGGACGGTTCTAAATGAAAAAGAAAATAAGTGTTAGTATTTTATTAATTATGTTTATTATTTTATCCATTTTTGTTTATTTAGATAATTTACAAGTTGTAGATACCTTTATTTTTAATGTGGTATTTAAAATGCGATGTGATGTTATGACAAATATATTTAAAACTATTACCTTTTTTGGGAGCACTATTTTTATGGTTATGGCTTGTCTTATCTTTGTCGTTTATTTTTTAATAAGAAAACAAAAAGATAAATCTATTATTATTGGTAGTACTTTAGTAGTATCCACCATTATTAATAATGTCATCAAAGTAATTATTAGAAGATCTAGACCCGATGTAGTGGCTTTAGCAGTGGAAAAAAGTTTTTCTTATCCGAGTGGTCATATGATGGCATCGGTAACTTTTTATGGAATCCTATTTTATTTAGTTTTAAAAAGTGATTTAAAAAAGGGTATAAAAATTCCTTTAGAAATTCTTTTATTTATCTTACCTATCCTTATTGGTTTAAGCAGAATATACTTAGGAGTACACTATCCAAGTGATGTAGTGGGAGCCCTTCTTATGTCAACAAGTATAGTATTAGTTACGACAATTATTATTGATAAAAAGGGGAATATATAGTAAAATAAATAAAGAATTGGTGATTATATGAGAAAATTAAAAATTATCTTAATAGCAAGTTTAATTTTACTTTTAACTTGTGGTTGTGATATAAAAAATAAAGTTTTAGAAAATGCGACAATCTATACAACTGTCTATCCCGTTAAATACATTGTCAATTATTTATATGGGGAAGATAGTACGATTGAAAGTATATATCCTAATGGGGTAGATTTAGAAAATTATACTTTAACCGAAAAACAAATTGATACTTATTCTAAAGGGGATTTATTTGTTTATGTCGGTTTAGGTAGTGAAAAAGAAATTGCGAAATCATTTTTAAATAAAAATAATGATTTACTAATTATTGATGCTACTTATGGTTTATCCGTATCCGAAAATATTTTGGAACTTTGGCTTGCTCCGAATAACTTTTTAATGCTTTGTAAAAACATTAAAAATTCTTTAAATGAATATTTAGATAATAGTTTAAAGGTAGATGCTGTTAATAAGTTATATGATGAGTTATATGCTTCCGTTTCTTGGGTGGATGCCGAACTTAGAAATATCGCGAGAGAAGCTAAAGAAAACAATAATAATACTTTAGTGGTAACAAATAGAACTTTTAAATATTTAGAAAATTATGGTTTTGAAGTAATTGTTTTAGAAGATTTAGAAGAACTAAATGCCGAGAAGACTTTAACTGATTTAAAAAATAATTTTAAAAATGGGAAATATAATGCGATTTTAAAATTAAGTAGTGAAGAGGGAAGCGAACTTGAAAAAGAATTAGTGGATAGATATAGTGCCCAAGAGATTAATATTAACGATATGATTACTAATAGTACAACTTCTGATTATATTGAAATTCAATATGAAAATATAGCCACATTAAGAAATTTATTAATAGATTAGTATAAATTTGCAAATTTTAGGTCATACTTATATTGTTTATAATTGACTTAAGGGGAGTACTTGTGTTAAACTATAGAAGTATTCTTGGTATGGAGTAGTACTCAAGAGGCTGAAGAGGCGCCCCTGCTAAGGGTGTAGGACGGGTAACTGTCGCGAGAGTTCAAATCTCTCCTGCTCCGCCATATTGTAATTTAACCCCAATAATGGGGTTTTATTATGCAAAAAAACAGTTATCAATAAATGATAACCGTCATAAATGTCCTACTTAAAGGACCAATGTCCGACAATGAACTTAACAAGTCCTTGTCCCCTTTAATGTCCTACTTAAAGGACCAATGTCTGACAACGAACCTAAAAGGCCCTTGTCTTCAAAAATTGTCCTACTTAAAGGACCCATGTCTGACAACGAACTTAACAAGCCCTTGTCTTCTAATAGCATTGTATCATATCACACACATTAAGTCAATAAAAAATGAATATCATTAAAGATATTCATTTGGTGTCCGCAAGGGACAAAATCTGATTTATTTCTAAATCGATATGGGGCTCGTAAAGAGCCAAATATGTAATTAAATTACATTATATTTATATCATATTTTATATAAGATGTCAAACATTATTTTTGATATGTGAACATTTTTATTAAATTGTCATCAATTTTATTTAAAACAGATTTATCACAAATACATTTATTTTGGTTTAATGGTATTCTGTTTTTACTTATTGTTTTTATTTGCGATAGATTTGCATAAGAGTCTAATTTGCAATTTGATGGAGTAGGATATACATTGTTTAATAATTTACCTAATAGTAATCTATTTTTTCCTTTTTTTGAAGTGAGAGGAATTACTGTAATGCAATCTGAGTAAATACTATCATTTTTTGTAATAACAATTGCATAGTGTATAAAACTTAATTCTGCTCCAATGTTTATTCCAAAATCAACTTTAATTAGTTGTCCTCTCATATATTTTTTATAAGTTACTTTATTTGATTTAGTTTCTTTTAAAAATAAATTACTTTCTTTTTCTAACCAATTATCTAAGGTATTAAATTTTTCAATACCACTTTTATTTACTTTTTTAAAATTTTCACAAGCCAAATCAATCTTACTTGTTTCAGTATTAATATTCATTTTTCCTTCTTTCTATTTTTGTGGAGGCTTGTGTACTTTTTAGTACAAATTGATTATAACATACAAACATATATATGCGCAAGCATATTTTCGTGTTTTTTTAAAATTTATTTTATTTGTAAAAAAAACACTTTAAAAGTATTGAAATGAAATTAATATCTTATTATAATGAAATTGTTATGTATTATAGGATATATGCATTAGGTAGAATAAGTGGATGGGATAAAATAGGTCAAGCGTATAGTGATGAGGGTTTGGGTAAAATAATTGACATAGTAAATCCTAATCAATATTGTACAGTATTAGTTGTTAAGCACGATGATGTACTTAATGCTGATATACCTGGTCCAGTCATTCAATTAGAAAAACCTATACAAAGGAAAAGGAAAAAGAGACAATATTAGTTTCTTTTTCCTTTTTCTAATTTCTTTTATATTCAAAAATATCCGTGATGTCACATTCTAAATAATCACACATCCTAGCAAGAACAGTTATGTCTATTCTTGCTAAGTCTCCAGTCATAAGTTTTTTAATTACTTTAAAATCAGTATTAGTATCACGCATTAATTTATTTATACTAATATTTTTCTTTTTAAGTATGTCTTCTAGTTTAAAATAATATTTTCCATTTTCAATTTTAATATAATTAACATTATTCATTGTCTAACCCCATATAATTTATTTTAGCATTATAAAATATTAATAAAAATTGGTGGTTTACCCATTGGATAATCAGCCAATATTCTAAAAATATTTATTATGTTAAGATTATTTTGAAAATAGAAAAATTTTTTATATGTTTTTTATATTAGGTATTTTAAACACAAGAGGTGGGATATGATAAAAGAAAAACTAGACAATAAAACTTTAAAGAAAATATTATTTGGAATAATTATATTAATTCTTATAACTTTAATAAGTATCGCTATTAAAGATACTCATGCTTATTATAATAGTGAAATAGGACCAATTCCAATATTCACTGGTAAAGTAGGAAACTTTGCTGGTGAAGGAGAAAGTGTAAAAACAGGACCGCTTACAGATAAAGATACAGATGTAAATATAATTTTTTATACTCAAATGCCTGATAATCCCGATAAATATAAAGAAAGTAAATATGTACCAGCAAGTGGGTACGAATTAAATCATGAAAAATCAAATTGTTATCCAGCAACAGGAGGAGATGCAACTTATAAAGGTAATCAAGATAGTAGTTATTATACTATACAAGAAGATGGAACTGTTCATATTGAATATGATGAGACAAAACCAACACAAGTAGTATGTCGATTATATTATGATAGAGATAAACTATCAGATGTAATTATCTATGCTTATATAGAAGATAGCATGGGAGACAAAAAATATAATGACAAAACTTATAAATTAAATAATCAAGTACCAAGTGGTTACAATATGACGACTTATGAGTGTAAAAGTAAAACGGCAAATACAAAATTTACTTATGATACTGATGGATTTCATATAGATACTATAGGACCAGATACATGTTATGCCTATTTTAGTAAAAGTTAGGAGTGAAAATAATGAAAAGAAAGATATTAATTAGCTTAATAACAATATCTATATTATTGGAAGGAGTATTTATTTATCATTTGTTTAGTCCAACAAATAATAAAGAATTAGAAGAAGTAAATACTAAAGATTTATCAAGCAATGATAAATCTTTAGCAATAATGGTTCAAAATGAAGATGATAGCTGGGAAGAAGCAAAAGATAGAAGTAAATGGCCAAGCAAAGAAGATTACGGCTATATGGGAGCAGAATGTACTGATAGCGATGGAGCAAAAATAGATGTATCTACTATTTTAAAGTTTGATTTAAATACATATCATGCCACAATAGATACTAAAAATAGTATTTATTGCACCTTATATTTTGCTAAAGGAAAACCATTATTACAAGCACTAGAAGAGACCAAAGGAACATCATTAAATTTATCTACAGTGGTAGATGGAATGTATAGATATAATGGAGCCTCAACCATTGTAAATAATAACTATATATGTTTTGGAACAACTGACAAAGAAGAATGCTTAAATAAACCAGATACATATATGTATCGAATAATAGGGATAACAAGTGAGGATGATAATACAATAGGATTAAAAAAAGACCAACTAAAGATAATAAAGGCAATCCCATCATCAGAAAACCAAGTGTGGGGTAGTGATTTTAAAAGCGATACAAAATGGGATTCATCAAAAGTAAAAACGGATTTAACATCATGGTACAATACAAATATAAAAAACAAACAGCCAAATGGAGCATATTGGGATAGTATGGTAACAAGTCAAAAATGGTATAATGCTGACCAAAAAAGTAATCCAGGAAATGTAGAACTAAAAACAAGTCAAAGCGCAGCAAGTAAAGTTGCATTAATGTATGCATCAGACTTTAAAAATGCTGGTGCTGGTACAAATTGTTGGCTTTTTATAAAAAACGGATGGAGCGGAAATCTTGTTCCAGCATTTGGTGAATTGACGTTAACTAGATATGGCTATTACGATGGTGGTGACGCCTGGACATACTATGCGTGGTATGTGAGCCCGAGTGCCGTTCTGGATTGGGGTTATATAGACATTGAGTATTCGGTTCGCCCAGTCTTCTACCTTCAATCCGCAATAAATTTAACAGGTACAGGAAAATCGGATAATCCGTTTAGAATTAGAAGTATGAATAATGTTTCATAAATAATAAAACAAATAGTATAATATAGATAGGTAATCTTGATATAAGTGTTAGGTATGGCCTCAACAACAGCAATTATTGGGCGTGGTATGTGAATTCGGATGGCTCCTTGGGCTGGAATAATTACAATGTGAACAATACGCTTGCGGTTCGCCTTAAGCCTTCTATAACTTGAATGAATATATGGCTATGGCTATATACTAGGGAAGATAGAAGACAAAGATTATCTAAGACTTTTAGTCTAAATTAAAAACGGAGATGATATATTTTACGAAATATATCTATTACTCCGTTATTTTTTATTTGCAATATATTTACATTTGTCATTTACTTATTAATTTACATAATTTTTTCTTGAAAAATGTCAAATTTTACGCATAAAAAAATTTTTTAAAGAAATTTGCCTCTAAAAAAAGGAAATTCGATATTTTTTTACAATATTAATAGTGAAGGGAGAGAAAAGTCAAAACTTAAAAATTATGCAAACAAAAGAAAAATTAAAAAGTTATACCAACATAAAAGAAGCCATTGAAGATTATGTTAAAGAAATTAAAAATAATTTTAAACCATGTGTTGTAATTAGAACTCACAAAAAGGAAGATTATACTAATGAATTACAAACGACAATTTATAATAAAGCTAAGGAGGAATTTAAAAAGATTGGTAAAAACATCTTTTTAAATAATGGTGAAGAAATCTATGTATCTAACAGTGATATTAAAGAAAGCGTTGCTAAGATTGTTAGAAGTGATTATCAAAAGCAATTACTAACAGAACATTTAGAATTGTTTTCTAAATTAGATAAGATAATTGAAAATGGTAAATTGGTAACTAGTGCTTGTGAAACAAAGAATAGATGGCAAAATCAAAAATGGGATTATTATATAACTCCAATAAAAATTAATGGTCAAAAATATATTGTGGAATTTGATACGGCAATTAAGTCTGAGGATAATAAAAAACATTTTCGCATTCAAAGAATATTTAAATTACAAGACATAAAAAAACAAACTGTTCCGACCGGTATGGTTGAGTAATCAACTATTAGACCGGTTTTAGGAACAATTTGTTTTCTATAAATAATAATACCATAAATGATACGTATTGTCAACAAGAAAATTGACTTGCAAAAAAACAGGTTGCTGCGACCGTTCTTCTGAATAAATCAGCGAGTCGGTTTGCAAAACAACCTGTTTCTATATCAATTGTATCATAAAAGAAGTGCTATATCAATATAAAAAACGGAGCACTTCGACCGGCAGGGTTGTATAACAACTCGATCTCCGGTTTTTGAAATGCTTCGTTTCTACAAATAACAATATCATAAAAGATACGTATTGTCAACATAAATAAAACGAGTAAATTATTTTTAAGTTTTTTAAAAATTTTATAGTCTTTTTAAAAGTAATAAGGTATAATAAAAACTATGAAGTTAATTGGTAAAATAAAAAGTACAATTTTTTATAATGAAACAAATGGGTATTTAGTTGCTCTTTTTAAAGTTAGTAAAAATTCTTTGGTAGATAAAGAAATCTTAAAGAAAAGTATTACGATAACAGGTAATTTTTTAGATTTAAAATTAGAAACTAATGTGGAAATTGAAGGGGAATTTATTAATCATGAAAAGTTTGGTAAACAATTTAATGTTAAAAGTTATGAATATATTTTACCAAAAGAAAATGATGATATAGTTGAGTTTTTAAGTAGTAGTTTTGTTAAAGGTTGTGGGAAAAAAACGGCCTTAAAAATAGTGGAAGTTTATGGTAGTGATAGTTTAAATATTATTAAAGAAAATAAATTTGCTTTAGATAATATCGAAGGTATGACGGATGTTAAAAGAGATAAGATATATGAATCACTTGTTAATTATTCTAAAACATCTGATATTATTTTGAAATTAAAAAACTTAGGTTTTTCGATTGAAGAAGCTGGCAGAATTTATAGTAAATATAAAGAGAATATTAAAGATATCGTGGATAACAATATTTATTTATTAAATGAAATAATTGATTTTAAAAGACTGGATAATATATTTTTAAATAATTATAGTGATAAGTATGATAAAAGAAGAGTTAAAGCTTGTACTCTTGAAGTAATGAAAATGATTTCTTTAAATAGAGGAGATATTTATTATGAAAAAGAAGTTGTTTTTGAATATTTAATGCGCATCTTTAGTATTGGTATTGATTATGAACTTTTTAATAGTTATTTAGAGGAATTAGAAAATGAAATGTTTATAGTTATAGATAATAATAAAGTTTATTTAGGGGAGTATTATGCATCCGAAAAAGATATTAGTGAGTTATTATATAAAATAAGTGATAAAAAAATTAAAAAAATAGATTATAGTGAAAAGATTAAGAAGTTAGAAGAAAAGTTAAAGATAACTTATAATGATGATCAAAAGAGGGCGATTAGTGAAGCCTTAAATAATAATATAACCATTATAAGTGGGGGACCGGGAACTGGTAAAACTACGATTATTAATGCGATAGTTAAATTATATATTGAAACTAATAGATTAAGTAATTTAGAAGTAATTGAACAAATTGCCCTTTTGGCTCCAACGGGGAGAGCTAGTAAAAAGATGAGTACCTCAACAGGACTTCCCGCCTCTACTATCCATAGGTATTTAAAATGGAATAAAGATTTAAATGCCTTTGGCATAAATGAGAACAATAAAAATTTTCAAAAATTAATTATTGTGGATGAAGTAAGTATGATTGATTCCATGCTTTTAGCATCCTTACTTAAAGGCTTACATAGTTATGTGAAACTTATTTTAGTCGGAGATGCTTTTCAACTTCCTTCAGTATCAGCAGGTCTTGTTTTACAAGATTTAATCGATAGTGATTTATTTAACTTTGTTCCTTTAGAATATATTTATCGTCAAAGTGATAATTCTTATATTCCATATTTAGCCAGAGAAATCAAAAATAAAGATTTGAGTGAAAGTTTTACTCTAAAAAAAGATGATTATAATTTTTTAGTAACCGATACTCATAGTATTTCCAAAACAATTAAAAAGATTGTCGAAGAAGGTCTTAAAAAAGGTTATGATGAAAACCGATTACAAGTCTTGTGTCCGATGTATAAGGGTGAAAATGGCATTGATAATTTAAACCAAATTTTAGCGAAAGTCTTTAATCCAGACCGAGGACAAAGAACCATTACATATGGGGATGTCGTATATAGGGAAGGTGATAAAGTATTGCAACTTGCGAATAACGCGGATAATTTTGTTTTTAATGGGGATATTGGTTTTATTAAAAGTATTGCCACGATTGGAAGTCCTTATAAAAAAGAAGTTGTAACGATTGATTTTGATGGTAATTTAGTCATGTATAATAAAAAAGATTTAAAAAACATTAAACATGCTTATGCCATATCAATCCATAAAAGTCAAGGTAGTGAATTTGACCATGTTATTATGCCCATTTGTTATCAATTTGCTCCGATGCTTTATAATAAAATATTATATACGGGCGTAAGTAGGGCAAAAAAAAGTTTAATTATTATTGGCGATGCAGCGGCCTTCTATAAAGGGGTATTTAATGATTATAGTACCTACAGAAAAACCACTTTAAAAGAAAGATTATTAGAGACTTTTATACATAATTAAAAATATTTATTCCATACTAACTATAGAGGTGGATAATGAAAAAAATGAGTTTAATAGTTCCAATTGCTCTTGGTGGTGTTATGGGAATGGGAGCTTATATTTTAATGAATCAAAATACCAAAAGTTAAAGCTGATAAACTAATTAATAATTTATTAGATAAAGCTAATGATATGACAAAGTAAGCACAAAAAGTGCTTATTTTTGTCTAATATAATTAAATTTAATAGTTTATTAAATATTATTATAGTATAATTGTAATAGAGGTGATGATTTGTGAAAGGCAAATTAGAAAAAGATATTAATACTAATGATGTTAATGAAGTTTTATCTTTAACTAAAAAAATCTTAAAAATTCTTTATTTTGTTTTTATTGCTTGTTTAATTTTAGCCGTTATTATTGCGATTAAGCAACTTAAAATAATGCCTATTTTTACAGATTTATTAAAAGTTATTAGTCCGTTCTTTATTGGTTTTGTCATTGCTTGGCTTTTAAGACCAATAACTATTAAGGTAAGTCAAAAGATTAAAAATAATACTTTAAGTGCCATAATGGTATTTTCTGCTTTTGTTTTAATCTTATTTGGCATAATGTATATTTTTATTCCAACTGTTTATAACGAAGTAAATGAGTTAGTTGGTTTAATTCCAGGATTTGTCGAAAGTATTACGCAAAATATTAATAATCTCTTTAAAAGCTTAGCCGAGAATGGTTTAAATTTAGGGGATTTCCAAGCCAAATTATTAAGTGAAATTACCACTTTTGGTACGGATTTTGCGAAAACTTTACCAAATACCATTATTAATTTTATTGTGGGTCTATTTAGTGGAGTTGGAACATTTTTAATGAGTTTAATTATCGGTATTTATCTTTTAATTGATTATGATAATATCGGTGAACATATTAAAAAGTTAATTCCGAATAAATTTAAAAAAGATGTCATTAATCTTTCAAATAGGATGGGTACGGAGGTTAGAAAATGTGTTAATGGAACTTTCTTAGTAGCCTTAGTCGTTCTTATATGTGATTCCATTGGTTTTGCTTTAGTAGGTTTAAATGCTCCCATATTATTTGGTTTATTTTGTGGACTTACCGATTTAATACCTTTTATTGGACCATATATTGGCGGAGCAGCCGCGGTTATTGTGGGTCTTACCCAATCTCCATTAATAGGTATTGGAACGCTTATTATTTGTGTCATTGTTCAAATATTTGAAAATTATATTTTACAACCAATTATTATGAGTAAAGCTAGTCAAACACATCCGGTGGCTATTATTATTGCCCTTCTAGTCTTTGGTCATTTCTTTGGTATCATCGGTATGATTTTAGCGGCCCCAATCTTGACAATTGCAAGAGTATTATATACATTTACAAAAGAAAAACTAGAAAATAAGTAAAAAGTATGATATATTAATTTTGTAATCAATGCGAAAAGATGTTATTTAAGACATTTTTAAAGAGAGTTAGTGGTTGGTGAAAACTAATAAATGGTTTAAATAATTGCTCCTTTTTAAGATTAATCGGTAAAATAAATCGTTAACAATTAAATAAGTAAAACAAAGGATGGTACCGTCTATATAGACTCCTTTTAGTACCATTCTTTTTATTTTAATAAGAAAGGAAGAGGAAAATGCGAATATTTTTAATTGCTGGTAAAGCGGGAAGTGGTAAAGGAGAGGTAGCTAAATTAATTAAAGAATACTATATTTATAAGTTACAAAGTTGTGTTATTACGGAATATAGTAAGAATTTAAAATTGCTTGCTCAAGAGTTATCTGATTGGGATGGGAACCCTAATACGAAACCAAGAAAGTATTTACAAGAACTTGGAGATAAAATAAGAGAAATTGATTCTAAATACTTTATTCGTCACATTCTTGATGATTTAAAAATCTATGAAACAATGACGGATAATGTTGTCGTATGTGGGGCGAGATTCCCTGAAGAAATTGAAGATATAAAACTAAACTATGATAATGTTTATGTTATTTGTGTCGAAAATCAATTTAGTAAAAGTAATTTAACGCTTGAAGAACAAGCGCATATATCAGAAACGGCCTTAGATTCTTATGCGGAATTTGATTATATTGTGGCAAATGATGATATAAGTGTTTTAAAAGATAAAATATTTAAATATTTGGAAGGATTAGAATAATGAAAAAATTAACAGCCGAAAATTTAAGGGAAATGTATTTAAAATTTTTTGAAAGTAAAGGACATAAAATAATTGAATCAGCTTCCATTATTCCGGAAAATGATCCAACTGTTTTATTTACAACAGCCGGGATGCATCCTTTAGTTCCTTATTTACTCGGAACTAATCATCCTAGTGGTAAAAGACTTACCGATGTTCAAAAATGTATTAGAACTAGTGATATTGATGAAGTTGGAGATGCTTCTCACTTAACATTTTTTGAAATGCTTGGTAATTGGAGTTTAGGTGATTACTTTAAGGAAGACGCCATCAAATTTAGCTTTGAATTCTTAACTAGTGAAGATTATTTAGGTATTCCGAAAGATAAATTATATTTTTCTGTTTTTGGAGGAGACGATGATGCTCCAAGAGATAATGAATCATATAATATTTGGAAAAGTTTAGGAGTTGAGGAAAGTCATTTATTCTTCTTGCCTAAAGAAAATAACTTCTGGATTTTAGGTAGTGGTATTGGTCCATGTGGCCCGGATACGGAAATGTTCTATGACACGGGAAAACCGGCTTGTGGACCAGATTGTAGTCCGGCTTGTGATTGTGGTAAATACTTAGAAATTTGGAACGATGTTTTTATGGAATACTACAAAAGTGAAGATGGTAATTTAACGAAATTAAAACAACAAAATGTGGATACAGGTATGGGCTTAGAAAGAACTATTACGGTTTTAAATAATTTAGAAAGTGTTTATGATTCTGATATCTTCAAAAGAATTAAAGAAAAATTAGAAGAATTATCCGGACTTAAATATGAAGATAATAAAAAATCATTTAGAATTATTATGGACCATGTTCGTACTAGTACCTTTATTCTAGGAGATGACCATGGTATTACGCCAAGTAACATTGGAGCCGGTTATGTCTTAAGAAGACTTTTAAGAAGAGCCATTAGACATTTAAGAAAATTAAATATTAATGAAAATGTTTTAAAAGAACTAGCTAATCTTTATATTGAAGACTACCAAGAAATATATTCCGAACTAACTAGAAATAAAGAAGCAATATTTAGAGAATTAGATAAAGAATATGATAAGTTTAGTAAAACCATTAAAGATGGGGAAAGATTATTTTATAAGACTATTAAGCATTTAGAAGGAGATACCCTAAAAGGAGAAGATGCTTTCAAATTGTTTGATACTTTTGGTTTTCCCATTGAAATGACCGAAGAACTAGCAGCTGAAAATAACTTAAAAGTGGATATTGAAGGATTCAAAAAATGCTTTAAAGAACATCAAGATAAATCAAGAACTATTGATGCTGGTTCATTTAAAGGAGGTCTTGCGGATACTTCTGAAGAGTCAACGAAATATCATACTTTAGCTCACCTTCTTCTTGCCACTTTACAAGAAATTTATGGTAAAGATGTTATTCAAAAAGGATGTAATATAACTAGTGAAAGAATTCGTTTTGATTTTAACTGTGACCATAAACTTACGGATGAAGAAAAGGCGAGAATTGAAAATAGAGTTAATGAAATGATTAAAACTAATACGCCGGTTACTTGGAAAGAAATGTCTTATGAAGATGCGAAAAAAGAGGGCGCTCATGGAACATTTGAAAATAAATATGGTAGTTTAGTAAAAGTTTATACCATTGGTAATTTATCTAAAGAAATTTGTGGGGGACCTCATGTCGAAAATACCGGAGTACTTGGGCATTTTAGAATTACGAAAGAAGAATCATCAAGTGCTGGTGTAAGAAGAATTAAAGGAGTTTTAGAAGATTAAAACTTCTTTTTTAGTATAATTTCTTGATTTTCTATTTTTTATACCATATAATAAATACAAAGGAGAAAAAAACATGAATAAAGCAAGTGGTTCAATCCATTTAGATAGTTTAGGGGCAACACCAGATTATAGTGATTTTGATGGACGTGATACTAGAAGAAGATATTATGACCCTTTGTCTTATTGTGCCAATAGTGATTTATTTCAAAGACCAAGTAAATTGTGGGGACAAAGAACATTATCTGATGAAGAATACGAGCGTCAAGCAGATGATATGAAAAGATTTTGTGGTGGGCCAGTACGAAAAAGAGAGCGCTAATTTAGAAATTTTTAGGAGTTTTAGAAGATTAAAACTTCTTTTTTTAATATAGTTCCTAAACTTGTCAAAAGTTTTAGGATAAGTTATAATTAATAATAGGGAAGTGGCATAGATGAAAAGAAATGGTTTTGTTTTTATTGAAACAATTATTGCTATTGTCGTTTTAACAGGTTCTTTGCTTTTAATCTATTCTTCTTTTACGCACTTATATGAAAGTGAAAAGGTAAGAGTTTATTATGATGATGCTGCTTTTATTTATCGAACCCATTATTTAAGAGATAAAATAACTTCTTTAAATATTATGCCTATTATAAGAGATTTAGAAAATAATGAAGATGTTTATTTTCATGTAATTGGTATGGATACGAAAGATTTGTTTTTAGGTTATGAAAGCGAAGGAGCTTTTGTGAGTCAAATGATTCAAGATTTTGCTGTTAAACAAATGATTATATTAAAAAACAATAAAATAGATAATTTAAAAAAATGTAGTGCTAGTTGTAGTTTAGATAAAGAATGCTTAGAATTTGAAGATTGTAATTATTTATATTTAACTTTAGATGAAGATTTTATTAATTATTTAAAGACTATTTATGTGGAAGATTCATCAGCCTATATTTTTGCAGTTTCTTATCATCCTTGTGAAAATAGTCATTGTCAAAATTTTTATAGTTGGGTAAGTGTGTAATTATGAAGAAAAATGGTTTTATTTCAACATCTCTAATTTATACTTTCTTTATTATCTTTTTAACCCTTTTAGTTTTTGTTATCTCATCTTATTCGAAAACTAGGTTTTTACTAAATGAGTATAAAGATAAAATTAAAGAGGAATTTTCGGATATTAATACTTTAGATGTTAATTTATATTTTAAAGTTTGGAACGAAGAGACTAAAGAATATGAAATCGAATATAATATGCCTAAAGAGGGGTATATTTTTGATAATAATTTAAGTTATTGTGAAAAAGGGTCTACATTAAGTATGGAAGATGGGCGCGTTATTGTTGATACCATAAAAAAAGACCGTTGTTATGCCTATTTTAATCTAGATCACTAGGAGGTTTTTATGTTAAATAATAAAGGAATGTCTTTAATGGAAATACTGGTAAGTATTATTTTAATAAGTGTCGTATTAGTGTTCTTATTTGAACTTTTAATTGATTTAAAAAATGAATCCAAGAATAATGATTATGCTTCAAATAACCAAATCAATAGAATGGAAATAATTTATAATTTAGAAAATGAATTAAATAAATATCGTTTAGTCGGCCTAAAAGATGAATCAACTTCGGATAATTTAGTTTTGGACTTCTATTATGATGTTGAAGGAAAAGAAGTTAAAACTACTTTAGAAACTTTAAAAGAAGATAATACTTATTTAATGCGTTACAGGGGAATTGATAATAAATTTACTTATAAAATGCAAGGAGCAGAAGTAAATCCTTGTGCATATTTCACCTCTTATATAGATGAAGATACATCTAATTATTACTTTAAATTAAATATCTTTGTTTATAGTGACCCATATCATGAAAGAAATAATTTAGGATTTAATAATGCTTTAGATGATATTGAAATAAGTTATATGGGTAATTCTAATAATTTAAGAAAAGATGAAGAATACTTAACCGCCCATAATTATACTAATGAGAAAGTAGGAGCCTGTTCCAATTAAAATTTGATAAAGTCTTCCTTTAAAAAAGTTTTGGTATTTAATTTGGGTATCATTTAATATTTCTAAGATTTGGGTATGAATGGACATACCAGCAAAAGAGATAATCAAAATAGCTAATATCTCTTTTTTTAAACTAAGTAAATGGAGTAGAGGTAAACTATTTAAAGAAGTACTAATTTCTAAAATACCTTTTAAAATTATTTTCCCCATTAAAGAAAGATTTAATAAATTTTCGAAGATTGTACTGATAATTAAATAAAAAATAATGGAACCTAAAATCATTAAAAGAGTATCCATACTTTTTTTAATCGCATTAGGAATAATAGTTAAAAGGTTATAGTTATTATTTTCATTCTCATTTAATATTATTTTGTTATAGTTATTTTTACCTCTTACAAGTAACCCAATTAAGACATTACTTAAATAAAGGGTAATAATTATTTTTAAAGTAATAAAGTTATTAAAACTTAATCTTAGAATAGTATATAAAAATAAAGGATTAGGAAAGTAAGTATAATAAATAAGTTTATTGGCGTCCTCTAGGGTAATTTGCATGTTACTTAGCATTTCTTTTAAGATGTAAGCATTAGAGGGTGTTCCACTAAATAAAGATAGAATAAAGGCTAAAGAGGCAGAGCCAGAGGTATGAAATAGATTATTAAAACTGGGACCAATTAATTTATTAAGTAAAGATAAAGCATTAGTCTTAATAATTATTTCATTTAAAATAAACATAATAAAAAGAGATGGAAATACTTTAGTAAGCCAAAGACTTGTCGCTTTAACGACCACGCTACCTAGTAAATAATTATATTTAAAGGCTAAAATTAAAAAGAATATAAATAAAAATATTAGCAAAACTTTTTTTAAATTATTCATAAAAATACTCCAAAGTGCTATAATAGATTAGGTGATATAAATGATTAATAAATTATATGAGAATATTAAGAGTTTTTTTAAAGAAAACTATAAATTTTTATTATTTTTAATTTGTTTAATTTTATTTTTAACTTATGAATTTCCTTATATAATATATAAAACTGGAGGCACGATTCCTTTAAGTGAAAGAGTCGAAGTCGAAAAGAAATACGAAGAAGAAGGAACACTTTCGATGAGTTATGTAACCGCTAGTAAAGGAACTATTCCTTTTATCTTGCTTTCTTTTGTTCTTCCAGATTGGGATTTAGTACCTTTGAGTGATGTAACTACCAGTGGTTCATATGATAATGTTATTGAAGTAGGACGGGAATATATGGATGAAGGTATTGATAATGCGATTATCTCGGCCTTTAAATTATCAAGTTATAAAATCGATATTACCAAAACCATTAATAAAGTTATATATTTGAGTGAAGAAGCAAAGACTAACATTAAAATAGGAGATGAAATTATTAGTGTTAATGATAGAAATATTGGAAGTATTACCGAATTACAAGAATATATCAATACTTTAAAAGAAAATGATAAAGTAAGTATTAAAGTATTAAATGATGGAAAGTCTTATGAAAGAGAAGCCACCATTTATAAAGCCGAAGATGATACTTTAAAAATAGGGATTGCTTTTCATACTACTTATGAATATAAAACCGAAATACCGGTTTCGGTTAAAATGAAAAACAGTGAATCTGGTTCTAGTGGTAGTTTTATGATGAGTTTGGCTATTTATAATGCTCTAACGGAAGAAGATATTACAAAAGGTTTAGATATTGTGGGAACAGGCTCTATTACTAGTGATGGCGTAATTGAAGAAATTGGGGGCGTTAAATACAAAATTCTAGGAGCCGAAAAAAGGCATGCCGATATCTTCTTTTGTCCTGAAGAAAACTATGAAGAAGCTAAAAAAGTAAAAGATGAACGTCATTTAAAAATTGATGTTGTAAAGGTCCATACTTTAGAAGAAGCCATTAATTATTTAAAAAATAAATAAGATATGGTAAAATAAATTAAGAATAGTAAGAGGTATTAATGAAGAAAGTATTATTTGTAATTATTCCTTTAATATTATTTATATCTTTATTTTTAGGACTAAGTAGAAATCCTAAAGTTTTTAATACCCAAAATACTTTGGCTATTTATATTAAAGAAAATGGAGAATACATTCCTTATAAAGGTAATGATTTTAAAATAGATGGTTATCACTTAAATTATAATGATACAGTGTGTTACGATAAAGAAAATAAGGTTTTAGAAAATACGACCGATTATTTAGAAGAAACCACTACAGGGATTAGACTTAAAAGTGATATTACAATATCTTGTAAATTATATTTTACAAATGATGATAATGTTAGTTCTAAATTCTACCTAAAAGAAGTAGGTAATAATAAATATACAAATACTCTAAAAAATAATTATTATTTAAAATTAGAAGAAACTTTAACTTCTTATTGTCTAACAGAAGAGACAAATGAAAGTTCTTGTATTTGGCAAAATATCAATAATCAAGAAATAAATGGTAGTTATGAATTTCAAAATAATAATTATGGTTTAAAAGAAGTATCTATTTATGTTAAAGATGCCACGGAAAATAGTATTTTATATGCCAAAGATAGTATTTATTATGATAATATCTCCCCTTTATGTGGCGATATAACTATAAATGATTCTGCGCAAGAACTTGTAAGTGGGACGGTTACTTGTCTTGATAAGGAAAGTGGTTGTGTAAGTGATTTAATTTCTTTTAGTGATATATCTTTAAATACAGAAGTCAAAATCCAAGATTTAGCCGGGAATGAAAATAGTTGTCTAATTAAATAAAAATAATTTATATTTATAATTTTTTACTTTGGTTATTTATATATTGATGGTCATATTTTAGATTTTTTGATATTCTTAAAATATGAAAGTAGTGTGATTTTATGAATAGTGGAGCTATACTTTTCTTTAGAATAGGTATTATTATTGTTTTTTTAATTTTAATGTTATTGCTTTCGACAATTATATTAGGCTTGTTCTTTTCTTTGATTTTACATTTTATGAATAAGTTTGGTATATCTTTTAACTTTATTACATATAGAAAATAATTTATTAAAAGGACTTAACAAGTCTTTTTTATTCTAAATAAAAAAGAGTAATGAATACTCTTTAATTGCTTAATGGTGACCCGTACGGGATTTGAACCCATGAATGCATGCGTGAAAGGCATGTGT